>NZ_LN831024.1:3432647-3744705 GCF_001457615.1 Pseudomonas aeruginosa | reverse complement strand
CGTCTCGGTGCTGCTCGCCGGGGCCTTGCCCGAGCGCATCGAGCGGCTGGCGTTGATCGATGGCCTGATTCCCTACACTGGCGAAGCCGACAAGGCGCCGCAGAAGCTCGGCGAAGCGCTGAAGGCGCAACTGGCGCTACGCCACAAGCGCAAGCCGGTCTATGCCGAGCTGGAAAAAGCCGTGGAAGCGCGGATGCGCGGGGTTGGCGAGATCTCCCGGGAGGCCGCCGAACTGCTCGCCCAGCGCGGCCTGGAACCGGTGCCCGGTGGCTATACCTGGCGCACCGACGCGCGCCTGACCCTACCGTCGCCGCTGCGCCTGACCCAGGCCCACGCGCTGAACTTCGTGCGCAGCGTGGAATGCCCGGTCAGCCTGGTGCTGGCCGAACAGGGCATGCTGGCGGTGGAGCCGCGCATGCGGGCGCTGCTGGAGACCCTGCCGTTCGAGCGGCACCACCTGCCGGGCGGGCATCACCTGCATCTGGACGATGAGGCCGGGGCGCAGGCGGTGGCCAGGGTCTTCGCGGCCTTCTTCGCGCGCTGAAACACCGGCTTGCCGTTGTTTCCTTGACTATTCCGGGTCCAGCCGTAAGGCTGGACGGATCGTTACGGAGAGTCACCGCATGATCGATCTCTACACCGCCGCCACGCCGAACGGCCACAAGGTTTCCATCGCCCTCGAGGAAATGGGCCTGCCCTACAGGGTGCACGCGCTGTCGTTCGACAAGAAGGAGCAGAAGGCTCCGGAATTCCTCAGGATCAATCCCAACGGCCGCATCCCGGCCATCGTCGACCGCGACAACGACGACTTCGCCGTCTTCGAGTCGGGCGCGATCCTCATCTACCTCGCCGAGAAGACCGGGCAACTGATGCCCACCGACGTCAAGGGCCGCTCGCGGGTGATCCAGTGGCTGATGTTCCAGATGGGCGGGGTCGGCCCGATGCAGGGGCAGGCCAACGTGTTCTTCCGTTATTTCCCGGAGAAGTTGCAGGGCGCCATCGACCGCTACCAGCATGAGACCCGGCGCCTCTACGAAGTTCTCGACGGTCGCCTGGGCGAGGCCGAGTACCTCGCCGGCGACTACAGCATTGCCGATATCGCCACCTATCCCTGGGTGCGCATCCACGACTGGTCCGGTGTCGCCGTCGACGGGCTGGACAACCTGCAGCGCTGGATCGCCGCCATCGAGGCGCGTCCCGCGGTGCAGCGCGGACTGCTGGTGCCGCGGCGGGAGAAGGAGGGCGACGACGCCATCCGTACCGCCCAGTCGATGCTGACCCGTTGAGGGCCGGTATGCGAGGGTTCCTGTTGCTATCCCTGGGCGTTTTCAGCTTTTCGGCGCTGGCCGCCGACCTTCCCGGCAGCCATGACCTGGACATCCTGCCGCGCTTCCCGCGCGCCGAGATCGTCGACTTCCGTCAGGCGCCGAGTGAGGAACGGATCTACCCGCTAGGGGCGATCAGTCGCATCAGCGGTCGCCTGCGCATGGAGGGCGAGGTGCGCGCCGAAGGCGAGCTGACCGCACTGACCTACCGCTTGCCGCCCGAGCACAGCAGCCAGGAGGCGTTCGCCGCGGCGCGCACCGCGCTGCTCAAGGCCGACGCCACGCCGTTGTTCTGGTGCGAGCGACGCGACTGCGGCTCCAGCAGCCTGCTGGCCAACGCCGTGTTCGGCAATGCCAAGCTGTACGGCCCGGACGAGCAGCAGGCCTACCTGCTGGTGCGTCTGGCGGCGCCGCAGGAGAACAGCCTGGTGGCGGTCTACTCGATCACCCGTGGCAATCGCCGCGCCTACCTGCAGGCCGAGGAGCTCAAGGCCGATGCGCCGCTGGCGGAACTGCTGCCGAGCCCGGCGACCCTGCTGCGCCTGCTCAAGGCCAACGGCGAACTGACCCTCAGCCATGTGCCGGCGGAGCCGGCCGGCTCCTGGTTGGAGCTGCTGGTGCGGACCCTGCGCCTGGATACCGGGGTGCGGGTCGAGCTGTCCGGCAAGCACGCCCAGGAGTGGCGCGACGCCCTGCGCGGGCAGGGCGTGCTGAACAGCCGCATGGATCTGGGCCAGTCGGAGGTCGAGGGCCTGCACCTCAACTGGCTGCGTTGAACGCGTTCGCCCGGGCCTGCGGGCCCGGGCGATGGCGAAAATGCCTTCGGCAAGGCCGCCCGCCAGAGTAGACTGCCTTTCCCCCGCGCCCCACGCTCCGGCTGGAAACGGCGCACGCCGAGCGCTGTCTATCGGTGTATCCCCCTTTGAGGAAGGCCTGCCTTGATGTTCGATAACGATCGGCTGTTGCTTCGCGTGCTGCTGTTCGGTCTGCTCGGTGCCAGTCTCTGGGTGCTGGCGCCATTCTGGTCGGCGCTGTTCTGGGCCGCGGTGCTGGCTTTCGCCAGTTGGCCGCTGATGCGCATGCTCACGCGCCTGCTCGGTGGCCGCGAGTCGCTGGCGGCGGGCCTGCTGACCCTGGGCTGGATCGTCCTGGTGGCATTGCCGCTGATCTGGCTCGGCTTCGGCCTGGCGGACAACGTTCGCTCGCTGATGGAGCTGCTGAAGAATCTCCAGGTCGAGGGCCTGCCGCCGCCGCCTTCGTGGATGGCCGGCGTACCGCTGATCGGCGACCGCCTGATCGGCTGGTGGGACTCCATCGACCAACAGGGCGTGGCGTTCTTCTACGTGCTCAAGCCCTATGTCGGCGAGGTCGGCAACTGGCTGCTGGCGCGCAGCGCGAAGATCGGCGGAGGGATCCTGGAACTGGTCCTCAGCCTGATCCTGATCTTCTTCTTCTACCGCGACGGGCCGCGCCTGGAGTCCATCGTCCACCGTGCCCTGGAGCGCCTGATCGGCAACCGCGCGGAGCACTATCGCGACCTTGTCGCCGGCACCGTACAGCGGGTGGTCAACGGGGTGATCGGTACCGCCGCGGCGCAAGCCCTGCTGGCCTGGATCGGCTTCATGATCGCCGGCGTACCGGGAGCCATGCTGCTCGGCCTGCTGACCTTCGCCTGCAGCCTGCTGATGGTCCCGCCGCTGGTCTGGGGTCCGGCCACCGCCTGGCTGTTCTTCAAGGGCGACTATGGCCACGGGGTGTTCCTCGGCCTGTGGGGCTTCTTCATCATCAGCGGGGTGGACAACATCCTCAAACCCTACCTGATCAGCCGTGGCGGCAACCTGCCGCTGGTGGTGGTGCTGCTCGGGGTATTCGGCGGCCTGCTGGCGTTCGGCTTCATGGGCCTGTTCCTCGGCCCGATCCTGCTGGCAGTGGCCTACAACCTGCTCAGCGACTGGATCGCCAGCACGCCGCGGACGCCGCCCGCCGAAGGGCGCGGCCCGGATGCCTGAGTGACGAAGGAGAAAAAGCCCCGCGATGCGGGGCTTTTTGCGTCTGCGGGGCTACAGGTGTTCGCTGCGGGCCCCCACGTACTGGCTGCGCCCGGCGCCGAGGCCGAACAGGGTGGCGGCGATGGCGACGCCGATGAAGATATAGCCGACCGCGTTCCAGCCGCCGGTCAGGTCGTGGACCACGCCGACCATGAACGGCCCCATGGCCGCCAGGGTGTAGCCGACGCCCTGGGCCATGCCCGACAGATGCGAGGCGACGTGGGCGTCGCGCGAGCGCAGGACGATCAGCGCCAGGGCGATGCTGAAGGTACCGCCCTGGCCGAGGCCGAGCAGGACCGCCCAGCCCCAGATGGTCTGCAGCGGCGCATAGAGGAAGCCGAGCAGGCCGGCGAGGGTGGTCGCCATCACCAGCACCACCGCCAGGCGCTGGTCCCTGGCGCGAGCGGCGAGCCAGGGCGCGAGCAGGGCGGTGATCAGTTGCAGCATCACCGAGCCGGACAGCACCAGGCCGGCTTCCACCGCAGTCATGCCGCGGTCGATCAGGATCGACGGCAGCCAACCGAAGACGATGTAGGCCAGGGACGATTGCAGGCCCATGTACAGCGTGACCTGCCAGGCCAGCGGGTCGCGCCACAGGCCGATGACACGGAAGGCCTGGCGATGGGCGTGCTGGCCCTGGCGGGTCTGCGGCAGCCAGAAGGCGGCGGCGAGGATCGCCGGCAGCGACCAGAACGCCAGCGCCAGTTCCCAGTTGCCGAAGAGCTTCTCCAGCGGCGCGGTAGCGCCGGCGGCGAGCGCTGCGCCCAGGCACAGGGCCATGGTGTAGACCCCGGTCATCACCCCGGCCTGGCGCGGGAAGTCGCGTTTGACGATGCCCGGCAGGAGCACGCCGATGATGCCGATGCTGGCGCCGGCCAGGACGCTGCCGGCGAACAGGCCGAACACCGGGAACAGGCTGCGCAGGACGATGCCGCCGGCCAGGCAGAAGAGGATCAGCAGCACACTGCGCTCGGCGCCGATACGCCGGGCCAGGCGCGGCGCGAGCGGCGCGAACAATCCCAGGCAGAGTACCGGCGCGGTGGTCAGCAGGCCGGCGGCAGCGGCCGAGAGGCCGGTATCGTCGCGCACCTGGTTGAGCAGGGGGGCGAGGCTGGACAGCGCCGGGCGCAGGTTCAGCGCCACCAGCACCAGGCCCAGCAGGAGCAGCCAGGGGCGTAGTGGCGGCGCCGGCGGAACTGGTTCGTCGTCGACTTCGGCATCGATCAGCAGTTCTTCCGGAGGATGGCCGGGATGCGCTCCCGGCCGGGCATTCAAGGCGTGAGTCATGGGTCTGTCCCGGGTTCAGATCAGCAGTGCGCGGTTGGCCGCGGCGGCAGCGTCCGGGTCTCCGCGTTCTATGGCGTCGAGCAGTTGCTGGTGCAGCTCGAAGCAGGGCTGGGCCCTTTGTGGGTCGGCCATGGTGCGTTCCAGCGAGGTCCGGATGACCTGCGAGAAGTAGCGGTAGAGTTCGCTGAGCACCGGATTGTGGGCGGCATCGACCATCCGTTGGTGGAAGCGGACGTCGTGCTCGATGTAGTCCTGCAGGTCGTCGCTGCCGTAGCGCTGGCGCGAAGCGTCGAGATGCTCGCGCAATGCGCTCAGGTCGCTGTCGTCGCGGCGAACGGCAGCCAGGCGCGCCGCCTCGATCTCGATCATCCCGCGTGCCTCCAGGGAGTGCTGCACCGCGCTGCGCGCCAGCACCAGCATGGTTTCCAGCGGATCGGCGCAGGCGCGCACGTAGGTGCCGTCGCCCTGGCGGACTTCCAGCACGCCGGAGAAGGTCAGCACGCGCACCGCTTCGCGCACGGTGTTGCGGCTCATGCCGAGCAGCTCGGCGAGTTCCGGCTCCGGCGGCAGGCGCTGGCCGAGCGGCCAATGGCCGGCGTCGATGCGCTGGCGGATCTGCTCCAGGGCGATGTCCACCAGGGAGCGCTTGAGGGGAATGGTCACGGAAGAAACATCCAATCATCGGATGAATTTGCGCGCAGGATACCTCGGCAGCTGCAAGCCCGGAAAGCGTCGCTCGGGGAAAAAGCGTTGGCCTGGCGGCGAGACGCATGGCGCTGCGTCGCCAGGTCGCCGATGCGTCAGCCTACCGCGGCGGTTTCGCCGGCGCGCAGGGACATGCCCAGTTGCGCTCGTCGGCGCAGCCAGGGACTGGGCCGGTAGCGCGGGTCACCGGTAAGCGCCTGCAGGCGCTGGAGAATGCTCAGCAGGCGCCGCGGGCCGAGGCGGTCGCCCCATTCCAGCGGGCCGTGGGGATAGCCGAGGCCGAGGTGCACCGCCTGGTCGATATCCTCGACGCTGGCAATGCCCTGCTGGGCGATGTCGCAGGCGAGGTTGACGATCATCGCCAGTACCCGCTGGACGACGAAGCCGGGACTGTCGCGCAGCACCGTGACCCCGGCGCCGTCGCCAGCCAGTAGCGCGTGGGCGGCGTCGCGCATGGCCGGGGTAGTCAGTGGCGAGAGCATCAGGCAGCGCCGGCGCTCGAGGTCGCAGAGCAGGTCGATGCCGACGCTGCGCTCGGCGGGACAGGCGAAGCGCTGCACGGCGCTGCTCAGGTCCTCGCCCCAGGCGGCCAGCAGGCAGAGCGCTGCGGCGGAAGGGCGTTCGCCGGTTTCCGGCTCGACGCCGAGGCGATGCAGCAGTTCGGCGAGCGTGCGGCGGTCGTCCTCGTTTTCGCAGCCCAGCCACACCGGGGGCCGGATGGCGGCCTGCGGCACCGGTTGCGGACCGGGCTTGTCCTGCGGCTGGCCGCCGACGTAGCGATAGAAGCCCTGGCCGCTCTTGCGCCCGAGACGGCCGGCGGCGAGCAACTGGCGGGTCAGCGGGTGCGGGCGGTAGCGCGGTTCCTGGTAGTACTGCTGGTAGATCGATTCCATTACCGGGTGCGACACGTCGAGGCCGGTAAGATCGAGCAGTTCGAACGGCCCCATGCGGAAGCCGGCACACTCGCGCAGCACACGGTCGATCTCGGCGCATTCGGCGACGCCTTCGCCGAGGATGCGCAGGGCCTCGGTGCCATAGGCGCGGCCGGCATGGTTGACGATGAAGCCGGGGCTGTCCTTGGTCCGTACGCCGCGGTGGCCCAGGCGCGCGGCGAGGGCGAGCAGGGCGTCGCCGACTTCCGGAGCGCTGGCCAGGCCGTCGACCACCTCGACCACGCGCATCAGCGGCACCGGGTTGAAGAAGTGAAAGCCGGCGACCCGCTGCGGCCGCTCGCAGGCGGCGGCGATGGCGGTGATCGACAACGACGAGGTATTGCTGGCGAGGATGGTCTCCGGCGCGACTATGGCTTCCAGCCGGCGCAGCAATTCCTGCTTGGCCTCCAGGCGCTCGACGATGGCCTCCACCACCAGTTCGCAGTCGCCCAGTTGTTCCAGGCGTTCCGCCACCCGCAGCCGGTTTTGCGCGGCCTCGGCGTCGGCGGCGCTCAGCTTGCCTTTGCCGCACAGGCTCTCGAAGGTCTGCCGCAGGCGCTGGCGTGCCTCGGCGGCGGCCTCGGCGCGGCTGTCGAACAGCCACACAGTCAGGCCGGCCTGGGCGGCGATCTGGGCGATCCCGGTGCCCATCGCACCGGTACCGACCACGGCGATACAACGAATATCGGGCATCGTCTATTTCCCCTGGTAGTTCGGCGGGCGTTTCTCCAGGAAGGCGTGCATGCCTTCCTTCTGGTCCTGCGAGTCGAACAGCAACTGGAACGCCTTGCGTTCCAGGGCCAGGGCACTGTCCAGCGGCAGGTCGGCACCGGCCAGGACCACCTCCTTGATCTGCGCCAGCGCCAGAGGGGGCAGGCGGGCGATCTCCGTGGCCAGTTCCAGGGCGCGCGCCAGCGTCGACTCGTCCGCCACCACTTCGCTGACCAGGCCCATGGCCAGCGCTTGCGGAGCCTTCACCAGGCAGCCGGTGAACAGCATGCGCAGCGCCTGGAACTTGCCCACCGCCCGTACCAGGCGCTGGGTGCCGCCGGCACCCGGCATCACCCCGACCTTGATCTCCGGCTGGGCGAACTGTGCCGACTCGCCGGCGACGATCAGGTCGCAATGCATCGCCAGTTCGCAGCCGCCGCCCAGGGCGAAGCCGTTGACCGCGGCGATCACCGGCTTCGGGCAGCGCGCGATGGCTTCCCAGTAGCGCTCGCTGTGGCGGCCGTACAGGCCGATCGCCGTGCTCGTCGAGAGATCGCGGAGATCGGCGCCAGCTGCAAAGCAGCGCGAGTCGCCGGTGAGCACGATGACGCGGATCGCCGGATCCGCGCCGAGCGTCTGGAAGTGGCTGGCGAGGCGCTGGCGCACTTCGTCGTTCAGCGCGTTCCTGGCTTGCGGACGATTGAGGCGAAGCAGGGCGATATCGGCTGCGGGAAATTCGAGCAGGACCACGGGCGAAGGATCGGCGGACATGGAAGCTCCGATGAATTGATATTTCGCTATGCGAAATATAGTTTCATGATTTATCGAAAATAATCAGCGCCAGCCGGGGCGTTGTAAATACTCGCGTCGGATTTTGGACGATCTACTTATACAATTTACTGTTTTAAAAGGATTTTATTTTCGTTGTTGAAAGTGCATGGGTTCTTCTATTAGTTTCGCTATGCGAAATATGATTTTGTTTTATTGATTTTTTGAAAAAGAGGTCCCTACTATGCGCGGCAACGACGAGCGCCGGAGTCCGGCGGAAGGTGCCAGTACGGAAGCGGAAGTGTCCGCCTTCGAAGCTGTGCTGATCGACCCGATGCAGGAGAAAGACGAGGAACTCAAGGACCGCCAGTTCGTCACCGCGCTGGCCCGCGGGTTGGAATTGCTGCGCTGTTTCACACCACGGGAAAGCCTGCTGGGCAACCAGGAACTGGCGAAGAAGACCGGCCTGCCGAAGCCGACGGTGTCGCGTCTGACCCACACCCTGACCCGGCTGGGCTATCTGCGTCACCTGCCGCATAGCGGCAAGTACCAGTTGGAAGTGGGGGTGATGTCGTTCGGCTACGCGATGCTCTCGAACCTGTCGATTCGCGCGCTCGCCCGCCCTTTGATGGAAGAGATGGCCGGCTACGCCAAGGCCGCGGTGGCCATGGCGGCCCGCGACCGGCTGAGCATGGTCTACCTCGACGTGGTGCATGGCGAGGCCAACCTGACCATGCGTCGCCAGGTCGGCAGCCACCTCTCGCTGCACCGCAGCGCGATCGGCCGGGCCTGCCTGGCGGCGATGCCGGAGGACGAGCGGGAGTTCATCCTCGGGCACATCCGCAAGCGCCACCCGGAAGACTGGCCGGAAGTGCGCAAGGGGCTGGAGCGGGCCTTCCGCGACTATGCCGACTACGGCTTCTGCCTGTCGCTCGGCGAGTGGCAACGCGACGTCAACGCGGTGGGCGTGGCCTTGCACCACGAGAGCCATGGGCTGCTGGCGTTCAACTGCGGCGGGCCGAGTTTCCACCTCAAGCGCGAGAAACTGGAGGACGACATCGGCCCGCGCCTGCTGCACATGGTCCACAACATCGAGGCCGCCACCCGCTGACCGAGGCCGGTGACGGAATCATGGCAACCGGCCTAAGGGCCTATTGGAGTGAGCATGATTCGTGATCCGGAAACCCTGAACCTGCTGCTGGACAGCATCCGCCAGTTCGTCCGCGAAAGCCTGGTGCCTCATGAGCAGGAGGTGGCGGAAACCGACCGCATCCCCGAGGCGATCATCGCCCGCATGCGCGAGATGGGCCTGTTCGGCCTGTCGATCCCGGAGGCCTACGGCGGCCTCGGGGTGACCATGGAGGAAGAGGTGAGCATCGCCTTCGAACTGGGGCGGACCTCGCCGGCGTTCCGTTCGCTGCTGGGCACCAACAATGGCATCGGCTCCCAGGGCATCGTCATCGACGGCACCGAAGAACAGAAGCGGCGCTACCTGCCGCGCCTGGCGTCGGGCGAACTGCTCAGTTCGTTCTGCCTCACCGAACCGGACTCCGGTTCCGACGCCGCCTCGCTGAAGACCACGGCGGTGCGTGACGGCCAGCACTACGTGCTCAACGGTACCAAGCGCTTCATCACCAACGCCCCGCAGGCCGGCATCTACACCGTGATGGCACGCACCAACCCGGCGATCCGTGGCGCCGGCGGAATCTCCGCTTTCGTCGTCGAGCGCGGTACGCCCGGGCTGTCCCTGGGCAAGCCGGATCGCAAGATGGGACAGAAGGGCGCGCATACCTGTGACGTGATCTTCGACGACTGCCGGGTGCCTGCCAGCCAGTTGATCGGCGGGGTCGAGGGCGTCGGCTTCAAGACCGCGATGAAGGTGCTCGACAAGGGCCGCCTGCACATCGCCGCGGTCTGCGTGGGGGTCGCCGAGCGGATGCTCGAGGATGCGTTGCGCTATGCCCTGGAACGCAAGCAGTTCGGCCAGCCGATCGCCGAGTTCCAGTTGATCCAGGCAATGCTCGCCGACAGCAAGGCCGAAGCCTACGCGGCGCGCTGCATGGTCATCGACGCCGCGCGGCAGCGCGACGAAGGCCGCGATGTCGGTACCGAGGCGTCCTGCGCCAAGCTGTTCGCCTCGGAAATGTGCGGCCGCGTCGCCGACCGCGCGGTGCAGATCTTCGGCGGCGCCGGCTATATCGGCGACTATGGGATCGAGCGCTTCTATCGCGACGTGCGACTGTTCCGCATCTACGAGGGCACCACGCAGATCCAGCAACTGCTGATCGCCCGCAACATGATCCGCGCCGCCCAGGGCTAGCGTCGATCCTTCGCCTTGTCACCGGCCGTGGCGCAGTCCCCGGCCGGTTGCTCTCCCAGGCGCTGTCCGCGCCACTCTTTACGCTTTCTTTATGCCGTCCGACGCGGCCCGGAATCGCTTCTTTACGCCCCCTTTGCGGAGACTTTCCCTCAAGCGGCAGAGGCCGTTCGAAGGAGAGATCGCACACATGACCGTTCTGGATTGGTTGTCCCTGGCCCTGGCCACGGGACTGTTCGTCTATTTGCTGGTGGCGCTGCTACGCGCCGACCGTGCCTAGGGGAGGGCACATGAACAGCCACGAGATTCTCTTGATCCTGGCCTTTTTCGCCCTGGTCCTGGTGCCTGCACCGTTCCTCGGGCGCTACTGCTTCAAGGTGATGGAAGGCCAACGCAATCTCCTCAGCGCGCCGCTGGCGCCACTGGAGCGCGTCTGCTATCGCCTGTTCGGCGTCGATCCGGCGAGCGAGCAGGACTGGAAGACCTACACCCTGGCGCTGCTGGCATTCAACCTGGCCGGCCTGGTCCTGCTGTTCTCGATCCTCATGCTGCAGGGCAGCCTGCCGCTGAACCCGCAGCACCTGCCGGGCCTGGAATGGACCCTGGCGTTCAACACCGCGGTCAGTTTCGTCACCAACACCAACTGGCAGGCCTACAGCGGCGAGGCCTCGCTGAGCTACTTCAGCCAGATGGTCGGCCTTACGGTGCAGAACTTCGTCAGCGCGGCGGTCGGCCTCTGCGTGCTGGTGGCCCTGGCGCGCGGCATCAGCCGCCGCTCCACGCGGCAGCTGGGCAACTTCTGGGTCGACCTGACCCGCGGCACCCTCTACGTGCTGCTGCCGCTGTGCCTGCTGCTGGCGTTGCTGCTGGTCTGGCAGGGCGTGCCGCAGACCTTCTTCGACTACGTCCATGCCACCACCTTGCAAGGCGCCGAGCAGACCATCCCGCTCGGCCCGGCGGCCAGCCAGATCGCCATCAAGCAACTGGGCACCAACGGCGGCGGCTTCTTCGGCGTCAACTCGACTCATCCGTTCGAGAACCCGAGTGCCTGGAGCAACCTGTTCGAAGTGGCCTCGATCATCCTGATCCCGGCGGCGCTGGTATTCACCTTCGGCCATTACGTGAAGGACCTGCGCCAGAGCCGCGCGATCCTCGGCTGCATGCTGCTGCTGTTCTGCCTCGGCCTGGGCTTGTCGCTGTGGGCCGAATACCAGCCGAACCCGGCGCTGGCGCAGTTGCCGGTCGAGCAGGGCGCACCGATGGAGGGCAAGGAGAGTCGCTTCGGCACCGCCGCCAGCATGCTCTGGGCGATCACCACCACCGCCGCCTCGAACGGCTCGGTGAACGCCATGCACGATAGCCTGAGCCCCCTGGGCGGCATGCTGCCGCTGCTGAACATGATGCTCGGCGAGGTGATCTTCGGCGGCGTCGGCGCCGGCCTCTACGGCATGCTGCTGTTCGTCCTGATCGCGGTGTTCCTCGCCGGCCTGATGGTCGGGCGGACGCCGGAGTACCTGGGCAAGAAGCTCGAGGCGAAGGAGGTCCGCCTGCTGGTCTTCACCCTGCTGGTGATGCCTGTCGGCGTGCTGGTGCTCGGCGCCATTGCCGCCAGCCTGCCGGGACCGGCCTCGGCGGTGACCAACCCCGGCCCGCACGGTTTCAGCCAACTGCTCTACGCCTACACCTCGGGGAGCGCCAACAACGGCTCGGCGTTTGCCGGTTTCGGTGCCAACACGCCGTTCCACAACCTGATGATCGGCCTGGCCATGCTCATCGGCCGCTTCGGCTACATCCTGCCGATCCTCGCCATCGCCGGCAGCCTGGCGGCGAAGAAGGCCAGCCCGGTGGGGCCGAACAGTTTCCCGACCCATGGTCCGCTGTTCGTCAGCCTGCTCACCGTGACCATCCTGCTGGTCGGCGGCCTGACCTTCCTGCCGACCCTGGCCCTCGGCCCGATCGCTGAACAACTGAGCCTCGGCTTCTGAAGGAATCGCACATGAACGCTCAGACCCAGGCGTCCAAGAACGCCTTGCACAAATCGCTCGAACGTCGCCACAACGCGTCCACCAGCCTCGCCGCCTTGTGGCGGCCGGCGCTGCTGCAAGCCTTCGTCAAGCTCGACCCGCGCCAGTTGCTGCGCTCGCCGGTGATGCTGGTGGTCGAACTGACCGCCGTGCTCACCACCTTGCTGTGCTTCGTCCCCGACCAGGCGGTGCCGACCTCGGTGGCGCTGCAGATCGCCCTCTGGCTGTGGTTCACCGTGCTCTTCGCCAACTTCGCCGAAGCGCTAGCCGAGGGGCGTGGCAAGGCCCGCGCGGACAGTCTCAAGGCCGGCAGCCAGGGCCTCTCCGCCAATAAGCGGCGCGCCGACGGCAGTTTCGAGAGCGTCGCTGCCAGCAGCCTGCGCAAGGGCGACGTGGTACGGGTCCAGGCCGGCGAGATGATTCCCGGCGACGGCGAAGTCATCGAAGGCGTGGCGGCGGTCAACGAGGCCGCCATCACCGGTGAATCGGCGCCGGTGATCCGCGAGTCCGGCGGCGACCGCTCGGCGGTGACCGGCAACACCCAGGTGGTGTCCGACTGGCTGCTGGTGCGGATCGGCGCCAACCCGGGCGAGTCGACCCTGGACCGGATGATCGCCCTGGTGGAAGGCGCCAAGCGGCAGAAGACCCCCAACGAAGTGGCGCTGGACATCCTGCTGATCGGCCTGACCCTGATCTTCCTGCTGGTGGTGGTAACCCTCAAGCCGTTCGCCCTGTTCGCCGGCGGCAACCTGCCGCTGGTGTTCCTGGTGGCGCTGCTGGTGACGCTGATCCCGACCACCATCGGCGGCCTGCTCTCGGCCATCGGCATCGCCGGCATGGACCGCCTGGTGCGCCTGAACGTGATCGCCAAGTCCGGTCGCGCGGTGGAGGCGGCCGGCGACGTCCACGTGCTGCTGCTCGACAAGACCGGCACCATCACCTTCGGCAACCGCCGCTGCAGCGCGCTGTACGCCGCGCCGGGGGTGAGCGGCAAGGAACTGGCCGAGGGCGCGTTGCTGGCCTCGCTGGCCGACGACACCCCGGAAGGCAAGTCGATCGTCGAATACCTGCGCATCCTGCATCCGATCGAGGAGCCGCGCCGCGAGGAGCTGACGCCGATCGCCTTCAGCGCGGAAACCCGCCTGTCCGGGGTCGACTGGAACGGCCAGGTGTACCGCAAGGGGGCGGTGGATGCGGCGCTGCGCTTCATCGACCTGCCGCGGGAGAAGATGCCCGAGGTGCTTTCGCGGGAGGTGGACAAGATCGCCCAGAGCGGCGGCACCCCGCTGCTGGTGGTAGCCAACGGCCGGCTGCTCGGCGCCATTCACCTGAAGGACGTGGTCAAGCCGGGCATTCGCGAGCGCTTCGCCGAACTGCGCCGGCTGGGCATCCGCACCGTGATGGTGACCGGCGACAACCCGCTGACCGCCGCTGCCATCGCCGCCGAGGCTGGGGTCGACGACGTGATCGCCGAGGCTACCCCGGAGAAGAAACTGGCGCGGATTCGCCAGGAGCAGGGCGAAGGTCGCCTGGTGGCGATGTGCGGCGACGGTGCCAACGACGCCCCGGCGCTGGCCCAGGCCGACGTCGGCATGGCCATGAACGACGGCACCCAGGCCGCCCGCGAGGCGGCCAACCTGGTCGACCTGGACAGCGACCCGACCAAGCTGCTCGACGTGGTCCAGGTGGGCAAGGAGTTGCTGGTCACCCGCGGCGCGCTGACCACCTTTTCCATCGCCAACGACGTGGCCAAGTACTTCGCCATCCTGCCGGCGCTGTTCGTCGGCATCTACCCGCAGCTCGACGTGCTCAACGTGATGCGCCTGCAAAGCCCGCAGAGCGCGATCCTGTCGGCCATCGTGTTCAACGCGCTGATCATCGTCGCGTTGATCCCATTGGCCTTGCGCGGCGTGCGGGTTCAGGCGGCGGACGCTTCGCAACTGCTGCAGCGCAACCTGCTGATCTATGGCGTCGGCGGCCTGGTGGCGCCGTTCCTCGGGATCAAGGCGATCGACCTGCTGCTGACCGCCGTCGGCCTGGCATGAACAACGGCCCTCGCCGTCGGGCGAGGGCCTGGGACTGAAGAGAGGATCTGCACATGTTCAAGCAACTCCGTCCGGCACTGGCGTCACTGCTGGTGCTCAGCATGGTCACCGGCGTGGCCTATCCGCTGCTGGTCACCGGTATCGCCCAACTGGCGTTCCCCGAGCAGGCCAATGGCAGCCTGCTGCGCGACGCCGAGGGCAAGGTGCTCGGCTCGCGGCTGATCGCGCAGAAGTTCGACGGCGAGGAGTGGTTCCATTCGCGGCCTTCGGCGGGCGACTACGCCACCGTTTCCAGTGCCGCGAGCAACCTGGCGCCGAGCAACCCGGCACTGGCCGAGCGCATCGCCAGGGACGCCGCCCAGGAGCGTATCGCCGACCAGGGGCCGGTGCCGCTGGCGCTGGTCACTACCTCCGGTAGCGGACTCGATCCGCAGCTGCCGCCGCAGGCCGCGCGTTACCAGGCGCTGCGGGTGGCCACGGCGCGCGGGCTGCCGCTGCGGCTGGTGGAAGACCTGGTGGAAAGCCACACCGAGCGGCCGCTGGTGGGGCCGGCGGTGGTCAACGTGCTGGCGCTGAACATGGCGCTGGCGGGGTTGAAGCGCTAGGTTTCCCCAGAGACCCACGCAAGGGCTTGCAATATCGCCGCATCGGCGGATGATCGCCGGCGATCGTCCGCCCTGCGCGGCGCAGAGCAACGGAGTACGACCGATCCATGACCGACACCGCACGCGCCGACGCGCTGCTGGCCGACCTGCCCGCTGACGGGCGCGGCCGCCTGAAAGTCTTTCTCGGCGCGGCGCCGGGGGTGGGCAAGACCTTCGCCATGCTGCAGGCCGCCCAGGCCCAGTTGCGCCAGGGCGTGAAACTGCGCGCCGGGGTGGTCGAGACCCACTCGCGGGCGGAAACCGAGTCCCTCCTCGCAGGCGTGCCGCAGCAGCCGCTGCGCAGCCTCGAGTATCGAGGGATGAAACTGCAGGAAATGGACCTCGACGGTCTCCTTGCCGACCCGCCGGCGCTGGCCCTGGTCGACGAACTGGCCCACAGCAACGTTCCCGGCAGCCGCCACGCCAAGCGCTGGCAGGACATCCAGGAGTTGCTGGCGGCGGGAATCGACGTCTACACAACGGTCAACGTCCAGCACCTGGAGAGCCTCAACGACCAGGTCCGCGACATCACCGGCGTGCAGGTCCGCGAGACGGTGCCGGACTGGGTGTTGCAGGAGGCCTACGAGATCGTCCTCATCGACCTGCCGCCGCGCGAGCTGCTGGAGCGCCTGCGCGAGGGCAAGGTCTACGTGCCGGAACAGGCGCGGGCGGCGATCGATGCGTTCTTCTCGCAGACCAACCTCACCGCGCTGCGTGAACTGGCGATGCAGACCGCCGCCGCGCGGGTCGACGCCGACCTCAACCACCGCTACCGCCAGCGCGGCGAGGAAGCGCCGGCGTTGCGCGGGCGGCTGCTGGTGGGCATCGACGGTGACGAACAGGCCGAACGCCTGGTGCGCCACGCCTGCCGGGTCGCCGAACGTCGGCACCTGCCCTGGAGCGTGGTACACGTCGATACCGGCGGCTTGCGCGGCGAGCAGGCGCGGATGCGCCTGCAGGGTGCGCAGCAACTGGCCGAGCGGCTCGGCGGCGAGATCGTCGTGCTGCGCGCCGGCGAGGTGGCGCGGACCCTCCTGCAACATGCCCGCGAGCGCCGCGCCAGCCTGGTCCTGGTTGGCCAGTCGCGGCGCCGCTGGTACCGCCGGGCCTTCGGCGGTGGTCTCGCCGGGCGTCTGCTGCGCGACGGCCAGGGTCTGGAGATCAGTGCCCTGGACAGCGAGGCCGACCTGCGCCCGGCGGAACCGCGGCCACGCTATCCGGTGGTGTGGAACGACTATCTGCTGGCGCTGCTGGCGACCGCCCTGGCCAGCGGCCTGGCCTGGATCGTGGCGCACCTGCTGGAGCTGCCGAACATCTCCCTGGTGTTCCTGATGGCGGTGCTGCTGGTGGCAGTGCGCAGCAGCCTGATGCCGGCACTGCTGTGCGCGGTGGCGTCGTTCCTGGCCTATGACTTCCTGTTCATCCCGCCGCATTTTTCCTTCGCCATCCATCGCCACGAAGACCTGCTGAGCCTGGCGTTCTTCCTGTTCATGGCCGGCCTCACCGGCAACCTGGCGGCACGCCAGCGGCGCCAGCTGGAGGCGCTGCGCGATACCCAGGAGGAAACCAGCCTGCTGCTGGAGCTGTCGCGCAAGCTCACCGCCGCCACCGACCGCCAGGCGGTGCTGGCCGCCGCCGCCCAGCAGTTCGACGACTGGAAGGACGACGAGGTCTGCCTGCTCGGTCAGGTCAATGGCGAGTGGAAGACCGAGGCCGGCGTGCAGCGGCAACTCGCCGACCAGGAACGGGTCGCCGCGGACTGGGCCTGGGCCCACGACCAGCCGGCCGGCCTCGGTACTGGCACGCTGCCCGGAGGACGCTGGTGGTGGTGGCCGCTGTCGGCGGAAGAGGGACCGCTGGCACTGCTCGGTGTCGCGCCGCTGGACGGCCAGCCGCTGAGCCCGCAGCGCCGGCGCCTGCTCGCCGCCCTCGGCCAGCCTCTGGCCCAGGCCCTGGCGCGGGCTCGCCTGGCCGAGGACCTGGAGGCCGCGCGCCTGCACGGCGAGACCGAGCAACTGCGCAGCGCCTTGCTCGCCTCGGTCTCCCACGACCTGCGCACGCCGCTGACGGCCATGCGCGGCTCCATCGACAGCCTGTTGGCGCTGGGCGAGGCGATCCCGCCGGCGGATCGTCGCGAACTGCTGGAAAGCACCCGCGACGAGGCCGAGCGACTGGACCGCTATATCCAGAACCTGCTCGACATGACCCGTCTCGGCCACGGTGGCCTGAAGCTGGCGCGCGACTGGGTGGCGCCGGGCGACATCGTCGGCAGCGCGCTGAACCGCCTGCGCGCGGTGCTGGCGCCGTACCGGGTGCAGGCGATCGTGGCCAACGACCTGCCGTTGCTCTACGTGCATGCGGCGCTGATCGAGCAGGCGCTGATCAACGTGCTGGAAAATGCCGCGCGCTTCTCGCCGAACCACGGCCGGTTGCGCATCGAGGTCAGCCAGGATGCCGCCGAGCTGCGTTTCGCGGTGAGCGACGAGGGGCCGGGGATTCCCGAGGCCGAGCGGGAGAAGATCTTCGACATGTTCTACACCGCTGCCCGTGGCGACCGCGGTGGCCAAGGCACCGGCCTGGGCCTGGCGATCTGCCAGGGCATGATCGGCGCCCACGGCGGGCGCATCAGCGTCGGCGAAGGCCTCGACGGTCGCGGCACCACGCTGGTCCTGCACCTGCCGCTGCATCCGCAGCCGGACCTCGGGCAACTGGAGGGCGACGAATGAGCCCGGCGCACTTGCCTGGCGCCCGCGCTCGCGCTATTCCTGCCGTTTCCGCGACGCCGCCGCTGGCCTGTCGCCGTGTTCACCTGCCGTGCCGAGTGCCATGACCCAATTGCAGAACAGCATCCTGCTGATCGACGACGAACCGCAGATCCGCAAGTTCCTCCGTATCAGTCTCAATGCCCAGGGCTACCGGGTGCTCGAGGCCGGCACCGGCGAAGAGGGGCTGGCCCAGGCCGCGCTGAACCGACCGGACCTGGTGGTGCTCGACCTCGGCCTGCCGGACCGCGACGGCCAGGACATCCTTCGCGACCTGCGCGAATGGTCGCAGGTGCCGGTGCTGGTGCTGTCGGTGCGCGCCAGCGAGGGCGAGAAGGTACTGGCCCTGGACGGCGGCGCCAACGACTACGTGACCAAGCCGTTCGGCATCCAGGAGTTCCTCGCCCGCGTGCGCGTCCTGCTGCGCCAGGCGGCGCAGGGCGAAAGCCCGGAGGCGTCGGTGGCGGTCGGCCCGTTGCAGGTGGACTTCGCCTATCGCCGAGTCACCCTGGAGGGTGCGGAAGTGGCGCTGACGCGCAAGGAGTATGCAGTGCTCGCCGCGCTGGCACGCCATCTCGGACGGGTAGTGACCCAGCAGCAACTGCTCAAGGATATCTGGGGTCCGACCCATGTCGAAGACACCCATTACCTGCGGGTCGTGGTCGGCCACCTGCGGCAGAAACTCGGCGACGATCCGGCCAGCCCGCGCTTCCTGGTGACCGAGGCGGGCGTCGGCTATCGCCTGCGCGACAGCTGACGCGCAGCGCAATTCTGCGCGAGGGGCATGCCTCCCGCGCGTTCATCGCCTATGATGCCGCGCATTCGCGCTGGCCCGGATGCGCCGGGTCGGCGCCCCGGTGTCACGACGAAGGTCATCATGCAGCAACTGTTGAACGAGATTCTCGATGAAGTCCGCCCGCTGATCGGGCGCGGCAAGGTCGCCGACTACATTCCCGCGCTCGCCGGCGTCGAGCCGAACCAACTGGGGATCGCCGTGTACAGCCGCGACGGCGAGCTGTTCCATGCCGGCGACGCCCTGCGGCCGTTTTCCATCCAGAGCATTTCCAAGGTGTTCAGCCTGGTCCAGGCGATCCAGCATTCCGGCGAGGACATCTGGCAACGCCTCGGCCACGAGCCCTCCGGCCAGCCTTTCAACTCCCTGGTGCAGCTGGAGTTCGAGCGCGGCAAGCCGCGCAACCCGTTCATCAATGCCGGCGCCCTGGTGATCTGCGACATCAACCAGTCGCGTTTCGCCGCGCCGGCGCAATCGATGCGCGATTTCGTCCGGCGCCTGTGCGGCAACCCGGAAGTGGTGTCGGACTCGGTGGTGGCGCGCTCGGAGTACCAGCACCGCTCGCGCAACGCGGCGGCGGCCTACCTGATGAAATCGTTCGGTAACTTCCACAACGACGTCGAGGCGGTGCTGCTCAGCTATTTCCATCATTGCGCGCTGCGCATGAGCTGCGTCGACCTGGCGCGGGCGTTCTGCTTCCTCGCCGACAAGGGCTTCTGCAAGCACAGCGGCGAGCAGGTACTCAACGAGCGGCAGACCAAGCAGGTCAACGCGATCATGGCCACCAGCGGGCTCTACGACGAGGCCGGCAACTTTGCCTATCGGGTCGGCCTGCCAGGCAAGAGCGGTGTCGGCGGCGGCATCATCGCGGTAGTGCCGGGGCGCTTCACGGTCTGTGTCTGGTCGCCGGAACTGAACGCCGCGGGCAATTCGCTGGCGGGTATCGCCGCGCTGGAGAAACTCAGCGAGCGGATCGGCTGGTCGATCTTCTGAAACCGCCGCCCGTCGTGGCGGCGCTCGAATTCCCGGCGCCGCTGCGCTATGTTCTGCGGCTACCGCTTGCCGGCGCCGGATGCGCCGGTCCACTCGCCAGGAAGGTCGCCATGTCCCGTCCGATCCCCGTTTCCCGTGTCTTCGCCTGCCTCACCGTTCTCGCCGCCTGCGCGCATGCCGGCGCCGCCGAACCGGACTGGCGTGGCTACACCAGCGAACAGCAGCAGCGCAGCGTGCTGGCCGTCGAGCAGGACGCCGAGGCCATCAACAAGCGCTACTACGACAGTGCCTTCGAGGAATTCCTGCCGGAACTGGAGCAACTGGAACTCAGCCTGGCGCAGCCCGTCGTCGCCGTCGACGAGAAAGGCCTGCTGGGCGACTGGAAGTGCCGCTCGACCCAGGCCGACCAGTACGGCATCTATCGCTATCCGAACTTCCAGTGCCGCATCCGGCGTACCGACCGCGGCCTGTTCCTGGAGAAGACCAGCGGTTCGCAGCGGGTCAGCGGCTACCTGTTCCGCGAAGGCACGCAGCGCTACGTGTTCCTCGGCGGCGCCACGGTCAACGACGAGCCCCAGGTGGCCTTCAGTGGCCTGGCCCACGGCGCGCCGGCTGAGTCCGACGTGGTCGCGCTGCTGCGCCCGCACGCCGGTGGCTTCCTCCTGCTGTTCCCGGAACGGCGCGGCGGCTACGAGGTCCTCGAGTTCAGCCGCTGAGGCTCAGGCGTTGTCTTCCTCGTAGCGGTCCAGGGTGTCGCTGGCGATCTGCCGGCCGAGGGCGATCAATTCCGGCGCCTTGTAGAACTCGAAGAAGCGGCAGACCCGCTTCGGCACGTTGATCAGGATGTCCGGCGGGTAGCCGGCGATCTTGTACTGCGCCAGCGAGGTCTGCATCACCTCGAAGCTCTGGTTGACCAGTTCCAGCAGCGATGCCGGACCGCTGCTTTCCACCACCGTGGTGCCGCTGGCCGACTTCGGCGAGTCCTTGCCTTGCGGCGCCGCGGCCGGCTGTTGCAGTTGCGGCTCGGCGGGCTCCTCGGATTCCGCCGGAACCGGATGGAGCAGGGCGTCGGCGCTCAGCTCCGGCGGGGTATTGTCGTCGCCGTGGCGGCGGAAGAACGAGAGTTTGTGGCCGAGGCTCTCGATCATGCTGTCGAAGCGCCCCTTGAGCGCGGCCGGACGCTCGATCACCGGCAGGTGGTACTGCTTCTGGTTGGTGGCGTTGAGGTTGACCGCGATGATCAGGTCGCTGTGGGCCGACACCACCGGCACGATCGGCAACGGGTTGAGCAGGCCGCCGTCGACCAGCATGCGGCTGCCCTGCATGACCGGTGTGAACAGGCTGGGGATTGCCGCCGAGGCGCGCATGGCCTGGTGCAGGCAGCCTTCCTGGAACCAGATTTCCTGCTGGTTGGTGAGGTCGGTGGCAACCGCCGTGTAGGGAATCGACAGGTCCTCGATGTTTACCTCGCCGAGGATCTCGTGGATCTTGCCGAACACCCGCTCGCCGCGGATCGCGCCGAGGCGGAAGCTGACGTCGAGCAGGCGCAGCACGTCGAGGTAATCCAGGCTTTCCACCCACTCGCGGTACTCGCGCAGCTTGCCGGCGGCGTAGATGCCGCCGATCACCGAGCCCATGGAACAACCGGCGATGCAGGTGATCTCATAGCCGCGTGCCTCGAGTTCCTCGATCACGCCGATGTGCGCGTAGCCGCGCGCACCGCCGGAGCCCAATACCAGGGCGACCTGTTTGCTCATCTGCAACCCCTTGCCAATACTGCGTGACGAAGCGAAAACGATACGCGTGTCGCCCGGCCGCCGCCAAGTGCGTCGCGGCGATGCGCGGCCCTTTCCCTGTCCGGAGATCGTTCGATGAAAACCTGGATCGTTCTGCCCGTCCTTGCCCTGACCCTGGCCGGCTGCGCCGGCAAGACCGCCTACCGGGAGAACTGCGCCGACCAGTTGGACGCGGCCTGGAAGGAACTCGACCTGGCCAAGGCCGAAGGTTTCGCCGGCACCGTCAGCTACTCGAAGGCCCTGACCCTGCTCACCGGGGCCAAGACCCAGCAGCAGTTCGAGGCCTACGAGGGCTGCACCAGCAAGGCCGAGAAGGCGCGCTTCTATATCCGCGAGTCGCGCGCCGGGCGCTGAGCCGGGCGCGGCGATCGGTCCTCTGGCGGCGGCGCCGGCTTTGCTAGAATGGGCACTTTTCCGACATCCACGGGAGTACACCGATGAGCGAGGCGATCCGCCTGACCCAGTACAGCCACGGCGCCGGCTGCGGCTGCAAGATTTCGCCCAAGGTACTGGAGGTGATCCTCGCCGGCAGCGGCGCGCAGAACCTCGATCCGAAGCTCTGGGTCGGCAACGCCTCGCGCGACGACGCGGCTGTCTACGCCCTCGACGAGGAGCGCGGGGTGGTCTCCACCACCGATTTCTTCATGCCGATCGTCGACGACCCCTTCGACTTCGGCCGTATCGCCGCGACCAACGCCATCAGCGATATCTACGCCATGGGCGGCGACCCGCTGATGGCCATCGCCATCCTCGGCTGGCCGGTCAACGTGCTGGCCGCGGAAGTCGCCCGCGAGGTGATCGCCGGCGGCCGCAAGGTCTGCGAGGAAGCCGGCATCCCGCTGGCCGGCGGACACTCCATCGACGCCCCCGAGCCGATCTTCGGCCTGGCCGTGACCGGCGTGGTGGAGAAGCGCTTCATGAAACGCAACGACACCGCCGAGGCCGGCTGCAGGCTGTACCTGACCAAGCCGCTGGGCATCGGCATCCTCACCACTGCCGAGAAGAAGGCCAGGCTGCGCGCCGAGGACGTCGGCGTGGCGCGTGACTGGATGTGCACCCTGAACAGGCCCGGCGCGCGCTTCGGCCGGTTGGCGGGGGTCAAGGCGATGACCGACGTCACCGGTTTCGGCCTGCTCGGCCACCTGGTGGAAATGGCCGACGGCAGCAAGCTCACCGCACGCGTGGAGTACGCCGCGGTACCGCGCCTGGCCAGTGCCGAATATTACCTGGAGCAGGGCTGCGTGCCTGGCGGCACACTGCGCAACTTCGACAGCTATGGCGAGCGCATCGCGCCACTGCCGGAAGTGCAGAAGCTGTTGCTTTGCGATCCGCAGACCAGCGGCGGCCTGCTGGTGGCGGTGGCTCCGGAAGGCGAGGCGGAGTTCCTCGCCGTGGCGGCGGAACTCGGCCTGCAACTGGCGCCGATCGGCGAGCTGGTCGAGCGACAGAGTCTCGCGGTACAGGTGCTGTAATGCGCGACAACACCCAGCACTACCGCGAACTGTTTCTCGACGATATCCCCCTGATGGATGTGCGCGCCCCGGTGGAGTACCACAAGGGCGCCTTTCCCAACACTGTCAACCGGCCGCTGATGAACGACATCGAGCGGCAGAAGGTCGGCACCAGCTACAAGCAGCACGGCCAGCAGGCCGCCATCGCCCTTGGCCACGAACTGGTCTGCGGGGCGCTCAAGGCCGAACGGCTGGCGGCCTGGAAAGCCTTCGCCGAAGCCAACCCGAACGGCTACCTGTATTGCTTCCGCGGCGGCCTGCGCTCGCAGATCGTCCAGCAGTGGCTGAAGCAGGACGCCGGCATCGACTACCCACGGGTGATCGGCGGCTACAAGGCGTTGCGCAACTTCCTTTTCGAAACCACCCGCGCGGCGGTCGACGAGTGCGATTTCGTGCTGGTCGGCGGCCTCACCGGTTGCGGCAAGACCGAGGTGATCGCGGCGCTGGACAACAGCCTCGATCTCGAAGGCCACGCCAACCACCGCGGCTCCAGCTTTGGCCGGCGAGCCACGCCGCAGCCGGCGCAGATCGACTTCGAGAACCGCCTGGCCATCGACATCCTGAAGAAGCGTCATCGTGGCGTCGGCCAGTTCGTCCTCGAGGACGAGGGGCGGATCGTCGGCAGCTGCTCCTTGCCGCTGGAGCTGTACCAGGGCATGCAGGGCTACCCGCTGGTCTGGCTGGAGGATGCCTTCGAGCAGCGTGTCGAGCGTATCCTCAGGGACTACGTGATCGACCTGCGCAGCGAGTTCGAGCGTGTGGTGGGCGTGGAGGAGGGCTTCGCCGCCTTCTCCGCCTACCTGCAGAAGAGCCTCGCCGGCATCGTCAAGCGCCTCGGCGGCGAGCGCTACCAGCGGCTGGCGGCGATCCTCGTGCAGGCGCTGGAAGAGCAGGGCCGCGACGGCTCGGTGGATACCCATCGCGGCTGGATCGAGGGGCTGCTCAAGGAGTACTACGACCCGATGTACGCCTTCCAGCGGCAGAGCAAGGAAGACCGCGTCGAGTTCCGCGGCAACCAGGCCGAGGTGATCGGCTACCTGCGCCAGCGTCAGGCGTTGCGGCCATCGTAGTGCTGTACCGGGAGCGCGCTGGCGTCGATGTCCTCCAGGCAGCGCGCGTTGACCGCGGCCATCGCCTGGCCGTCCGGGCCTATGCCTTCGCTGAACGGCGCGCAGCCGCAGGTGGGGCAGAAGTGATGCTGCAGGCGATGGGTGTTGAAGGTGTAGGTGTGCATCGCGCTGGCCGGCGTCTTCAGCGCCAGACGGTCGCGCGGGACGAACCACAGCAGCCAGCCGCGCCGGCTGCACAGTGAACAGTTGCACTGGATCACCTGGTCGAGGTCGCCTTCGACTTCGTAGGCGATGGTTCCGCAGTGGCAGCTTCCTCGATAGTTCATGGCAGGGCTCCTGGGTGAGGGTAGGGCAAGTCTAGCCGCTGCTTCCAGGTGGCGCAGGGCCTCGGCGCAGACGGTCGCGAGAGCTGCGGGGCTGCGGCATAATCGGCGTCCCCTCCGTCGATTTCCGCGAGACCGCCATGCAACTGGACTTCACCACCATCGCTCCCGCCGAGGCCTATCGCTGGTTGGCTTCCACCGTCACCCCGCGACCGATTGCCTGGGTCTCGACCCTGTCCGCCGAGGGCGCCAGCAACCTGGCCCCGTTCAGCTTCTTCCAGGTGATCAGCGACGAGCCGCCGACCCTGATGGTCAACGTCAGCCTGCGCGACGACGGCAGCCTCAAGGACACCCTGCGCAACGTCCAGGCCACCGGGCAGTTGGTGATCCACCTGGTCGGCGCCGCCCAGGCAGAGACCATGAACGCCACCTCCGCCTGGCTGCCCCATGGCGTGAGCGAGATCGAGACGGTCGGCATCCCTACCGTGTCCAGCGTACGCGTGGCGCCGCCGCGGATCGCCGCGGCGGCGGTGGCCTTCGAGTGCGAGGTGGCGGAGATCAAGCCGTATCCGGCGGAGAACCCCAATTGCCACCTGATCTTCGCCCGCGTGCTGCTGGCCCATGTCGACGATGCCGTGCTGGCCGACGAGCGCCATGTGGATAGCGACAGGCTCGACCTGGTCGGTCGCCTGGGCGGCAGCCACTACAGCTATACCCGCGACACGTTCAGCATGATCCGGCCCAG
Source organism: Pseudomonas aeruginosa (assembly GCF_001457615.1). Classification (GTDB taxonomy): domain Bacteria; phylum Pseudomonadota; class Gammaproteobacteria; order Pseudomonadales; family Pseudomonadaceae; genus Pseudomonas; species Pseudomonas aeruginosa. Next base: position 3,719,906 of record NZ_LN831024.1, on the reverse strand, counting down.
GTAGTCGGGCTCAGTCCGGCGCCCGCAGGCACTCGTCGACCGTGCGCCGGCACACCGGCGCCTGGCCCGCGGCCTGGCGTTCCTGCCACTGGCGATAGGCGAACTGGTAGCTTTCCGGATACACCCCGCCGCGTTTCAGCGGCGCCACGATACTCGCGCGCAGCGCCTGTTCGGTCAGCGCCAGGTGCGCGGCCAGGCGCTGGAACTGCCAGGGCTGCTGGCCCTGGCGGCGCTCCAGGACCTCGACGTGGTACAGGCCGTCGGCCGCCGCGCTCGACAGGTTGTGCACGATCAGCCAGCGCGACAGGCCCGGCGTCGCCGGCAACGACCAGAGCGGCTGCTCGATCGGGCCGCTCCAGTCGGCCAGGGCGGGGGCGCACAGACTCAGCGACAGCAACAGCGGCAATACGGGACGCATGGCAAGCTCCTTTTTCCATGGGGCGCCCAGTATGGCTCCGCGGCCGCCCGACGTCAGCCCGGATATCCTGGAAACGACCTGCGCATATCTCTCCTGGCCATTATCGTGCCACTACCTTGCCCGGCCGCTCAGGTTCGGCGAAAAACGCGCGACACAGCGGGAAATGCGCACGCAGACGGCGCGTCACGGGGGAGGGGAGTCATGCTGGGGTTGCTGCGCAGGCGTCTGGCCGATCTCGGCACGGCGAAGAAACTGGCCATCGGTTTTACCCTGGTCCTGCTATTGACCGCGCTGGTGGCCGCGCTCGCGGTGCTCTCGCTGCATGCGCTGGGGCAGCGCTTCGCGCGCCTGCAGGAGATGAGCGCGATCAATCGCGACGTGCTGGAGGTTCGCCAGGCCGAGAAGGACTTTGCCCTGCACGGGGAAAGAGCGACGCCGAGCGCTTGCGCCAGCGCCTGGCCGCGACCCTCGAACGGGTGGGCCGGCTCAAGGCCGACGGCGACGCCGATCAGGCGCTTGGCATGGCCGAGGTGGAGCAGGTGCTGGCGGCGTACCTCGAAGCGTTCGGCCGCTTCGAGCAGTCCATCCAGGGACGCCAGTTGGCTTGGGAAAGCGCCAGCTGGTCGCTGAACGGCGCCGCCAACAGCCTCGATATCCTCCAGTCCAGCCTGGCCGAGGATGGCGCCTATGCGCTGAAGGAGAGCCAGGGGCACGACGGCGAGCCGCTGTTGCAGCAGGCGGCCCAGGTCGCCCAGGTCAATCGCCTGGTCCTTCAGGGGCTGGACGAGGCCCGCTCGCGTCTCGAAGCGCGCGCCGCGGATGCGCAGGAGGGGCCGCCGAAATCGCTGCGCGAGGCGCTGGAGCTGGCAGCCCTGCTGGAGCAGGCGATCACCGACGATGCCTACGTGTCGGTGGTCAAGGACGTGCTGACCAATATCCGCGGTTTCGCCGACAAGCTCGCCGAGTACCGCGCCAGTCAGCGCCAGGAGCGGCAGATGTACGCCGCCATGGGCGAGCGCGCCGGGCAGGTGATGGCGCGTGTCGACCGTAGCTGGGAGGCGCAGCAGCAGGCCATGCTCCACAGCCTGCGGACAAACTCCCTGCTGATCGTCGGCGCCGCCGTGCTGGCGCTGCTGGTGGGCCTGGGCGCGGCCTTCGGCATCAGCCTGCTGATCGTCCGTCCGCTGCGCCAGGCGATGGGTGTGGCGCAGCGGATCGCCGAAGGCGACCTTGCGGTACGGGTCGACAGCGAGCGGCGCGACGAGGTTGGCCAACTGATGGCCGCGATGCGCGCCATGACCGGCAGCCTGCGCGGTATCGTCAGCCAGTTGCAGGACGGCGTCGGGCGGATTGCCGGCGCTTCCGAGGCGCTGTCCGGCGTTACCACGCGCACCCGCCTGGGAATCGACAGCCAGCGGGCGGAAACCGAACAGGTGGCCACGGCGATGAACCAGATGGCCGCCACCGTCCATGAAGTGGCGCACAACGCCGAGGAAGCCGCGGGGGCGGCGGAAAGCGCCGACGGCAAGGTCAGCGTCGGCCAGGAGGTGGTACGCCAGACCCTGGAGCGGATCGAGCGACTGGCCGAGGCGGTGCGCGCGGCCACCGCCAGCGTCGAGGCGCTGAGCGCCGACAGCCAGCGCATCGGCAGCGTGCTGGACGTGATCAAGAGCGTGGCCGAGCAGACCAACCTGCTGGCGCTGAACGCCGCCATCGAGGCGGCGCGGGCCGGCGACCAGGGTCGAGGCTTCGCCGTGGTCGCCGACGAGGTGCGGGCGCTGGCGCGGCGCACCCAACAGTCCACGGCCGAGATCGAGACCCTGATCGGTGCCTTGCAGAATGGCACGCAGCAGGCGGTGCAGCGTATGCAGCGCAGCCACCAGTTGGTGGACCAGAGCGTCGACGACGCGTTGCAGACCGAGGCGGCGCTGGGCAACATCGCCACGGCGGTGGCGCTGATCCAGAAGATGAACCAGCAGATCGCCGCGGCCTCCGAGCAGCAGAGCGCGGTCGCCGAGGAGATCAACCGCAGCGTCACGGCGATCCGCGAGGTGGCCGATCAGTCGGCCCAGGCCATGCAGTCGACGGCTTCGTCCAGCGAACAACTGGCGGAGCTGGGCCGCGAACTACAGGGCATGGTCAGGCATTTCCGCTTGTAGCCGCGGCCTGGGCGGCGAGTCTTTCCTGCTGGCGCAGCCAGTAGCGATAGGCACTGACCCCGGAGCGCACCGAGCTGAACACCAGCGGCGGCTTGATCTCGCCGAGCATGCTCGAGCGTTGCAGCAGGTCCAGCGTCTGCCCGGTCACCCGCGCCAGCGACAGGTGCACGCCCTGGGCCTTGAGGATCTGTTGCACCTCGTGGAGGGTGGCCAGGCCGCTGATGTCGAGGTTGGTCATGGCTTCGGCGTTGAGCAGCACCGCATTCGGCCGCTCGCTGCCGTCCACCACGGCAAGCACCCGCTGCTTGAAGTAGTCGGCGTTGAAGAACAGCAGGGGGGCGTCGAAGCGGTAGATCACCAGGCCGGGAAGAGTGGTGGCCTGCGGGTACTTGGCCAGCTCGACCTGGCCGTCGATGCCGTGCATCCAGCCGAGCACCGCGTCGCTCGGGCGATAGGTGTAGTAGAGCAGGCGCAGTACGGCGATGCTGACGGCGACGAAGATTCCCGGCAGCACGCCGACGCTGAGCACGCCGACGGTGGTCAGCAGGCAGAGGCTGAACTCGAAGCGGCTGAGCTTCCAGAAGCCCTTCAGCGCCTGCACGTCGATCAGGCCCCAGCCGGCCAGCAACAGGACCGCGCCGAGCGCCGGCATCGGCACCCAGCCCAGGGGCTTGTTCAGCAGCAACAGGGTGGCGGCGATCACCAGTGCGGCGATCACGCCGACCAGTTGGGTCTTGCCGCCGACCATGTCGTTCACCGCGGTGCGTGAGTCGGCGCCGCTGATGGCGAAGCCCTGGGAGACCCCGGCGCCGATGTTGGCCAGGCCGAGGGCGACGAATTCGTGGTTGGCGTTGATGCTGTAGCCGTGACGGGCGGCGAAGCTGCGCGCGGTGAGCATGGCGCTGCAGAAGCTGACCACGGTAATGCCGGTGGCGTCGCGCAGCAGGCTTTTCAGTTCCTCCAGGCTGGTCTGCGGCCAGCTCAGTTGCGGCAGCCCGGCCGGTACCTCGCCAAGCAGTTCCACGCCGTAGCGATCCAGGCCCAGCAGCGCCGCGGCGAGGCTGGCCAGGAGGACGCCGCAGAGCGCCCCGGGCAACTGCGGGAAGCGCCGCGGCAGCAGCACCATCAGCAAGAGCGAGAGGCTGCCGAGGATCAGCGTCGGCCAATGGATGTGCAGCAGGTTCTCCAGCAGCGCGAGGATGCCGGCGACGAAGCCGCTGGTCGCCGCCTCGTAGCCGAACAGCTTGCCCAGTTGCCCGACCAGCAGGCTCAGGCCGATGCCGTTGAGGTAGCCGACCAGGATCGGTCGCGAGAGGAAGCTGGCGATGAACCCGGCGCGGGCCAGGCCGGCGACGATGGAGAACAGCCCGACCATGATCGCGACGATCATCGACAGGTCCACCAGGCGCTGCGGATCGCCCGCCGCCAGCGGGGTGATGGCGGCGGCGACCATCGCCGCGGTCGCCGCGTCGGGGCCTACCATCAACTGCCGCGAGCTGCCGATCAGGGCGTAGATCAGCATCGGCAGGATGCACGCATAGAGGCCTACCTGGGGCGGGAAGCCGGCGATCTGGGCGTAGGCGATGGCGGTGGGGATCTGGATCGCCGCTACCGACAGCCCGGCCTGGACATCCGGACGGAACCAGGCGCGGCGGTAGTGGAGCAGGCTATCGAGTCCGGGTACCCAGCGGGCGAGTGGCATGCGGCTGATTCCTTGCAGGCGCGGATGCCGCAGCTTAGCCCGAAGGACAGGCGGCAGGATTGCCGGGAATCATTATTTCTTCAGTGCACACGCTCTTCGAGGCGAGGCGCTATCCGCCGCTTCTTCGCGCCGGCGGCGGACCTCAGACCTTCAACACCAACTTGCCGAAGTTTTCCCCGCTGAACAGCTTGAGCAGCGTTTCGGGGAAGGTCTCCAGGCCTTCGACGATGTCCTCGCGCGATTGCAGCTTGCCTTCCGCCAGCCAGGTGGCCATCTCCTTCAGGCCTTCTGGGAAGCGCTGGGCATAGTCCATCACCACCATGCCTTCCATGCGCGCCCGATTGACCAGCAGCGACAGGTAGTTGGCCGGGCCGCGCACCGCTTCCTTGTTGTTGTACTGGCTGATCGCCCCGCAGAGGACGATGCGTGCCTTGAAGGCGATGCGGGTGAGCACTGTGTCGAGGATTTCGCCGCCGACGTTGTCGAAGAACACATCGATACCCTTCGGGCATTCGCGCTTGAGTCCGGCGGCGAGGTCTTCGTTCTTGTAGTCGATGGCGCCGTCGAAGCCCAGTTCTTCGACCAGGAAGCGACATTTCTCGGCGCCGCCGGCGATGCCCACCACCCGGCAGCCCTTGAGCCTGGCGATCTGCCCGGCAACGCTGCCCACCGCACCGGCGGCGCCGGAGATCACCACGGTCTCGCCGTTCTTCGGCTGGCCGACGTCGAGCAACGCGAAGTAGGCGGTCATGCCGGTCATGCCCAGCGCCGAGAGATAGCGTGGCAGCGGCGCGCGGGACGGGTCGACCTTGTAGAAACCCTTGGGCTCGCCGATGAAATAGTCCTGCACGCCGAGGGCGCCGTTGACGTAGTCGCCGGCCTGGAAGCCGGGGTGCTTCGAAACCAGCACCTTGCCGACGCCGAGCGCACGCATCACCTCGCCGATCCCCACCGGCGGGATGTAGGAGCGGGCGTCGTTCATCCAGCCGCGCATCGCCGGGTCCAGCGACAGGTACTCGTTCTTCACCAGGATCTGGCCCTCGGCCGGTTCGCCGAGCGGGGTTTCGACGAAACTGAAGGTGTCGCGGCCGGGCAGCCCGCTGGGACGCTGGGCCAACTGGTATTGCCGATTGATCTGGGAGGTCATGGCAGGGCACTCGAATGTCGGGAAACAGGCCCCTAGGGATAGCTGGCGCCGGCGCCGGCGGCAAGCGAAGGCGAGTGCGGAAATGACCGGTCATCTATGCCGATGATTCGCCGCCATCAGTCTTATCAGCGGGCTGGATGGCCCATCCTCCAGTCCCCTGATAGTGCTATGCCTTGCGCCGGCCCTGGCTAGACTGGCGCGGCCCAGTTCCGTCGCGGTTGGCGGAAGGCGATTTTCCGAGGAGCAGCAGATGAGCAAACTTCTTTCCGGCCAGGTCGCGCTGGTCACTGGCGGTGCGGCGGGCATCGGCCGCGCTACCGCGCTGGCCTTCGCCGCCGCCGGGGTCAAGGTGGTGGTCGCCGACCTGGACAGCGCCGGCGGCGAGGGCACGGTCGAAGCGATCCGCCAGGCAGGTGGCGAAGCCCTCTTCATTCGCTGCGACGTCACCCGCGACGCCGAGGTCAAGGCGCTGGTAGAGGGTTGCGCAGCGGCCTACGGCCGTCTCGACTATGCCTTCAACAACGCCGGTATCGAGATCGAGCAGGGCAAGCTGGCCGACGGCAACGAAGCCGAGTTCGACGCCATCATGGCTGTCAACGTGAAGGGCGTCTGGTTGTGCATGAAGCACCAGATCCCGCTGATGCTGGCCCAGGGCGGTGGCGCGATCGTCAACACCGCCTCGGTCGCCGGGCTCGGCGCGGCGCCGAAGATGAGCATCTACGCTGCTTCCAAGCACGCGGTGATCGGCCTGACCAAATCGGCGGCGATCGAGTACGCGAAGAAGGGCATCCGCGTCAACGCCGTGTGTCCGGCGGTGATCGACACCGACATGTTCCGCCGCGCCTACGAGGCCGATCCGCGCAAGGCCGAGTTCGCCGCCGCGATGCATCCGCTGGGTCGGGTCGGGCGGGTCGAGGAAATCGCCGCCGCGGTGCTCTATCTGTGCAGCGACAACGCAGGCTTCACCACCGGTATCGCCTTGCCGGTGGACGGCGGGGCGACGGCGATCTGAGCGGGCGGCGATACAACCGGGATGCCCCGGCGCGGGGCATTCGCATTCTGTTACAGGTCGGCGCGCGGTTTGGCGCGCCAGGCCACTGCCGGGGGACTAACCTGGGTCGAGAATCCGGGGCCTGAGCCCGTCTCCATCGCATCGGAGCAATAACAATAATGACCGCCGATCCCATCCTGACCCTGTTCCTCCCCATCGCCCTGGGCATCATCATGCTCGGTCTCGGACTGTCCCTGACCCCGGCCGACTTCCTCCGCGTGGTGCGCTACCCGAAGCCGGTGCTGGTCGGCCTGGTGTGCCAGATCGTCCTGCTGCCCCTGGCCTGTTTCCTGATCGTCCAGGGCTTCGCCCTGGAGGCGGCCCTGGCGGTCGGCATGATGTTGCTGGCGGCCTCGCCCGGCGGCACCACCGCCAACCTCTACAGCCACCTGGCGCATGGCGACGTGGCACTGAACATCACCCTGACCGCGGTGAACTCGGTGATCGCCATCCTCACCATGCCGCTGATCGTCAATCTGTCGCTGCAATACTTCATGGGCGACGGGCAGGCGATTCCCTTGCAGTTCGGCAAGGTCGTGCAGGTCTTCGTCATCGTCCTCGGCCCGGTGGCCATCGGCATGCTGGTGCGCAACCGCCTGCCGGCCGTGGCGGATCGCCTGCAGAAGCCGGTGAAGATCCTTTCCGCGCTGCTGTTGCTGGTGATCATCCTGCTGGCGCTAGCCAAGGACTGGCAGACCTTCGTCACCTACGCGCCGGTGGTCGGGCTGGCCGCGCTGGCCTTCAACCTGCTGAGCCTGGCGGTGGGCTACTGGGTGCCGCGCCTGCTGCGCCTGCCGAAGGCCCAGGCGGTGGCCATCGGCATGGAGATCGGCATCCACAACGGCACCCTGGCGATCGCCCTGGCGCTGAGTCCGAGCCTGCTGAACAACAGCACCATGGCGATTCCGCCGGCGATCTACGGAGTGCTGATGTTCTTCACCGCGGCGGCCTTCGGCTGGTGGGTCAGCCGTGGCCACCAGGCCGCGCCGGCGCCCGTGACGGCGCCGGACTGAGGTCGGTCAGCCGCGCCGCCAGTTGAGCACGAACTGAGTCAGCAGGCCGGCCACCAGGCCCCAGAACGCCGAGCCGATGGACAGCAGGGTGAAGCCGGAGGCGGTGACCATGAAGGTCACCAGCGCGGCCTCGCGCTGGCGCTCGTCGGCCATCGAGTTGGCCAGGCCGTTCATGATCGAGCCGAGCAGGGCGATGGCGGCGATGGACAGTACCAGTGCCTTGGGGAACGCCGCGAACAACGCTGCCAGGGTGGCGCCGAAGGTTCCTGCGACGCAGTTGAAGAAGCCGCACCAGAGCGCCGCGGTATAGCGCTTGTGCGGGTCCTCGTGGGCCGAGGGACCGGTGCAGATCGCCGCGCTGATCGCCGCCAGGTTGATCCCGTGGGAGCCGAACGGTGCCAGCAGGATCGAGGCGATGCCGGTACTCGAGATCAGCGGCGAGGCCGGCACCTGGTAGCCGTCGGCGCGCAGCACGGCGATGCCGGGCATGTTCTGCGAAGCCATGGCGACGATGAACAGCGGGATGCCGATGCTGATGGTGGCGGCCAGGGAGAAGCTCGGCGTGGTCCACTCCGGTACCGCCAGTTCCAGGCGGAACCTGCTGAAGTCCAGTTGGCCCAGTATCCCGGCCAGCAGCACCCCCACCAGTAGCGCAGCGAACACCGCATAGCGCGGCGAGAAGCGTTTGCACAGCAGATAGCTGAAGAACATCGCCAGCACCAGCAGGGTCTGTTGCTCGGCGGCGTTGCAGATCTCGATGCCGATGCGGAACAGCACCCCGGCCAGCAGCGCCGAGGCCAGCGAGGAGGGAACCTGGCGCATCAGGCGTTCGAAGCTGCCGGTGACGCCGCACAGGGTGATCAGGAGGGCGCAGACGATGAAGGCGCCGATCGCCTCGCTGTACGGCACTCCGGGCAGGCTGCTGATCAGCAGCGCCGCGCCGGGGGTGGACCAGGCGATCACGATCGGCACCCGGTAGCGCAGGGTCAGGCCGATGGTCGCCAGGCCCATGCCGATCGACAGGGCCCAGATCCACGAGGAAATCTGCGCGCTGCTGAGACCGGCGTTCTGCCCGGCCTGGAACATCAGTACCAGCGAGCTGGTGTAGCCGGTGAGCATGGCGACGAAGCCGGCCACCACGGCGGCGGGAGAGGAGTCGGCGAACGGACGCAGACGAGGCTGGGGCTGGGTGGTTTCGGTCATGCCGGGTACTTCCATGGAGTGTGCGGGACGACCGGGCACGGCGGTGGGCGGAGCCACGGGGCAGGTTGCGCGAGGCGCGGAGTGCCGATCATCTTTTTCTGTTTTGCGCAGCCTAAACAGCCGGCCAGGGGCTGTCCCGGTACAGCCGCGGACATAGTTGGCCATACAGTCGCAGCTGCCGGAAGCTGGCGGAGCTGGTAACTTCCCGGCATTTGCCGAGGAGCTTCGCCATGGATGCAAACCCCTACGCCACGCCGCGTGTCGAATTGGTCGAGCAGGGCATACCGGATGCTTTCCGCCGGCGCTGGACGCCCGCGCAACTGCGCATCCTCGCCTGGCTCTGCCTGGCCTCGATAGCCGGCGGCGTGGTGCTGATGGTGCTCAGCCTGCTGGAGGCATTCGGCGACGGCGCCGCGTTCAGGGTCTACGCCGACTGGCTGGGCCTGCTCCTCAGCCTGCTCGGCGCCTACCTGCTGCTGCGGCTCAAGCACCTGGTCGAGTCGCGCTTTCGCGGCCCCTCGCTGGCCTGGCCGGTATGGTTGTCGATTCTCCTGACCCTGCTGGGCGAGGGCTGGAGCCTGCTGGCGGTTACCGACGATGCGCTGCAGGGCTGGAACTGGCAGGCGCTGGTGTACTTCGCGCTGCTTGCGCTGATCGGCGCTACCACCCTCTGGCTGGGCCTGCGTCTGCTCAAGCAGGAAAACCTCTATCCGTCGCTGCGGATCATGGCCTGGCTGGACATCGCCGGCGGCGCGATGCTGGCTTCGGTGCTGTTGCTGGTGCTGGCGGTACTGCCGCTGCTGGCCGCCACCGTGGCCATGGCGCTGGCCTGCTGGCGCGCGGCGCGGGAGTTGGAGCGGAGCTAGCGGGCAGCCGGTCGGCTTGTCGAGCGTCCATGCGCCAGGCCCATGGGGCGTCAGTCGGCGGCCTCCGTCGCCGCTTCGCCGCGGCTGCCTGCATGCGCCCGAGCCAGGGTGCGATTGACCGCCAGCCAGCCGGAGACCGCTTCGCCGCCGGCTTCCTCGAAGCAGCGTTGGAGCAGCCGCGACTGCTCGCGACGCAGCGCCTTTTCCAACCGCACGCCCTCGGCGGTGAGGCCGAGGAGGCGTTTGCGCTTGTCGTCGTCGGCGGTGGCGCTGCCGATCAGGTTCATCTCCAGCAACTGGCGCAGCGGGATGTTCAGCGCCTGCTTGGTCACGCCGAGCAGGGCCAGCAGTTCCTTCACGCTGAGGCCCGGATAGCGGGCGATGAAGAACAGCACGCGGTGGTGCACACGTCCCAGGCCGCGGCGGGCGAGCATCTCGTCAGGCTTGGTGGTGAAGGCCTGGTACGCGAAGAAGAAGGCTTCCATCATGGCCTGCTGCTGGACGGCGTGGTTTTTCAGGTCAGGCATATTGACGCTTCCGGGTGCGGCATCGTAGTTTCGGTCAAGCAGTTTGACTCATTTTTCCCCGCCTACGCTACCGGTGATCCCATGGCCTTCTCTGAACGCATCTCCCGCCTGAAAAGCTCCTTGATCCGCGAAATCCTTGCCGCGGCGCAGCGTCCGGAGGTGATGTCGTTCGCCGGCGGGCTGCCGGCCGAGCCGATGCTGCCGAAGGTGCAGTGGGAGCAGATGCCGGCCTCCATGGGCCAGTACGGCATGAGCGAAGGCGAGCCTGCCCTGCGCGAAGCCATCGCCGCCGAAGCGCGTGCCCTCGGCGTCCCCTGCGAGGCGAGCCAGGTGCTGATCGTCAGCGGTTCGCAGCAGACCCTCGACCTGGCCAGCAAGCTGTTCATCGATCCGGGCACCGAGGTGCTGCTCGAGGCGCCGACCTACCTCGCCGCGCTACAGGCCTTCCAATTGTTCGGCGCCGATTGCGTGACCGTGCCGCTGGGTGCCGAGGGCCCCGACCTGGTTGCCCTGCGGCAGCGCCTGGAGCGACACAAGCCGGCCTTCGCCTACCTGATCCCGACTTTCCAGAATCCGTCCGGCGTGCGCTACAGCGAGGAACGCCGCGACGCGGTGGCGGCGCTGCTAGACGAATTCGGCGTGACCCTGATCGAAGACGAACCCTATCGCGAACTGGTGTTCGACGAGGGCCGCGCAACCCCGCTGGTCAGCCGCCTGCGCAAGTCCAGCTGGATCTATACCGGCACGGTGTCGAAGACCCTGCTGCCGGGCCTGCGCGTCGGTTTCCTGATCGCCACCCCGGACCTGTTCCCCCACCTGCTGCGGCTGAAACAGTCGGCCGACCTGCATACCAACCGGGTAGGGCAGTGGCAGGCGCTGCAATGGTTCGGCAGCGAGGCCTACCGCCAGCACCTGGCCGAGCTGCGCGAGTTCTACCGGGTCCGCCGCGACGCCATGCAGGAGGCCCTGCTGGAGCACTTCGGCGAGCTGGCCGAATGGAATATCCCGGAGGGCGGGCTGTTCTTCTGGCTGACCCTCAGGCAGCCGCTGGATACCCGCACCCTGCTCCAGCCGGCGCTGGCCGCCGATGTCGCATTCATGCCCGGCGAACCTTTCTTCGCCGAGCCGGAGCAGAACCTCGGGCGTCTGCGGCTGAACTTCAGCCACGTCGCCCCGGAGCGCCTGCACGAAGGCCTGCGGCGCCTGGCCAAGGTCGTCCGCGACGCCCAGGCCGCCGAAGCGGCCTGAACCCTCATCGGCGCTCCTCCCGGGGCGCCGGCCATCCGATCCGAGGAGCGACACGATGTACAAGGTCTACGGTGATTACCGTTCGGGCAACTGCTACAAGATCAAGCTGGCCATGTCGCTGCTCGGCATCGACTACCAGTGGGTTCCGGTGGACATTCTCAAGGGCGAGACCCAGACCCCGGAGTTCCTGGCGAAGAACCCCAACGGCAAGATACCGGTGCTGGAGCTGGAGGACGGCAGTTGCCTGTGGGAGTCCAACGCCATCCTCAACTTCCTCGCCGACGGCAGCGCCCTGTTGCCCAGCGAACCGCGCCTGCGCACCCAGGTGCTGCAATGGCAATTCTTCGAGCAATACAGCCATGAGCCCTATGTGGCCGTGGCGCGCTTCATCAAGCTCTACCTCGGCCTCCCGGAAGCCCGCCGCGCCGAGTTCGAAGAGAAGAAGATCGGCGGCTACAAGGCCCTCGACGTCATGGAGAAACAGCTGTCGCGCACGCCATTCCTGGTCGGCGAACAGTTCTCCATCGCCGATATCACCCTCTACGCCTACACCCATGTCGCCCATGAAGGCGGCTTCGACCTGACGGCCTACCCGGCGATCCGCGCGTGGATCAAGCGAGTGGGGGAGGTGCCGGGGTATGTGGGGATGCTGGATTGAGGGGAGCTTCGATCAGCGGTTGGCGAGGCAGTGATTTCTGTCATGAGCGGGAGTTTCGGGTAGAGCGAAATTTTTATGCATCGGGCTGGATGCGCGTTTTTCCTGATTATTCGTAGCTCGCTTTCCTGGCGCTGCTGTTGGTACCCGGCGCTGCGCTGGTGGCGGGTCAGTTACTGGCCGTTGAGGTCGATGCCCAGGAGGGCATCGACCGACTGGCCGCGCTAGCCGACCCGACTACTGTCGGGCAGCTTTCTCGCCAGTAGGCGCACAGCACTGTCGAGCGGGTAAGCGGTGCGCAATTCTCTGTCGTCGCCGTACGCGGCCTACCGCATAAGTTGGTCATCGAGGGCTTGGCGATAGGCGCTGCGGCGGTCATCGAATCCTGCTTTCCTGACTGCTCGGGTCGCTATCGATTTCCGCCCAGCCGGTGCGGTACGGGCGTGCCCAGGGTAAACGCAGCGGTGCGTCCCGCCTGCAGTCGGTCACGGCGCAACTTCCTCGCCGGTGGCCATGGGACCGCCCATCTCGATTAATTTCCCTAACAATTCCCGTGCCAGTCTTTCATGGCTCTTTTAATCAATCTCATCCAATGGCTGATTGTTATCCATGTCTCATTCTGAAAAGAAAAATAACAAGTGAATTGAGCAAGAAGTTGCGGAGTGTTGTGCAACTTTTTGCGCAGTAGTGTTCAGGCCAGTATTTTCAAGGGCTGTGGACTGTTATTGGGGATGTTTCTTGGTTTTCATTGTGCAACTTCTTGCACAATCGCTATTACGCTCTAAATCAGCTGTTGGTCCGCTTGGAAGGCCTATGTTTCGAGGCTCTCCGGAGAAATCCATACTGCCTGCCTCATTTTTTATAAATTGTTAACTACCTGTTTTGGTAGGGTTTTCCAAATGGCCATCAATGTCGTTATGATGGCTATAGCCAAGCCGTAAAGGGCATGGACGCAGACGCCTGACGTTTGGCTGAAAATCTTTCATTGATTCGTATCAATGAATAGGAAAATTCCCAAAGAGGGAATGTCCTGTTGCTTGCCAGTTTTTATGTTGTTTTCATGGAAAAGGCAAAGAGCTCTTCAGACTATTGGGATTTTCGTTCGGTTTTTATGCCAACTAGTTGAATTGTTAAGATATTCATTGGCGCACATGGTGTGCATTGAAGGGTTAGGATGACCTATTCGAGCAAGCTCTCCTCGCATTATCTGGAACTCGCGGAACAGCCGATTTCAAAGGATGTCTTTGCGGGTGAGGATGTGCGTTTTTCCAGCGAATACGAGGCGCTGGAAAATGAGGTGGGCAAGGCGCTCTCGCTCCATGAGAACGGCCAGACCGACTGGTTGAAAATCCTGGAAAACAGCGAAGCGCTGCTTCGTGCCCAATCCAAGGACCTGCGTGTTGCAGCCTGGTTGACCTGGGCCCTCTACCAACGGGAATCCTTTCCCGGTTTGCTGGCCGGACTGGGATTGCTGGAACGTCTGTGCAGCCGGCATTGGGTCGAGATCCATCCGCTCAAGGCGCGCACTCGCGCCGCGGCCATTGCCTGGCTGGTGCCCCGGCTGGAGCAGGCGCTGAACGAGAACGTACCGATCAAGGAGCAACTCCCCCTGTTCCGGCGTCTCGCCGAGCACCTGGAAAAACTCGATACCGCGCTGACCGCGCAACTGGGCGACGACGCGCCCTTGTTGCTGCCGATCAGCCGACGCCTTTCGGGCATGCTCCAGCGCGCCGCCGACAACCAGCCCGAACCTGGCGTGGTCGGCGCCGTGGTGGCCCAGGTCAAGCAGGCGGCCAGCCAGTTGCTGGCGCCGGGTGCGCCCATCGACAACGAGCGCGACGCCCACAAGGCCATGCGCGCCCAGCAGGAGGCCGCACGCCCCCTGTGCGCCTGGTGGCTGAAGCAGAAAGCCACCGATCTGCGCGCGCTGCGCCTCAACCGAACGATGCTTTGGCTGCCCATCGAGTCCATGCCCGAGCGCAATGCCGAACAGGTCACCGCGCTAAGGGGAGTGCCGGCGGACAAGCTGAAAAGCTACCAGGAGCGTTTCGCCCAGGGCCTGTACGCCGATCTCCTGGTGGAGCTGGAGGCGAGCCTGGCACGGGCGCCGTTCTGGTTCGACGGCCAGCGCCTGGTCTGGGAGTGCCTGCAAGGGCTCAACGCCGAGCAGGCGATGCGGGAAGTCGAAATGCATTTCGCCTTGCTCCTGCAGCGTCTGCCGGGGCTGGTGGAGCTGCGTTTCCACGATGGCAGCGCATTCGCCGATGCGGCCACCCGCGGCTGGATCAGCGCCCATGTCATGCCCCATCTCCAGAACGACAGTGCGCCGCGCAAGGTCGAGACCGTGGCCCTGCAGGCCGAATGGGACGTCGCCCTGAACGAGGTCCAGCCGGTGTTGCGCAAGGACGGCCTGAAGGCGGCGGTACAGGTGTTGAAGCAGGGCATGAAGCGCGCCCACGGCGGGCGCGCCCGGTTCTTCTGGCAACTGAGCCTCGCGCGACTGTGCTTCCTGGCGAAGAAGTACGAGCTGGCCAAGACCCAGCTGGAGAGCCTCGACCATCAGTTGCACGAATCGGGATTGCACGCCTGGGAGCCCGATCTGGCGCTGGATGTACTGCACCTGCTGCATAGCTGCTGCGAGCTGTTGCCGCAGAACCACGCCGTGCGAGAACGCAAGGAAGACATTTATCGCAGGCTGTGCCACCTCGATCTCGAGGTGGTGCTCGAATAGGGCTTCGCGCCCTCAATTCTCAAGGAGAAAAAGCCATGGCCAAAGAAGGCTCGGTAGCCCCAAAGGAACGCATCAACGTCACCTTCAAGCCCGCCACTGGCGGTGCCCAGGAAGAAATCGAACTGCCGTTGAAGCTACTGGCGATCGGCGATTACGCCCAGCGCACGGATGAGCGCAAGGTGGAGGACCGCAAGCCGATCGGCATCGACAAGATGACCTTCGACGAGGTTCTGGCCAAGCAGGAGCTGGGGCTGACGCTGAGCGTACCCAATCGTCTCCAGGAGGAGGGCGGCAGCGACGAGCTGGCGGTGGGGCTGCAGATCAACTCGATGAAGGACTTCAACCCGGCCAGCATCGTCGAGCAGGTGCCCGAGCTGAAGAAGCTGATGGAGTTGCGCGATGCGTTGGTGGCCCTCAAGGGCCCGCTGGGCAACGCCCCGGCGTTCCGCAAGGCCATCGAAAGCGTACTCGCCGACGACGAGTCCCGTAGCCGTGTGCTGGGCGAGCTGGGGCTGAGCGCCGCCCCCTCCCAGGACGCCTGAGCCACCCCCTAGCCAAGGAAGCAGATACATGAGCACCAGTGCCGCACAGCAAGGCCGGAACCAGAACGGCGAATACAACATTCTCGACAGCATCATCGCCGAGACCCGCCTGAGCCCGGACGACGAGGCCTACGACATCGCCAAGCGCGGCGTCTCCGCCTTCATCGAGGAATTGCTCAAGCCGCAGAACGACGGCGAGCCGGTGAAGAAGGCGATGGTCGACCGGATGATCGCCGAGATCGACGCCAAGCTCAGCACGCAGATGGACGAGATTCTCCATCATCCCGATTTCCAGGCGCTGGAGTCGGCCTGGCGCGGCCTGCAACTGCTGGTCGACCGCACCAACTTCCGCGAGAACATCAAGATCGAGATTCTCAGCGTTTCCAAGCAGGACCTGCTGGACGATTTCGAGGACTCGCCCGAGGTGATGCAGTCCGGCCTGTACAAGCACATCTACACCGCCGAATACGGCCAGTTCGGTGGCCAGCCGGTCGGCGCCATCATCGCCAACTACTACATGTCGCCCAGTTCGCCCGACGTCAAGCTGATGCAATACGTCTCCAGCGTGGCCTGCATGGCCCATGCGCCATTCGTGGCGGCCGCCGGTCCGAAGTTCTTCGGCCTGGAAAGCTTCACCGGCCTGCCGGACCTGAAGGACCTGAAGGATCATTTCGAAGGCCCGCAGTTCGCCAAGTGGCAGAGCTTCCGCCAGTCCGAGGATTCCCGCTACGTGGCGCTGACCGTACCGCGCTTCCTGCTGCGCACGCCCTACGATCCGGAAGAGAATCCGGTCAAGTCGTTCGCCTACAAGGAGACCGTGGCCAACAGCCACGAGCATTACCTGTGGGGCAACACCGCCTATGCCTTCGGCACCAAGCTGACCGACAGCTTCGCCAAGTATCGCTGGTGCCCGAACATCATCGGGCCGCAGAGCGGCGGTGCGGTAGAGGACCTGCCGTTGCACCACTTCGAGAGCATGGGCGAGATCGAGACCAAGATCCCCACCGAGGTGCTGGTGTCCGATCGCCGCGAGTACGAACTGGCCGAGGAAGGCTTCATTTCCCTGACCATGCGCAAGGGCAGCGACAACGCCGCGTTCTTCTCCGCCAGCTCGGTGCAGAAGCCGAAGTTCTTCGGCATCAGCGCCGAAGGCAAGGCCGCGGAGCTGAACTACAAGCTCGGCACCCAGTTGCCGTACATGATGATCGTCAACCGCCTGGCCCATTACCTGAAGGTCCTGCAACGCGAACAGCTGGGGTCGTGGAAGGAGCGTACCGACCTCGAGCTGGAGCTGAACAAGTGGATCCGCCAGTACGTCGCCGACCAGGAAAACCCCAGCGCCGAAGTGCGCGGCCGTCGCCCGCTGCGCGCTGCACAGATCATCGTCAGTGACGTCGAGGGCGAGCCGGGCTGGTACCGCGTCAGCCTGAACGTGCGCCCGCACTTCAAGTACATGGGGGCGGACTTCACCCTGTCGCTGGTCGGCAAGCTGGACAAAGAGTAAGCGGAGCTTTCCATGACCGGATACGGCAGCCTGTTCGAGCGCCTGAACGGCGACGCGGATAAGCGCGTCGGCTGGAGCCGCGAGGTTTCCGCCATGGCGTCGGTGGCTGCCCATCTGGGCAAGATGCTCAGCACCCGGGCGGGCAGCGTGCAGACGCTGTCCGACTACGGGTTGCCCGATCTCAACGACATGCGCCTGAGCCTGCACGACTCCCTGAGCCAGGCCCGCTCGGCCATCGAAGGTTTCATCGAGGCTTACGAACCGCGCTTGAGCGACGTGCGTGTCGTTTCCCTGCCACGCGACAACGACCAGCTCCGCCTGGCCTTCAGCATCGAAGGGTTGCTGGAGGTGGAAGGTTTCAAGCGCCAGGTGAGTTTTTCCGCATGCCTGGATGGCAGCGGCCAGGTGAAGGTCAGCTAAGGAGGTTTCGATGTCCGGCAAACCCGCAGCCCGCGTTTCCGATCCCACCGCTTGTCCGCTCCCCGGGCACGGCAGCAATCCCATCGTCGTCGGTTCCGCCGACGTGTTCTTCGACGGCCTCGCGGCGGCCCGCCAGGGTGACGCCTCGGCCTGGTGCTGTACCGCTTCGATGCCTGGTTCGTCCATGAGGTCTTCTGAGATGGGCGCGAATCGGGTCGATTACGGAAAGACAACGGACACCGTGGGTTTCCGATCTTCAGGCCAGAAATGTCATTGCGGTTTTGGCGGCAGCGGTCAGACGACTGCCATCAGTGAAACGATATCCAGCAGGTAAGCCGTGTCCTTCAATCATTACTACCAGAGCGAACTCACCGCACTGCGCCAGCTGGGGCGCCGTTTCGCCGAGCGTAGCCCGGCCCTGGCCCCGTTTCTCGGGCAGGTCGGACGCGATCCGGATGTCGAGCGCCTGCTCGAGGGCTTTGCCTTCCTGACCGGGCGGTTGCGGCAGAAGCTGGACGACGAGTTGCCGGAACTCAGTCACTCGATGATGCACCTGCTGTGGCCGAACTATATGCGCCCGCTGCCGGCTTTCAGCATTCTCCAGTTCGACCCCCTGACCCGCCCGGGCGGGGCGCTGCGCGTGGAGCGCGATACGCCGGTCGAGAGCCGGCCGGTGGGCGAGGTCGCCTGTCGCTTCCGTACCTGCTACGCCACCGAGGTCCTGCCGCTGGTGCTGGAGGCGCTCAACTATTCGGTGACCGGCGAGGGTGCGCTGCTCGGCCTGCGCCTGGCGATGAACTGCGACGGGCATCTCGGCGAGCTGGGCCTGAGTCGGCTGCGCCTGCACCTGGCCGGCGAGCGCTACATCAGCCAGATGCTCTACCTGTGCCTGCTGCGCAACCTGGAGAGCATCCAGCTGATTCCGCTGGACGCCCATGGGCGGCCGCTGGATGGCGTGGCCGGCAAGCCGATGTCGTTCCGCCTGACGGGCGAGCGGGTGCAGCCGGTGGGGTTCGTCGAAGACGAGGCGTTGATTCCCTATCCGCTGAATACCTTCCGTGGCTATCGCTACCTGCAGGAATACTTCGCGTTCCAGGACAAGTTCCTGTTCGTCGACGTGGATGGCCTTGACCTGCTCGGCGCGCTGCCCGAGGAAACCCTCAAGCAGGTCCGCGGCCTCGAGTTGCGCTTCGATATCCGCAAGAGCGGCATCCAGCGCCTGCACCCGACGCTGGAGAACGTCAAGCTGTACTGTACGCCGGTGGCCAACCTGTTCCGCCACGATGCGCTGCCGATCCGCCTAGACGGCAAGCAGGACGAATACCTGCTGATGCCGGCCGAATACAGCCTGGAGGACTGCGGGGTGTTCTCGGTAGAGGGCGTCACCGGCTGGCGGCCGGGCGGGCTCGGCTACCAGGCCTACGTACCGTTCGAGTCCTTCGAGCACGATCCCAGCTTCGACGTCCCGGAAGCACGGCCCCACTACAGCGTCCGGCAACGGACCTCGTTGCTGCACGATGGCCTGGACACCTACCTGAGCTTCGGCATCCGCCATCCCGAGCAGATCGAGACGCTGTCGGTGGAACTGACCTGCACCAACCAGAACCTGCCCCAACGGCTGCGCCTGGGCGATATCTGCGTCGCCTGCGAAGGCACGCCGGAGTTCCTCGGTTTCCGCAATATCACCCCGGCGACGCCGAGCTACGCGCCGCCGCTGAACCGCGATTTCCTCTGGAAACTGATCAGCAACATGTCGCTCAACTACCTGTCGCTGGCCAACGTCGACGCGCTCAAGGTGATCCTCGAAACCTACGACCTGCCGCGCTACTACGACCAGCATGCGGCGAAGGTCAGCAAGCGCCTGCTGGGCGGGCTCAAGTCGGTCCGCCACGAGCATGTCGACCGCCTGCATCGGGGCCTGCCGCTGCGCGGCTTGCGTACCGAGCTGACGATCGATCCGGAAGGCTACATCGGCGAGGGCGACCTGTTCGTGTTCGCTTCGGTTCTGAACGAATTTTTCGCGCTTTACGCCAGCATCAACTCCTACCACGAGTTGCGGGTGAGGAGCACACAGGGAGACGTGTACCAATGGAAACCGCGCATGGGTTTGCAGCCCCTGCTGTAAGCGCGCTGGCCCGGGGCATTCGCGAGTACTCGCTGTTCCAGGCGGTCCTGCTGGTCATGGATCGCCTGCGCCAGGAACATCCCGGCCTGGGAGACGAGGCGCTCTACGATCAGTTGGAATTCCAGGCCAATCCTAGCCTCGGTTTCCCGGGCAGCGATGTCGATCGGGTGGAGTTCTTCGAAGAGCGCGGCATGCTGCGGGCGCGGCTGCGTTTCAACCTGATCGGCTTGTTCGGTGCCAGTTCGCCGTTGCCGGCGTTCTACAGCGAGCAGGCCCTGGGCGACAGCGAGGAGGGCAATCCTACGCGGAACTTCCTCGATCTCTTCCATCACCGCCTGCATCGGCTGCTGTTGCCGATCTGGCGCAAGTACCGCTACCGGGTGAGCTTCCAGAGCGGCGCGAGCGATGCGTTCTCCGCTCAGTTGTTCGCCCTCGTCGGATTGGGCGGGGAAGAGATCCGCAAGGCCAGGGAACTGAACTGGAAACGCCTGCTACCCTACCTGGGCCTGCTCAGCCTGCGGGCGCACTCGGCGGCCTTGATCGAGTCGGTGCTGCGCTACTACTTCAAGCATGCCGAACTGGTCGCCGAGCAGTGTATCGAACGGCGCGTCGCGATCCTCGAAGAGCAGCGCAACCGGCTCGGCCTGTTCAACAGCCAGCTTGGCGAAGACGCGGTGCTGGGCGAACGGGTCCGCGACCGCAGCGGCAAGTTCCGCATTCATATCCGCCAGCTCGACTGGCAGCGCTTCCACGAGTTCCTGCCGATCGGTCCCGGCTACCAGCCGCTTTGCGCGCTGGTTCGCTTCACCCTGCGCGACCCGCTCGACTACGACATCCGGCTGGTCTTGCGCCACGAGGAAATCCGTGAGTTCCGCATCGGCGCGCAGAACGCCTGCCGCCTTGGCTGGACCAGCTGGCTGGGCCGGGAGCGCGCGGATGGCGTGGTGACGCTGGGCAGCAAGATTCATTAAGGATGGATGAGCATGATCAACGTAGACCTGCAACAACTGATTCAGGCGCTGGATGCCGACACCCGGCGCGACCTCGAAGGCTCGGCCGAGCGCTGCGTAGCCCGTGGCGGCAGCAAGGTACTGGTGGAGGACCTGTTGCTGGGCCTGCTGGAGCGTCCCCAGGGACTGCTGGCGCGCGCCCTGCAGGATGCCGCGGTGGACGCCGGCGAACTCAACGCCGCGTTGCAAGCGCGGGGCGAGCATAGTGCCTCGCGCAATCCGGTGTTCGCGCCCGAGCTGGTGCAGTGGCTGCAGGATGCGCTGTTGCTGGCCAACCTCGAACTGGGCCGTAGCCAGATCGACCAGGCAGCATTGATCCTGGCCCTGCTACGCAACCCGTTGCGCTATGCCGGCAGCCGCTACCAGCCGCTGCTGGCGCGGCTCGACATCGAGCGGTTGAAGGATTTCGCGCTCTCGCAGCCGCTGGAGGGCGCGCTCAGCGGCAAGCCGGGCGGCGGCGAGTCCCTGTTGCAGCGTTTCACCCACAACCTTACCCAGCAGGCGCGCGACGGCAAGCTCGATCCGGTGCTCTGTCGCGACGGGGCTATTCGCCAGATGGTCGACATCCTGGCCCGTCGGCGGAAAAACAACCCCATCGTGGTCGGCGAGGCCGGCGTCGGCAAGACCGCCATCGTCGAAGGCCTGGCCTCGCGGATCGCCGCAGGGGAAGTGCCGCCGGCGCTGAGGGACGTCGAGCTGTTGTCCCTCGACATGGGCCTGTTGCAGGCCGGTGCCAGCGTGAAGGGCGAGTTCGAGCGGCGCCTGAAAGGCGTCATCGACGAAGTGAAGGCAGCGCTCAGGCCGACCATCCTGTTCATCGACGAGGCCCATACGCTGATCGGCGCGGGCGGTCAGGCCGGCGGCTCGGATGCCGCCAACCTGCTAAAGCCGGCCCTGGCACGTGGCGAGTTGCGCACCATCGCGGCGACGACCTGGGCCGAATACAAGAAGTATTTCGAGAAGGACCCGGCGCTGGCCCGGCGCTTCCAGCCCGTGCAGTTGCATGAGCCGAGCGTTGCCGAGGCGGTGACGATCCTGCGTGGCCTGGCCCGGGTTTACGAGGAAAGCCACGGTATCTACCTGCGCGACGACGCGGTGGTGGCCGCCGCCGAACTGTCCGCCCGCTACCTGGCGGGTCGCCAGTTGCCGGACAAGGCCGTCGACGTCCTCGACACCGCCTGTGCGCGGGTGCGCATCAGCCTGGCGGCGGCGCCGGAGAGCCTCGAGCGCCTGCGCGGCGAGCTGGCCGAAGGTGAGCGCCAGCGCCAGGCCCTGCGCCGCGATGCCGAGGCAGGCCTGCCGATCGACCACGATACCCTGCAGGCGCTGGAGGAGCGCCTGGCCCAGGCGGAAAGCGAGCGGCACGTACAGGAGGACCAGTGGAGCCGCCAGCGCGAACTCGCCGAGCGCCTGCTCGCCCTGCGCCAGCAATTGGCCAGGGCCCGCGAGGCGAACCGGGAAGAGCAGGGCGGCGAGGCGGACGCGGAGGCTTTCCCGGCCGACGAGCATGGCGGTGTCGAAGCCCTGGAAAAGGCCCTTCACGAAACCCGCCAGGCGCTCGCCGATGCCCAGGCCCAGGGGCGGCTGGTCAGCTTCGAGGTCTGCCCGCGCCTGGTTGCCGAGGTGATCGGCGCCTGGACCGGCGTACCGGTGGAACAACTGGCGCGGGAACACAACGCCAAGGTGATGGGGTTCGCCGACGACCTGCGGGCGCGGATCCGTGGCCAGGAACAGGCGGTCAGCGCCCTGGACCGCGCGATGCGCGCCACCGCGGCCGGGCTGAACAAGCCCGATGCGCCGGTCGGCGTGTTCCTGCTGGTGGGCCCGAGCGGGGTGGGCAAGACCGAGACCGCGCTGGCGCTGGCCGACCTGCTGTATGGCGGCGAGCGTTTCATCACCACCATCAACATGTCCGAGTTCCAGGAGAAGCACACCGTCTCGCGCCTGATCGGCGCGCCGCCCGGCTATGTCGGCTATGGCGAGGGTGGCATGCTCACCGAGGCAGTACGCCAGAAGCCCTATTCGGTGATATTGCTGGACGAGGTGGAGAAGGCCGATCCGGACGTGCTCAACCTGTTCTACCAGATCTTCGACAAGGGCGTAGCCAACGATGGTGAAGGGCGCGAGATCGATTTCCGCAATACCTTGATCTTGATGACCTCCAACCTCGCCAGCGAGCACATCGCCGCGCTTTGCCAGGACGGCGCGCGGCCTTCCGCCGAACTCCTGGAGGAAACCATCCGGCCGGCGCTCAGCCGGCATTTCAAGCCGGCGCTGCTGGCGCGCATGCGCGTGGTGCCTTACTACCCGGTGGGCGGCCCGGTACTGCGCGAGCTGATCGAGATCAAGCTGGAACGCCTCGGCGAGCGTCTGGCCCGCCGTCAACTGGCTTTCGACTACAGCCAGGCGCTGGTGGACCACCTGGCCGAGCGTTGCACCCAGAGCGACAGCGGCGCACGGTTGATCGACCACCTGCTGGACACGCACCTGCTGCCGCTGGTGGCCGACCGTTTGCTGGAAGCGATGGCGCGCGACGAGCGTCTCGAGCGGGTCCATGCGACGCTGGGCGAGCACGGCCGCGTGCTCTGCGAGTTCGCCTGAGGTGGGTGCGATGTTCAGCCGCGTACCGCAACCCCTGGCCTTCGCCGAAGCCCTGCTCGCTCAGTTCGGCGCGCTGTCGCGGGAAACCGACATCGCGGCCCTGCTGGGCGGTTTCGCACGCGCAGTCGGCGAACTCAGCGGCTGCGAGCTGAGCCAGCTGTATCTGCTCGACCAGACCCATACCGCGCTCACCCTCAACGCCGAATACCGGGACGGCCTGTTGCAGGCGCTGGAGCCGTCGAGCCTGCCGGCGGACTACACCGGCGAGCAGTTGCTGCAGTTCGCCCTGTGCCAGAACCGCGTGGTCAGTCTCGTCGACCTGCCGTCGCGGCTGCACGAGACCGGCTTCCTGCCGGCAGGGGAGCAGCCCTGGCTGTCCCTGCTCTGCGTTCCGCTGGTGAGCCCGGAGAAAACGGTCGAGGGCATGGTGGTCTGCGCCACCCGGCGCCCACTGGACCTGCAGGGATTCGCCCATCCACTGGGCCAGTTGGGCTCGTTCGTGCTGGCCCAGTTGCATCTGCTGCAACGCCTCTCGCAACCCTCCGGCGAGCCGCAGGGACCGTCCAGCGCGCCGGTGGT
Source organism: Pseudomonas aeruginosa (assembly GCF_001457615.1). Taxonomy (GTDB): domain Bacteria; phylum Pseudomonadota; class Gammaproteobacteria; order Pseudomonadales; family Pseudomonadaceae; genus Pseudomonas; species Pseudomonas aeruginosa. The sequence continues at coordinate 3,696,405 of NZ_LN831024.1, read as the reverse complement.
CAGCGGCTACGGGCTGATCGGCAGGAGCGCGGCGATGCGTGAGACCTGCCGCCTGATCAGCAAGGTCCTGCACAACCCCTATACCGTGTTGCTGCAGGGCGAGACCGGTACCGGCAAGGAGGTGGTCGCACGGGCGATCCACGAGTACGGCCCGCGGCGAGCACAGGCGTTCGTGGTGCAGAACTGCGCGGCGTTTCCGGAAAACCTGCTGGAAAGCGAGCTGTTCGGCTACCGCAAGGGCGCCTTTACCGGTGCCGAGCGCGATCGTCCCGGGTTGTTCGATGCCGCGGATGGCGGAACCCTGCTGCTCGACGAAATCGGCGACATGCCCCTGTCGCTCCAGGCCAAGCTGTTGCGCGTGTTGCAGGAAGGCGAGATTCGCCCGCTCGGCGGCAACGACACGCACAAGGTCGATGTACGCATCATCGCCGCTACCCACCGTGACCTCGCCCTGCTGGTCCGCGATGGCAAGTTCCGCGAAGACCTCTACTACCGGCTGGCGCAGTTTCCCATCGAGTTGCCGCCGTTGCGCCAGCGCGAGGGCGACGCCCTCGAACTGGCCCGGCATTTCGCCGAACGCGCCTGCGTGTTCCTGCGCCGCGCGCCGCTGGGCTGGTCCGCGGAAGCGCTGGAACTGCTCGACGGCTATGGCTTTCCCGGCAACGTTCGGGAGCTGAAGGGACTGGTGGAATGCGCGGTACTGCTCTGCGAAGGCGAGGTGCTGCTGGCCGAACACTTTTCCCTGCGCGCGCCCCGGAAGCGGAGGCGCCGCTCAAGCTGCGCGAGCATCTGGAGCAGATCGAACGGGACCTGCTGCTCGCCTGCCTGCGCAGGAACGCTGGCAACCAGACCCTCGCCGCGCGCGAACTGGGTCTGCCGCGACGAACCCTGATCTATCGCATGGGACGCCTGAACATTCATTTCGGCGATCCCCGGACCTGAAGCCCATGATCGAGATTTCCTTCCAACCAGCCCAGCCGGGCGCGCGCCTGGAGCGCGGCGTCCGCGGCCCTTCCATGGAGACTCCCTGATGCCTGTTCGTCACTGGCCCGCCGTGCTTCTGGCCCTGGCCGTCCTCTGCGGCCTCGCCGGTTGCAGCGGCAACTACAAATTCAACGACGGCGACTATCGCCCGCTTGGCGATCCGCAGGCGGTCAATCGCGGCAAGTGACCGCAAGGAGCGATCTCATGGAACTGGTATTGGAAATGCTCAGCGCCAAGCAATTCGTACCGACAGAGCTATGCAGCAAGACCTTCGGCAGGAACGGCGGCCTCATCGGCCGCGGCGGTGAGTGCGATTGGGCGATTCCCGATCGCAAGCGGCACCTGTCCAAGCAGCATGCGCGGGTCAGCTATCGCAACGGCGCGTTCTACCTGACCGACACCAGCAGCAACGGCATCCGCGCCGGCAACGGCAGCCGCCTGCCGCATGGCGAGCCGCAGCGCATCGAGCAGGACAGCGTCTTCCTGCTCGGCGACTTCGAGATCCGCGCGCGGTTGCTGCGCGAGCCCGACGAGCTCGCCATGGACGTCGGGCGGCCGCAGCCGGCGGGCAGCATCATTCCGGACGATGCCTTCCTGGCCCTCGATCCGTTGCAGGCGCTCGACCAGGACGGTGCAGATGCCTACGAACTCGACGACCTGAGCGCGATCGCCCAGCCCAGCCAGGAGGCCGGGGCGCGTGCGGACTACGCGCGGATCGACATGGAAAGCCTGGTCGTACCGGAGCTGGTGCCCGCCCCGGCGGCTCCGCAGGAACCCGTGGAAAGTCCGCGTCCGGGTCGCGACGAAGCCTTCTGGCAGCGTTTCGGCCAGGCCCTGGGAATGGACCTCGAAGGCCTCGACGGCGCTGCGCGCGAAGCGCTGGCGATCGACGCCGCCGGTTTGCTGCGGCAGTGCATCGGCGGCTTGCAGCAGAGCCTGCGGACCCGCAGCGAACTGAAGAACGAACTGCGCCTGTCGCTGAGCACGTTGCGCGATACCGGCAAGAATCCCTTGCGCTTCAGCGCCGATGCCGGCGAGGCGCTGGGGCATCTGCTACGGGATGGCAAGCCTGGCCAGTTGAGTGGCGAACAGGCCGTCGCACGCAGTTTCCGCGACCTCCAGGCGCACCAGGTGGCGCTGCTCGGCGCCAGCCGGGCGGCGGTGCGCGCGACCCTTGAGCATTTCTCGCCGCAGCAGCTGGCCCTGCGTTTCGAGCGCGACGGTCGCCGGCCGTTGCTGGCCACCTCGGGCAGCCGCTGGCGTGCCTATGGTCGCTACCACCAGTCGCTATGCCAGGACGACGATTGGAGCGAGCGTCTGTTGGCGCGTGATTTCGCCCAGGCCTACGAAGAGCAGGTTCGCCTGATTTCCACCCTCTACACCGAGCACCAAGGATGATCGCCATGTCTCGTCGCCCGATCCCGCCAGCCAGGGCGCTGGCCATGCTCGCCGTCCTGGCGCTGCTGGCCGGCTGTTCCACGCTGTCGCCGTATTCCAGACTGACCAAGCTCGACCTCGCCCTGAGCGCCGGCGAGCGGGTCAATCCCGACCTCAATGGCCGGCCGTCGCCGGTGGTAGTGCGGCTGTTCGAGCTGAAACACCCGGTGGCGTTCGAGAACGCCGACTTCTTCAGCCTCTACGAACGTCCCAAGGAGACCCTGGACCCCGACCTGGTGACCAGCGAGGAGCTGGAGCTGCGTCCCGGCGAGCGGGTCGAACTCAAGCTCAGCGTGGAGGAGGGGAGCCGCTACGTGGGCGTGCTCGCCGCCTACCGCGATCTCGGCGAGGCAAGCTGGCGCTACGTGGTGCCGGTCACGGCGAAAGAGCTGACCCGGGTAGAGCTGAAGCTGGGCCGGAAGGGCATCCTGAATGCCGGCGAATTGCTCGGCAAGGCGGGTGACGCGCGATGAACGTGCACAAGATCGTCTGGCAGGAAGGCATGCTGCTGCGCCCGCAGCACCTGCAACACAACGACCGCTACTACGACAACCAGATGAAGGCCCGGACCCAGTTGCTGGGCAGCTACAACTGGGGCTTCCTCGCCCTGGAGCTGGACCGCCAGTTCCTCAACATGGGCAAGCTGGTGATCAGCCAGGCCTCCGGCGTACTGCCCGACGGCAGTCTGTTCGAACTCGGCGGCAACACCGAGCCGCTCGCCCTCGACGTGCCGCCCAATACCTCGAACGTGCCGATCTACCTGGCCCTGCCGCTGGTCACCGGCAACCACATCGAGGCGCGCCGGCCGGAGCAGGCCGAGGTCCTGGCGCGCTATACCGCCTACGACCTGGAGGTGGCGGACTCCAACGCCGGCGAGGATTCCATGGTGCAGGTCAGCTGCGCGCGGCCGGATTTTCGCCTGCTGCTCGGCGAGCAGCAGAGCGACCAGGCCTACGTCAAACTGAAGGTGGCGGTGGTGCTGGATACCACGCCGGACGGGGTGATCAGCCTCGATCCCGACTTCGTGCCGAGCTACCTCCACGCCCACGCATCCGCCTACCTGCTGTCCTGCCTGAAGGAAGTGATCAGCATGCTCGGCCATCGCGGCGACACCATCGCCGAGCGTATCCGGTCCAATGGCAAGGTCGGCGGCGCGGAGGTCGGCGATTTCATGATGCTGCAACTGATCAATCGCACCGAGTTGCTGCTGCGCCACTACCTGGGATTGGAGCAGGTGCATCCGGAGCAGTTGTACCGGGTGCTGCTGACCATGCTCGGCGACCTCGCCACCTTCGGCAGCGAGAGCAAACGTCCGCGCCTGGACAGCCGTTACCAGCACAGCGACCAGGGCGCCAGCTTCCGCAGGCTGATGGAGGCGATCCGCCAGGTCCTGTCGATGGTGCTCGAGCAGCATGCCATCGAACTGCCTCTCCAGGCCCGCCAGTACGGCATCCTGGTCTCGCCCCTGCACGACCACAAGCTGCTCGGCAGCGCCTCGTTCGTGCTCGCCGCCAGTGCCAATTGCGAGTCGGAGGAACTGCGCCAGCGGCTGCCCGCGCATCTCAAGGTGGGTGCGGTCGAGCACATTCGCCAACTGGTCAACCTGCACCTGCCGGGGATCCGGGTCAAGCCGCTGCCGGTGGCGCCGCGGCAGATCCCGTTCCACTCCAACAAGACCTATTTCATTCTCGAACCCAACGCCGAGGACATGGCCCAGCTGGAGCGCTCCGGTGGTTTCGCGTTCCACGTATCCGGCGAGTTCTCCGAGCTTGAACTGAAATTCTGGGCCATCAGGAACTGAACATGATCAAGGAAAGGGAATACCACGAGGACGAGAAGACCGTCCTCCTCGATCACCAGGGACAGGTACCGGCCCAGGGGCCGCTGACCGATTTCGCCGAACCGCCGCGCTTCGAGCAACTCGAGGAGCGGATGATCTACGCGGCGCGCCTGCGTCCGGGCGAGGCCTTCAACGTCAGCCTGAACCCGCTGGTGGCGGCGGCTTCCGAACTGCTTTCGGAAGTGGTCCGGCTCAAGCACAGCACCGTGCTGGAGAACCTTGCGGCGCTCAAGGAGCGGTTGACCTCCGCCATGAAGCTCTTCGAATTCCGCGCCGTGCAGGATGGCGTGGAAAACAGCCAGGTCATGGCGGCGCGCTACGTGCTGTGCACGGTGGTCGACGAGGCGGTGGTGACCACCCCGTGGGGCAACGAAAGCGAATGGTCGAAGATCAGCCTGCTGAGCAGCTTCCATAACGAGACCTTCGGCGGCGAGAAGTTCTTCCAGTTGCTCGACCGGCTGTCGAAGAACCCGGTCAAGCACCTGCCGATGCTGGAGCTGATGTACCTCTGCCTGGCCCTCGGCTTCGAGGGCAAGTACCGGGTGATGGCCCGCGGCGTGCTCGACCTGGACGGTATTTCCGACGCGCTCTACCGGCAGATCCGCCAGTTGCGCGGCGACGTGCCGCGCGAACTGTCGCCGCACTGGCAGGGGCTCAGCGACCAGCGTCGCGGCCTGGTGCGGATCGTGCCCTGGTGGATGGTGGCGCTGTTCACCCTGGTCTGCCTGGTGGTGATGTATTCGGGATTCGCCTGGGTTCTCGGCGAACAACGCGACACGGTGCTGCAGCCTTACCAGTCGCTCGATGCGGCGGCAGGACAGCCCGGTTCGTAAACACAGGGACGCGAAATGAAAAACTTCTTCAAGAAAGTCGGCGCCTTCCTGCGCAAGACGTGGGTCTGGACGCTGTTGCTGGTACTCCTGGCGGCATTGCTGGTGTGGTTCGTCGGGCCGCTGCTGGCGGTCGCCGACTACAAGTTCTGGGAAAGCCCGACCTCGCGGTTGCTGAGCATCAGCCTGATGTTCCTGGTCTGGGGGCTGGCGATGGTCTTCGTCAGCTGGCGCGCCGGAGTGCGGCGCAAGGCCGTCGAGGACAGCGACGAGGGCCAGGAGCGCCTGCGCCGCGACGGTCTGATCGAAGACGAACAGAAGGAATTGCGCAGCCGCTTCAAGGACGCCTTGCGCACCCTGAAGACCTCCAGCCTGTACCGCGGTCGCAGCGAGCGCTGGCGCAACGAGCTGCCCTGGTACCTGCTGATCGGCCCGCAGGGAAGCGGCAAGACCAGCCTGCTGGACTTTTCCGGACTGGAATTCCCGATCAACCGGATCGACCGCAAGCTGACCCGCGACACCGCCGGCACGCGCTACTGCGACTGGTACTTCGCCGACCACGGCGTCCTGATCGACACCGCCGGGCGCTACCTGACCCAAGCCGACGGCGAGGTCGACGGGGGCGCCTGGGCGACCCTGCTCGGCCTGTTGCGCAAGCGCCGCCGCGCACGGCCGCTGAATGGCGTGATGGTGTCGATTCCGGTAGAAACGTTGCTCAGTGACGACGAGATGGCGCTGGATACGCTGGCTCGCCAGGTGCGTGCGCGCCTGCAGGAAATCCAGCAGACCCTGCACCTCGATCTGCCGGTCTACCTGGTGCTGAGCAAGGCCGACCAGTTGCTCGGCTTCGACGAGTTCTTCGACCAGTTGAGCCGCGAGGAGAGCGACCAGGTTCTGGGCACCAGCTTCGGCAAGGAGCAGAACGGCACCGATGTGACGGTCCTGCGCCAGGCGTTCGAGGACCTTCTGCGACGCCTGAACAGCCAGGTGATCATGCGCATCCACCAGGAGCGCGATACCCTGCGTCGCGGTCGCATCCTGGACTTCCCGCACCAGCTTGGCCAGATCGGCGAGCGGTTGTGCCTGTTCGTCGAACTCGCCTTCACCGGCAACCGCTACCAGCGCGCCAGCCGCCTGCGCGGCTTCTACCTGACCAGCGCGCCGCACCTGGCCCAGCAGCTGGACGAGGACACCGCCGGCATCGGCGCCAACCTGGGGATCGCCAGCGGCCTGCTGCCGACCCTGCGCAACGGGCGCTCGCGCTTCATCCATCACCTGCTGAGCCAGGTGATCTTCCCCGAGGCCAACCTGGCAGGTCTCGATCGCCGCGAACGCACGCGCATCCACTGGGGCCAGCGCGCCCTGTACGTCGGTTCGCTGGCGCTCCTTCTGCTATTCGGCCTGCTCTGGGCTGGCGGTTTCTCGGCCAACCACGAGCGCCTGGAGCGGGTCCGCGAGCTGGCGCAGCAATGGGCCCAGCAGCGCCAGGCGCTTGGCGAGCGCGACGACGCCATGGCGGCGCTGAAGACGCTGGATAGCAGCTATGCGGCGACCACCGTGTTTCCGCCCAAAGGGGAAGTCTCGCTGCACGAGCGCGCCGGGCTGTACCAGGGCAACGAGGTCAACCCGCCGCTGGCCGCTGCCTATCGCCGCGAGCTGGAGACGCAACTGCTGCCGCGCGTGGCGCGGATGCTCGAAGCGCAGATCCGCGGCAACATGCAGAATCGCGAACGCCTGCTCAACAGCCTGCGGGCCTACCTGATGCTGAATCTGCGCGAGCGCCGCGAGAACGGATGGCTCAAGGACTGGGTGGCTACCGACTGGTCGCAGCGCTATGCCGGCAACGGCACCGTGCAGAATGGCCTGAACACGCATTTCGCCCGTCTGCTCGAGCAACCGTTCAGCTATCCGCTGAACGAGACCCTGGTGGCCCAGGCACGCCAGGTGCTGCGCAGCGAGTCCCTGGCCAACGTGGTCTACCGGGTGCTGCGCGAACAGGCGCGAAGCCTGCCCGAGTATCGCTTCGGCCAGCACCTGGGGCCGCAGGCCGGTCTGTTCGTCGGCACCGACTACGTGATCCCGGGGTTCTACACCCAGCAGGGCTACCAGCAATACTTCGTGGTCCAGGGCGCCAGCCTGGTCAACGACATCCTTCGCGACAACTGGGTCCTGGGCGAGGGCAGCGGGATCAGTGACATGGACCTGCGGCGCCTGATGGTCGAACTCGAGCAGCTGTATTTCCGCGACTACGCGAACTTCTGGAGCGAGGCGGTCGGACGCCTGGGCCTGCTGCCGTTCAACGATGCCGGCGAGGGCGCCGACCAGGTTTCCGGGCTGCTCGCCGCCAACTCGCCGATCCTCCAGTTGTTGCTGGAGGTCCGTGAGAACACCCGTTTCCCGGTCCTGGCGGAGAGCGCCGAGGCGCTGGCAGAGGCCAGCGACAAGGCCGCGGAAAAGGGCGGCAAGCTGGGCAAGGCGGCCGCCGCGGCGGCCGGCAAGGCCAGGGACGCGTTGGCGAAGAACCTGCCGGATACCGCGAAGAAGTCCCTGCAACGCCGCTTCGAGCCCCTGCATCGCCTGCTCGACGATAACAACGGCCCGGCGGCCGACCTCACCCCGCTGTTGCAGGCGCTCAACGAGTTGCAGTTGCAACTCGCCGGACTGGCGCGCGCCAGCCAGCCGGAGCAGGCGGCTTTCGACATGGCGAAGAGCCGCATGGGTGGCCAGCGCGATGCCCTGAGCAACCTGCGCAACGCCTCCGCGCGACTGCCGCGACCGCTCGGCGGATGGTTCAGCGTGCTGGCCGAAGACGCCTGGCGGCTGGTCCTCGGCGATGCCTACCTGTACCTCAACCAGCGCTACCAGAGCGAGCTGTACGGTTTCTACAGCAAGGCGATCAACAAGCGCTACCCGTTCAACGCGCACAGCGCCAGCGATGTCGCGGTCAGCGATTTCCGCGAGTTCTTCAAGGCGCAGGGCGTCGCCGAACGCTTCTTCGAAACCTACATGCGGCCCTTCGTCAGCGGCGACCCGGGCAGTTACCGCCTGCGCAGCGTGGACGGTTACAGCCTGCCGATGTCCAAGGTCTATCTCGACCAGATGGGCACGGCCCAGGTGATCCGCCAGAGCTTCTTCGCCGAGAACCCGGCCGAGCCACAGGTGCGCTTCCGCCTGGAGCCCTATACCCTCGATCCTGGCGTCAGCCGCGCCGAGTTCCGTTTCGACGGTCAGTCCATGGAGTACCGCCACGGCCCGATCGTGCCGATGTCGTTCAAGTGGCCCAGCGACGCCGACGGCGGCCGCACCAGCCTGGTGCTGGAGAAGATGGCCGGACGACCGGTGGGAATCGAACGCAATACCGGGCCCTGGTCGCTGTTCAGGCTGTTCGACCTGATGCAGACCGAGTACCTCAGCGGGCGTGACGTGATGGTGCTCAAGGCCGACCTGGGCGGCCTGCGCGCCAACTACCTGCTGCTCGCCCAGCGCACGCCGAATCCGTTCGATCTCGCGGTCCTGCGCAGCTTCCGCATGCCGGTGCAGCTCTGATGCAACGCACCGAGCCCTGGCGCAGCGCGGCGCGCACGGATCGCGGCAAGGTCCGCGCGCGCAACGAGGATGCCTTCCTGGACTGCCCGGATCGCGGGCTCTGGGCGGTCGCCGATGGCATGGGCGGGCACCAGGCCGGCGACCTGGCCAGCCGGATGATCGTCACCAGCCTGGCGGAACTGCCGGCCCGGGCGGGATTCGACGAGCGCCTGAACGCGATGCGCCAGTGCCTGCACTGGCTCAACCGGCGCCTGGGCGAGGAACTCACCCTCAGCGCCGAACGCGGCGACAGGATCATCGGCAGTACGGTGGTGGCGCTGGTCGTGGAGGGGTCGCGGGCGGCCTGCGTGTGGGTCGGCGACAGCCGCTGCTACCTGTGGCGCGGCCAGCGGCTGTACCAGCTGTCCCGCGACCACTCGCTGTTGCAGCGACTGGTCGACGAACGGCGGATGGATATCGAGCAGGCCCGCGCCTATCCCTCGGCGCGCGCGCTGACCCGTGCCGTCGGCGCCAGCGAACAACTGGTGCTGGACGTGTTGGAACTGGAGGTGCATCCCGGGGATGTCTTCCTGCTCTGCAGCGACGGGCTCTACGAAGAGCTGAGCGCCGATGCGCTGGGTCGCGCGTTGAGCCTGGCATCGCCGCAGGTGGCGGTGGAGCGGCTGTTCGACGGTGCCCTGAGCGGCGCCGCACGGGACAACCTGACGGCCGTGGTGATCCGCCAATGAACGAACCGCTGTCGTCGCTGGAGCTGCTGCCGGAGGAGGAGGGCGGCGCGAACCTGACCTATTTCGCCTTCGCCGCCCCGACCGCCTCGGCGCCGGACCTGCCGGCGGTGTTGCCCGGTCCGCTGCCGGACGTTCTTTCCGGGCGCTACCGTCTGGAGCGGATGCTCGGCGCCGGCGGCATGGGGACGGTCTACCGTGCCCGGGACCTGCTCCATGAGCAGTTCGGCGACCCGGCGCCGCTGGTAGCGCTGAAGCTGCTCAACGAGTCGGTCGCCGAGTCACCCGACGCCAGCGCCTTGCTCTATAGCGAGTTCGCCCTGACCCGGCGCTTGCGCCATCCGAACGTCGTGCGTCTGTTCACCTTCGACGTCGACACCGCATGCCAGCGCGCCTACATCGTCATGGAACTCATGCCTGGCCTGCCGCTCGACCGCCTGCTCTGCGAGCGTCCCGAAGGCCTGCCCTGGTCCGAGCTGAGCGCGATCGCCCGGCCGTTGCTGGATGTTCTGGCCTACGTCCACGAACAAGGAGTACTGCATGGCGACCTGAAGCCGAGCAACGTGATGCTCGGCGAAGAGGGCGTGCGGCTCTTCGACTTCGGCCTCGGCCAGGCGCAGGCAGGCATCCTGGATGGCCTGCCGCAGCTCAGCCGGGGCCGCATCGACGCCTGGACTCCGGGCTACGCCGCTCCCGAACTGCTCGAGGGCGCGCCATTGTCGCCGGCGGCCGACCTGTATGCGCTGGCCTGCGTCCTCTACGAACTGGCCGACGGTCGCCATCCGTTCCGCCGCCTGCCCTCGAACCAGGCCCGGGAGCAGGGGCTGGAGCGCCAGCTGCGCGCGCCCGGACACCTGCCTCGGCGCTGCTGGCCGGCGCTGCGTACCGCCCTGAGCCTCGACCCCGAACGGCGCTGCATCGGCGTCCGCGAATTGCAGGAAGCGCTGGGCGCGCGGCGTTCCTGGCTGGCCGGCGTTCTTGCCCGTTGAGCCGGCGGCGCTCGGTTTGCAGGACCTCTACGGCCGCTCTCCGCAAGCGCTCTGCAGGGCGATACGATTGCCTTCGCTGTCCCTGATCTCGGCGATGAACACGCCGTCGCCAAGCGGCGTCTTCGGGAAGAGGATTTCGCTGCCTTCGCCGAGGGCCCGGGCAATGACGGCATCCAGGTCCGCGACATTCAGGTAGATGATCGCCCCATGTAGCGTAGGCACGTAGACGTCGCCCTCGGCGAGTGCGCCGCTGGCACCGTCACGGCCTTCCTCGAAGGGGAAATGCGCCATTCTGCTTCCGTGCAGGGTGGCTACCTCGCCGAACGCCACTCCGAACACCGAGGCGTAGAAACGCATCGCCCTCCCCAGGTCGGACACCGGTATTTCCACGTGCGCGATCAGGTTCATTTCCTTCCTGTCCTGTCGGGACCACTGGTGACGCCGCTTTCCGGCGACGATGGCGGATGTTCAGCCGCGCGAAACCGAGCGGATCGAGCGGGCATGCCGCCGCGAGGGGGGCGAATGAATTCATGCGAAATTCATTAACATCTTGTCCCGCTTGACCGGCGTCAATACCCGTACTGCGTCACAAAAATACCCTGGCCCCAGGCCGTTCGGAAAGGCCGTTCGCTGTTCGCTTGGGGGAAGTCATCATGGCGCATCTGGTCTGGCAGGATGACCTGAATACCGGTATTCAGGTCATCGACAATCAACACAAACGCATCGTCGAGATGATCAATCACCTGCACGACGCCCAGCAAGGCAAGGAACACGCGGCGATCGCCGAGGTGATCGAGGAGCTGGTGGACTACACGCTGTCGCACTTCGCCTTCGAGGAAACCCTGATGGAGGATGCCGGCTACCAGTTTTCCCGGGCGCACAAGAAGATCCACGAGCTGTTCATCCGCCGGGTCTCCGAATACCGGGTGCGCTTCCAGGCCGGCGAGGATGTCGGCGATGAACTCAAGGGCTTGCTCTCGCGCTGGCTGTTCAACCACATCCGCAACGACGACGCCGGATATGTGGATGCGGTACGCCACAGCATGTCCGAACTGGTCAAGGACAAGAGCGAGGGCGGTTGGTTGTCGCGCTCGATGAAGCGCTTCTTCGGCTGATCGCCGGGGAAGGAAACGCAAAACCGGCCCAGTGGGGCCGGTTCTTTCGCCAGCGGACCTGGCCTCAGCGGATCAGGCTGAGGAATTCGCTGCGGGTGGCGGCGTTGTCGCGGAATTCGCCGAGCATCACCGAAGTGACCATGGACGAGTTCTGCTTTTCCACGCCGCGCATCATCATGCACATGTGCTGGGCCTGGATCACCACCGCGACGCCGAGGGCGCCGGTGACCTGCTGGACCGCCTCGGCGATCTGCCGGCTCATGTTCTCCTGGATCTGCAGGCGGCGGGCGTACATGTCGACGATCCGCGCGACCTTCGACAGGCCGAGCACCTTGCCGTTCGGGATATAGGCCACGTGGGCCTTGCCGATGAAGGGCAGCAGGTGGTGCTCGCAGAGCGAGTACAGCTCGATGTCCTTGACCAATACCATTTCGCTGTTGTCGGAGCTGAACAGGGCACCGTTGACGACTTCTTCCAGGCTCTGTTGGTAGCCGCGGCACAGGTACTTCATGGCCTTGGCGGCACGCTTGGGCGTGTCCAGCAGACCTTCGCGGTTAACGTCCTCGCCGAGCTGGGTGAGGATCGAGGAGTAGTGTTGTTCCAGGGACATGGGCGTTCCAGTCAGACGATTACCAGCGCGGAGGGTAGGACGTCGCCGGGCCGCTGGCAAGACTCGGCGCTTGCCGGCTACTCGTCGCGGCCTTCGAGCATGGTCCTGCGCAGCATCACGTAGACCGAGCCGGTGCCGCCGTGGCGTGGCAGGCAGGAGGTGAAACCGAGCACCTGCGGGTGCTGGCGCAACCAGGTATTGACGTGGCTTTTCACCAGCGGGCTGCGTCCGTCCTTGCGCGCGGCCTTGCCATGGGTCACGCGCACGCAGCGGATTTCCAGGCGGGTGGCCTCGGCAAGGAAGTCCCATAGCGTCTGCCGGGCCTTCTCCACGCTCATGCCGTGCAGGTCGAGGCTACCGTCGAAGGGCACCAGGCCCTGCTTGAGCTTGCGCAACTGGCTTTCCTGGACGCCGTCGCGGGCCCAGGACAGCTCGTCCTCGGGGCCGACGTCGATGACGAACTGGTCGGACAGGCCATCGACGCGGATTTCGTCGTTGCGCACGCTGGCATTGAGCTGGCGCTGCTTGAGTTGCTGGCGGTCGTTGCGAGGTTTGCCGGTATCGGCTCGATCGACCGAGATGCGCTTGACGCCGCGCATCTCGCTCTTGAACAGGGAAAAGTCGTCGTCTTGCATGGGAGCCTCCGCGAAGCGGCGCAGTTTACCGGATCGGCCGGACGCCGGCAGCCCGCTCAGTCGCGCTTTTTCATCAGGTTCGGCGACAGGCTCAGGTCGCTGTTGCGGCGGCTGCGGCGGCGGCTGAAACGCCAGAAGAACACGCCGAGGCAGAGCGACAGCAGGCCAAGGGCCAGCAAGACGCCGCCAGCGGCGGGTTCGATATGCAGCATGCCGACAGCCGGCTGGCGGCCGATCAAGGCCGAGGTGCCGGCCAGCGACAGCAGCACGCCCAGGCTCGCCACCAGGGCCGCGAACGCCGCCGCCAGGCGCCAGCGCCAGACTCTCGGCCGGCGCGGGCGCAGCCGGCGCGCATCGAAACTATCGGACAACTTCATCCCGACTTCCTCGTGTGTCATCGGGGCTAGGACCGGAACCTTCCGGCCGGGTTCCCGGATTCCCGGGAGCCGTGGGCAAACCGTGCGCCACTCGTCTTCTCGCCGCAAGCCATGGCCCTGCAGGCAGACTAGTCCTCCGCAGGGCGGGACGGGAGGGCGGCTGGATGGGCGGTCAGAGAAGTTCCCGGGCCTGGGCGACGATCGCCGCGAAGTTGTCGCCGAGGGCGGCGATCTCGGCGCGTTGCAGGTCCGCGGCGCTCAGGACCCCGCCGTTCAGGGTGGGTATGTCGCGGGTGGCGCAGGCGCTATCGGCGAGGGTGCAGCGGTAGCCGTAGTCCTTGGCCGCGCGCACGGTGGTGCTGACGCTGGAATGGGTCATGAAGCCGCAGACGATCAGGTCGAGACGGCCGTGGTTCTGCAGCAGGTCGTGCAGCTCGGTGCCGGAGAAGGCATTGGGCAGGCGTTTCTCCACGACCTTTTCCCCGGCTTCCGGTTGCAGTTCCGGGAGGAACTGGCCGCGCGGCCCTTGCGGATCGAACAGGCCGCCCTGGATACCCAGGTGGCGTACATGCACGATGGGCGTACCGCTGGCGCGGGCCGCCTGCACCAGCACGCCGATCTCCGCGGCGGCGGCGTCGAGGCCTGGCAGGCGCAGGGCGCCGCTGCGGTACTCTTCCTGGGCATCGATGATCAGCAAGGTGCTCTGCCGAAGGGGGGCTGGCGGGTAGCCGCGTCCGCTGATCTGCAAAAGGGTGAGCGGATGAGGCATGTCACTACTCCTGAGAAGGCACATGCCTTTCATTCTGGCCCCTATCGGCGAGCCTGTGAACCTTTGCCGCATGCGCACTAAAGTGGTATGGACTTCCCGCGCTGGAGGCCAGCTCCGGCGCGATCGGCTAGAATGTCGCCCTTTTGTGCGTTGCGAGGAGCAATTCCGTCATGTCCGAGTCCCGTCTGCTCACCCTGCGTGACTATATCCGCTGGGCTGTCAGCCGTTTCCACGCCGCCGGCCTGTTCTTCGGTCACGGCACCGACAATGCCTGGGACGAGGCGCGCCACCTGGTTCTGGGCTCCCTGCACCTTCCCTGGGAAATTTCTGACAGCTACCTGGATTGTCGCCTGGAAGACGATGAACGCGCCGAGTTGGCGGAGATCCTCCGGCGGCGCATCGAGGAACGGATTCCGGCGGCCTACCTGCTGGGCGAAGCCTGGTTCTGCGGGATTCCCTTCAGCGTCGACGAACGCGTGCTGGTGCCGCGCTCGCCTATCGCCGAACTTATCGAACAGCGCTTCGCGCCCTGGCTGCCGGCCGAGCCGGCGCGAATCCTCGACCTCTGCACCGGTTCCGGCTGCATCGGCATCGCCTGCGCCTATGCGTTCGAGCAGGCGGAGGTGGTGCTCGCCGACCTGTCCTTCGATGCGCTGGAGGTGGCCAACGTCAATATCGAGCGCCACGACCTCGGCGAGCGGGTCTACACCGTCCAGGGCGACGGTTTCGCCGGGCTTCCCGGCCAGCGCTTCGACCTGATCGTGTCCAATCCGCCCTACGTGGATGCCGAGGATTTCGCCGACATGCCGGCGGAGTTCCATCATGAGCCTGAACTCGGCCTGGCCTGCGGCGACGACGGCCTGGACCTGGTGCGACGGATGCTCGCCGAGGCGGCCGACCACCTCAGCGAGAAAGGCCTGCTGATCGTCGAGGTGGGCAACAGCGAGGTCCATGTGCAGGCGCTGTATCCGGAAGTGGACTTCACCTGGCTGGAGTTCGAGCACGGCGGCCACGGGGTGTTCATGCTGTCCGCCGCGCAGTGCCGCGAGCACCGGGAACTGTTCCGTTCGCGCTTGGAAAAGTGATCGGAGGCGGCTGGTGCCGCCGGTTCAGTGAGTGGCGATCCAGATCAGCAGGCCGGCCTGGAACACCGCGAAGGCGGTCAGGCAGGCGATGGTGAAGCGCAGGCTGGTGTCGTCGCGGCGGTAGTGGTTGATGCGCTGTTCCAGTTGGCGGATCTCCGCATCCTGGGCCTGCAGGGTCTGCTCGGCCTGTTCCAGCATCGCCGCGGCGTCCAGCAGCGGCACGATCTGCACCTTGTCCTTGTGCCAATCGCTGTGCAGCTCACTGACCCGGCCGGCGCTGTAGCGGGCCTTGAGCAACCGCTGGTCCTCATAGCTGACGTCGAAGCCCTGGGCGCGGATGAAATGGTCGCGGCGCAGGCGTGCGTCTTCGGTCAGGCCATCCTTCAGCGCCAGTGCGCCGCCTTCCACCTTGTAGTGGGCCCAGCGTCGTTGCGCCCAGGCGATCGCCTGGGCCAGCAGGAAACGGCCCAGCCCGCGGTTCAAGGGTTCCAGGCTGAGCCCGGCGTCCGAACCGAAACGCACTTCCTTGTTGCGATGATCGGCCCAGACCTCCAGCAGGTTCTGCTCCTTGCGCAGCATCAGGCCTGGCACCTGGATGCTCAGGCGCAGCAGGCTCTGGTCCGCGCTGTGCCGTTCGACCCTGCCGAGCTGGACGAAGCGCAGGGGGCGGGCGCCGGTCGCGCGGTCGGTGGGCAGTGGCGCCAGGCGGAGCAGGCGGAAATGCTCCGGCGCCAGTTCGGCCCAGGGGTGCGGCGGTTTCTTCTCGGCTTCTTCTGCGGCCGGTTGGGTATCGCTATCGATCATCGGACATCCTCTGGCCGGCCGCCTTCACGGGCCGGCTTTCAGAACTTGTCGGCGCGGGAAGCGATTTCTGTAGCGGCTCAGCGGCCTTTTTCCGCCTCTGCGCCGCGCAGGATGAAGCGGCTGACCGCCTCGACCAGTTGCCGGGCCAGCGGCAGGTTCGGGTCGTTGTAGGCGGAAAGCTGCTGGAGACCGGTGCTCGGGGCGATCCGCAGGATGTGGTTCATGCCGTCGATGAGCACCAGTTGCGAGTCGGGCTTGGCTCGCTGGAGCGCCTCGGCGTCGGCGACGCCGACCTGGATGTCATTGCGGCCCTGGACGATCAGGGTCGGGATGCGCAGGCGGCCGAACGCGCGGGCCGGGTCTTCGCGGAACAGCGAGATCAGGTACGGCTGCACGCTGGGGCGGAGCAGGTTGGCGAGCGCCGGCGGGATATCGCCGCGGGTCTCGCCGGCCTTCAGCGAAGCCAGCACCGAGTCGGCCTGGCGCAGTTGCGCCGGCGGCAGGCGACCGCGCAGTTGCTCGCGCAACACCCGGTCGATGGGTTGGCCGCTGCCGGCGATGGCGATCAATTCCTCGGCCGGCGTGCGAGGCGCCGCCAGGCTGGCGATCAGCGCGCCTTCGCTATGGCCGACCAGGATCAGCCGGGAGAAGCGCGGGTCGCGGGCCAGCCGCTCGCTCCAGGCGACCACGTCGTCGACATAGACGCCGACGCTGAGGTCTTCCTCGCGCGGCGCCGCCGCCAGGCTGCGGGCGACTCCCCGCTTGTCGTAGCGCACGCTGGCGATTCCGCGTTCGGCCAGGGCCTCGGCGAGACGCAACAGGTAGCGGTTGTTGCCGCCGAAGGGGTTGTTGCCGTCGCGATCGGTGGGACCGGAGCCGGCGACCAGCAGGACCACCGGCGGCGGCACGGCGCTGCGCGGCAGCAGCAAGGAGCCGCGCAGCACGCCGTGCCCGGTGTCCAGGTCGTAGGGGCGGTGCAGGATGCTGTTGGGAGCGGCGTGGGCCAGGCTGGCGAGCAGGCAGAACAGGGCGAGGAGGGCGCGCGGCATGGAGGTCTTCATGGGCCGATGATAGCGCTTTGATCGCGTCCTCCGGGGAAGGTTCGCAGGCCCGTCCTTGACGGGTATACTCCGATGTCTTTCCCTCTCGTCCTCACGCGGAGCCTCGCATGTCCGGCAACACCTACGGCAAGCTCTTCACCGTCACCACCGCAGGCGAAAGCCACGGCCCGGCGCTGGTCGCCATCGTCGATGGGTGCCCCCCGGGGCTGGAACTGTCCGCCCGGGACCTGCAACGCGACCTCGACCGGCGCAAGCCCGGCACCAGCCGGCACACCACCCAGCGCCAGGAAGCCGACGAGGTGGAGATTCTTTCCGGGGTGTTCGAGGGCAAGACCACCGGCACGCCGATCGGCCTGCTGATCCGCAACACCGACCAGAAGTCCAAGGACTACTCGGCGATCAAGGACCTGTTCCGCCCGGCCCATGCCGACTACACCTACCACCACAAGTACGGCGTGCGCGACTACCGCGGCGGCGGCCGTTCCTCGGCGCGCGAGACCGCCATGCGTGTGGCCGCCGGGGCTATCGCCAAGAAATACCTGGCGGGCCTGGGCATCCAGGTGCGCGGCTACATGAGCCAGCTCGGGCCGATCGAGATTCCGTTCAGGAGCTGGGACAGCGTCGAGCAGAATGCCTTCTTCAGCCCCGACCCGGACAAGGTGCCGGAGCTGGAGGCCTACATGGACCAATTGCGCCGCGACCAGGATTCGGTCGGGGCGAAGATCACCGTGGTTGCCGAAGGCGTGCCGCCGGGCCTGGGCGAGCCGATCTTCGACCGCCTGGACGCCGAACTGGCGCATGCGCTGATGAGCATCAACGCGGTGAAGGGCGTGGAGATCGGCGCCGGCTTCGCCAGCATCGCCCAGCGCGGCACCGAGCACCGCGACGAACTGACCCCGCAAGGCTTCCTGTCGAACAATGCCGGCGGCATCCTCGGCGGGATCTCCTCCGGCCAGCCGATCGTCGCCCACCTGGCGCTGAAGCCGACCTCCAGCATCACCACTCCCGGGCGCTCGATCGATACCGCCGGCGAGCCGGTGGACATGATCACCAAGGGCCGTCACGACCCGTGCGTCGGCATCCGCGCCACGCCGATCGCCGAGGCGATGATGGCCATCGTCCTGCTCGACCAGTTGCTGCGCCAGCGTGGGCAGAACGCCGACGTGCGCGTCGACACGCCGGTCCTGCCGCAGCTGTGAGGGCTGTGGCAGGCAGCGATGCGGGACGGGTGAACGGCGGATCGTGACCAGCGCGGTTCCCTACTGGCGCCTGTCCAGCTTCTATTTCTTCTATTTCAGCCTGCTCGGCGCCACGGCGCCGTTCCTCGCCCTGTATTTCCATCACCTGGGCTTCCCCAGCCCGCGCATCGGCGAGCTGGTGGCGATTCCCATGCTGATGCGTTGCGTCGCGCCCAACCTGTGGGGCTGGCTGGGCGACCGCAGCGGCCAGCGCCTGGCCATCGTGCGCTTCGGCGCGGTATGCACGGCGCTGGGCTTCTCGCTGATCTTCGTCAGCCACAGCTACGCCTGGCTGGCCTTGGTGATGGCGTTGCACGCGTTCTTCTGGCACGCCGTGCTGCCGCAGTTCGAGGTCATCACCCTGGCCCACCTGCGCGAGCGCAGCGCCAGCTACAGCCGGATTCGCCTGTGGGGCTCGATCGGTTTCATCTGCACCGTGGTCGGTCTCGGCGCGCTGTTCGAGCGCCTGAGCCTGGATGTCTACCCGGCGACGCTGCTGGGTATCATGCTCGGCATCGTGCTGTGCAGCTGGTGGGTGCCCAATGCCCAGCCGGCCCATCGCGAACCGCGCGAAGGCGAGGGCGGCTTCCTCGCCCAGTTGCGCCAGCCGGGCGTGCTGGCGTTCTACCTGTGCGTGTGCCTGATGCAGCTGTCCCATGGGCCGTACTACACCTTCCTGACCCTGCACCTGGAATCGCTGGGCTACAGCCGGGCGCTGATCGGTCTGCTCTGGGCGCTGGGGGTGGTCGCCGAGGTCATGTTGTTCCTCGCCATGCCACGCCTGCTGCAACGCTTCAGCCTGCGCCAGGTGCTGGCCGCGAGCTTCCTGCTGGCGTCGCTGCGCTGGCTGCTTCTCGGCAACCTGGCCGACAGCCTGGCGCTGCTGGTCTTTGCCCAGACGCTGCATGCCGCCACCTTCGGCAGTTTTCATGCGGCTGCCATCCATTTCGTGCAACGTAGCTTCGGCCCGCGCCAGCAGGGCCAGGGCCAGGCCCTGTATGCTGCGCTGGCCGGTACCGGTGGAGCCCTGGGCGCGCTGTATTCCGGCTATAGCTGGAACAGCCTGGGCCCTGCCTGGACCTTCGCCATCGCCAGCCTGGCAGCCTTGCTGGCAGCCGCTATCATCAGTACCCGTTTGCAAGAGGTGCGGGCATGAACGACAACCGTGAACAGCTGACCCAGCAGATCATCGACGCCGGCCGGTTCCTCTACGGCCGCGGCTGGTCGCCGGCAACCAGCAGCAACTACTCCGCGCGCCTGGACGAACAGCGCGCGCTGCTCACCGTCTCGGGCAAGCACAAGGGCCAGTTGGGCTTCGACGACGTGCTGGCCACCGACCTGGCCGGCAACAGCCTGGAACCGGGCAAGAAACCCTCGGCGGAGACCCTCCTGCACACCCAGCTGTATGCCTGGAACCCGGCGATCGGCGCGGTGCTGCATACCCACTCGGTGAATGCCACCGTGCTTTCCCGCCTGGTCCGCGGCGACCGCCTGGTGCTGCAGGACTACGAACTGCAGAAGGCCTTCGCCGGGGTCACCACCCACGAAGGCCAGGTCGAGGTGCCGATCTTCGACAACGACCAGGACATCGCCCGCCTGGCCAGCCGCGTGCAGCCCTGGCTGGAGGCGCATCCGCACTGCCCGGGGTATTTGATCCGCGGCCACGGGCTGTACACTTGGGGCGCGCGCATGAGCGATGCCCTGCGTCAGGTGGAAGCTTTCGAGTTTCTGTTCGAGTGTGAACTGAAAGTACTGAGTCTGAGCCGATGAGCAGCCTTACCGTCTATCACGAGAACCAGCCGGAGCAGCCGCTGAAGCTGCTGACCCATGCCGAGGACATCGCTTCGACCCTGGCCGAGGTCGGCGTCCGTTTCGAACGCTGGGAAGCCGCCGCGCCGATCGCCGCCGGCGCCAGCCAGGACGAGGTGATCGCCGCCTACGCCCACGAGATCGAGCGGCTCAAGCGCGAGCGCGGCTACATCACCGTGGACGTGGTCAGCCTGAACAGCGACCACCCGCAGAAGGCCGAATTGCGCGCCAAGTTCCTCGACGAGCACCGCCATGGCGAAGACGAGGTGCGCTTCTTCGTCGCCGGGCGCGGCCTGTTCGTCCTGCATATCGAGGAGCATGTCTACGCCGTGCTCTGCGAGCGCAACGACCTGATCTCGGTGCCGGCCGGCACCCGCCACTGGTTCGACATGGGCGAGCACCCGCATTTCGTCGCCGTGCGCCTGTTCAACAACCCGGAGGGCTGGGTCGCCCAGTTCACCGGCGACGACATCGCCAGCCGCTTCCCCCTGCTGGAAGACTGAGCGAGGCACCGTCCCATCCGTCACCATCCGCGCCCCCGGTCCTGCCGGGGGCGGTTTCATCCGGAGTCCGCATGACCATCAAAGCCATTCTCACCGACATCGAAGGCACCACCAGCGCGGTCAGCTTCGTTTTCGACGTGCTGTTTCCCTATGCCGCCCGGCACCTGCCGGACTTCGTCCGCGAACACGCCGGAGAGACCGAGGTAGCCGCACAGTTGGCGGCGGTGCGTGCCGAGAGCGGTGAGGCGGACGCCGATGTCGAGCGGGTGATCGCGATCCTCCTGCAATGGATCGCCGAGGACCGCAAGGCGACGCCGCTGAAGGCCCTGCAAGGCATGGTCTGGGCCCAGGGCTACCGCGACGGTCAGTTGAAAGGCCACGTCTACCCGGACGCGGTGCAGGCGCTGCGCGAGTGGAAGGCCCGTGGGCTGGACCTGTACGTCTATTCCTCCGGCTCGATCCAGGCGCAGAAGCTGATCTTCGGCTGTTCCGAGGCCGGCGACCTGGGCTCGCTGTTTTCCGGCTACTTCGACACTACCAGCGGGCCGAAGCGGGAAAGCGCCTCCTATGCGCGGATCGCCGGGGCCATCGGCCTGCCGGCCGCGGAAATCCTTTTCCTTTCCGACGTGGTGCAGGAACTGGATGCCGCGCGCGACGCGGGCATGCGCACGCTCGGCCTGGCCCGCGAAGGCGGCAGCCTGGACGGCCATCCGACGGTGGCCAGCTTCGCCGACATCCTCGTGGAGTGAACGCGCCGGCTATCCTGAGGGAACACTCTTGCTCGGGAGCATCGCGCCATGGGTTCCACCCTCAGCGGGCTGATCAGCCTGGTCATCCTGGCCCTGGATATCTGGGCCATCGTCAACATCCTGAAAAGCGCTGCGGAAACCGGGATGAAGATCATCTGGGTCCTGGTGATCATCGTCCTGCCGGTGCTCGGCCTGATCATCTGGGCCATCGCCGGCCCGCGCGGCAACGTCAGGCTGTAGCCTCCCGCCGCGGCGTTAGCCGCCTGCGGCGTAGTGGTGCCACAGGTGGATCGCGGCGTAGGCGCGCCAAGGCCGCCAGGCCTCGGCGCGGGCCTTCAGGCTGCGCGCATCGATGCCTTGCGGCCCCCAGACCGTGGATTTCAGCAGGCCGAGGTCGGCGGCGGGGAAGGCGTCGGCTTCGCCCATGGCACGCAGGGCTATGTATTCGGCGGTCCAGGGGCCGATGCCGGGCAACGCGCAGAGGCGCTCCACCAGGGCCTCGGGGCCGTCCGCCAGGTCCAGGCTCAGCTCTCCCGAGGCGATCGCCGCGGCGAAGCGTTGCAGCGTCTGTACCCGCTTGCCGGGCATGCCGATGCCGTCGAGGTTGGCTTGCGCCAGCGCGGCGGGCGTCGGGAACAGGTGGCTGATGCCGTCGTAGCCGAGATCTTCCAGCGGCTCGCCGAGGCGCTGGATCAGGCGCCCGGTGATGGTCACCGCGGCCTTCACCGTGACCTGCTGGCCGACGATGGCGCGCACCGCCTGTTCGAAGGGATCGAAGGCCACCGGCAGGCGCAGTCCCGGATTGGCGGCCACCAGCGGGCCGAGCAGGGGATCCCCGGCGAAATGCCGGGCGATGGCGGCCGGGTCGCTGTCCAGGTCGAACATCCGGCGGACCCGTGCCTCGAGTTCGGCGGCCAGGGCATGGGCGGACGGGCTGAGGCTCAGCGCCAGGACCTGGCGTTCCGCCAGCGGTCGCACCTCGAACCAGGCCGGGCGACCGTTGGCCCGGAAGCTGCGGGCATAGTGGTCGTCACCCAGGCTTTCGACACCGGCGAGCAGGCGCAGGGCGAAATGCTGGTGGAACTGGCGCCATTCCCAGGGTGACTGGTAGGGCAGGTGCAGGACGAGGGGAGAGGTAGGCTGGCTCATGGGCAGACGATACCTGTCCGGCGCAGCCGGCGCCATCCGCCGGCGGGGTTCGACCTGTCATTGCCGCCAGCGTAGAATGCGCGCCTTTCTTCGCGGCGCGGGCAAGTCCCGCTGCCAGATTGCAGCCTTACCAGGGAGATCCCGGCCCATGAGCGATTATCAGGAAACTCTGTACCAGGGCTACGGCCAGCGCTTCAGCATCGACAACATGCTGCATGAGGTGCGCACCGAGCACCAGCACCTGGTGATTTTCGAAAACGCCCGGATGGGCCGGGTGATGGCGCTCGATGGAGTGATCCAGACCACCGAGGCCGACGAGTTCATCTACCACGAGATGCTCACCCACGTGCCGATCCTCGCCCACGGCGCGGCCCGGCGCGTGCTGATCATCGGCGGCGGCGACGGTGGCATGCTGCGCGAGGTGGCCAAGCACAAGAGCGTCGAGCGGATCACCATGGTCGAGATCGACGGCACCGTGGTCGACATGTGCAAGGAGTTCCTGCCCAACCACTCCCAGGGCGCCTTCGACGACCCGCGGCTGAACCTGGTGATCGACGACGGCATGCGCTTCGTGGCTACCACGGAAGAACGCTTCGACGTGATCATCTCCGACTCCACCGACCCGATCGGCCCTGGCGAGGTGCTGTTCTCCGAGAACTTCTACCAGGCCTGCCGGCGCTGCCTGAACGAGGGTGGCATCCTGGTCACCCAGAACGGCACGCCGTTCATGCAACTGGAGGAAGTGCGCACCACCGCCGCACGTACCGACGGGCTGTTCGCCGACTGGCATTTCTACCAGGCGGCGGTGCCGACCTATATCGGCGGCGCCATGACCTTCGCCTGGGGTTCGACCCGCGAAGGCCTGCGTCGCCTTCCGCTGGAAACGCTGCGCCAGCGCTTCCGCGACAGCGGCATCGCCACCCGCTACTACAACGCCGATATCCACCTGGGCGCGTTTGCTCTGCCGCAGTACGTGCTGCAGGCCATCGGCAAGCAGGACAACGACTGACGCTTCACCAAGAAGGGCCGCAAGGCCCTTTTTCATGCGTCGCTCCGACATCCCCTGTTACTGCCAGCTAACATTTTTTTCACAATCGATCCGGGAAAATCTGCGCGCTTTTTTCCGTTGCCATGGCTATAAATGGCAGTTTTGTCCTTGAGTGCATCGAATGCTGACCAAACGATTGCGCCAGAGCGGCGTAGTAGTCTCCTGCCTGCTCGGTAGCGTCCTCTTCATCGCCCTGGCCTTCCTCGGCTGGCAGCGTTTCGCCCCGGCAGCCACCGTATCCGGCTGGACCTACCGGGTAGTGCTCGAGGACATTCCCCACGTCAGCGCCCTGGCCCGCGACCCGGACGGCCTGCTCTACGTGAGCCAGGAGTTGCAGGACGGCAAGGGCCTGGTGTTCCGCATCGCCGCCGATGGCAGCCGCGATACGGTGCTCGACGGGCTGTCCAAGCCCGACGGCATGGCCAGCTTCCGCGACGGCATCGCGATCAGCCAGGAGCAGGGCGCCTCGCCGGTGTTCTGGTGGCATGCCCAGCAGGCCCGGCCGCTGTTCGACGGCATCCAGGTGGAGGGCGTCGCCAGCGACGGCCGCTACCTGTACGCCGCCGAGGATCGCGACCTGGACGGGCGGATTCTCCGCTACGACCCGGAGACCGGCGGACTGACGGTACTGCGCGAGGGATTGCAGCGCTCCGAAGGGGTGGCCGCCTGCCCGGACGGAAGCGTCTTCTACACGGAAAAGAAACGTGGCCACGTCATGCGTCTGCATGAGGGGGCCGAGGACGAGGTGGTGCTGAACGGACTGAATGCACCGAGCTTTTTGCTGTGCGACAGCGAAGGCCTGTGGATCACCGAGGACTCGACGCATAACGCGCGAGCCTTGCTGCTGCCGCCCGACGGGCCGCTGCAGGTGATCGTACGGCGCCTGCGTTCCGCACAGTCCCTACTGCCCATCGGGCCCGGCCGCTACCTGCTGGCCGAGCAGGGGCGGGACCGCATTCTCGAAATCGAACGACAGAAGAGCGAATTGTAAACATGGACCAAACGGAAGTCCGAACCACCCAATCGCCCCCACGGCTGTTCCAGCCCACCATCCGCAGCCACCTGGCGTTCACCGCGCTCAGCGCGCTGGTGCTGCTGGTCATGTTCAGCCTGCTGCGCCTGGCCTTGCTGATCTACAACCGCGAACTGATCGGCGCGACCCCGGCGAGTACCTTCCTCGAGGCGTTCGGCAACGGCGTGCGTTTCGACCTGCGGGTCGTCGTCTATGCCGTGGCGCCGCTGGTGCTGTCGTTGTTCGCGGTACGCGCGATGGCCGCTCGCGGCCTGTTCCGTACATGGTTGACGCTGTTCGCCAGCATCACCCTGTTCCTCGGCGTACTCGAACTGGACTTCTACCGCGAGTTCCACCAGCGCCTGAACAGCCTGGTCTTCCAGTACATGTCGGAAGACCCGAAGACCGTCATGAGCATGCTCTGGTACGGCTTCCCGGTGGTCCGCTACCTGCTGGCCTGGGCCTTCGCCACCTGGGTGCTGTACCGGGTGTTCAAGGCCATCGACCTGGCGACCCGCCCGAGCCAGCGCAAGCCGCGCGAAGACAGCGTGATCGCCCGGCCGAGCGCTGCCGCGCCCTGGTACGTGCGCGGCGTGGTGCTGTTCCTCTGCGTGCTGGTCTGCGTCCTCGCCGCCCGCGGCACCCTGCGCCAGGGCCCGCCGCTGCGCTGGGGCGATGCCTTCACCACCGAGTCCATGTTCGCCAACCAGTTGGGCCTGAACGGCACCCTGACCCTGGTCAAGGCGGCCAAGGAGCGCTTCTCCGAAGACCGCGCGAACATCTGGAAGGCCACCCTGGACGACAAGGTCGCCCTGGAGACCACCCGGCAGATGTTGCTGACCCCCAACGACAAGCTGGTGGACGCCGATGAGGCCGCGGTGCGCCGCGAGTTCACCCCGCCGGCGGCGAATACCCTGCCGATCCGCAACGTGGTGGTGGTCCTGCTGGAAAGCTTCGCCGGCCACTATGTCGGCGCCCTGGGCGCGCCGGGCAACATCACGCCGTATTTCGACAAGCTGTCGAAGGAAGGCCTGCTGTTCACCCAGTTCTTCTCCAACGGCACCCATACCCACCAGGGCATGTTCGCCACCATGGCCTGCTTCCCCAACCTGCCGGGCTTCGAATACCTGATGCAAACCCCGGAGGGCGGCCACAAGTTCTCCGGCCTGCCGCAGTTGCTCAGCGCCCGCCAGTACGAGGACGTCTACGTCTACAACGGCGATTTCGCCTGGGACAACCAGTCCGGCTTCTTCAGCAACCAGGGCATGACCACCTTCATCGGCCGCAACGACTATGTCGACCCGGTGTTCTCCGATCCGACCTGGGGCGTCTCCGACCAGGACATGTTCGCCCGTGGCAACGAGGAACTGGACAAGCTGGCGAGCACCGGCAAGCCGTTCTATGCGCTGTTGCAGAGCCTCTCCAACCACGTGCCCTATGCGTTGCCGAAGGACCTGCCGGTGGAGCGCGTGACCGGCTACGGTTCGCTCGACGAGCACCTGACCGCCATGCGCTATTCCGACTGGGCGCTGGGCCAGTTCTTCGAGAAGGCGAAGAAGTCGCCGTACTACAAGGACACCCTTTTCGTGGTGGTCGGCGACCATGGCTTCGGCAGCCCCGAGCAGCTCACCGAGATGGACCTGCACCGCTTCAACGTGCCGCTGCTGCTGATCGCCCCCGGCATCCAGGAGAAGTTCGGTACCCACCTGCCGACCGTCGGTACCCAGGTCGACATCGTGCCGACCATCATGGGCCTGCTCGGCGGCGAGACCGTCCACCAGTGCTGGGGCCGCGACCTGCTGAACCTGCCGGAAGGCGACAAGGGCTTCGGCGTGATCAAGCCGTCGGGCAGCGAGCAGAACGTCGCCATCGTCTCCGGCAACCGCATCCTGGTGCGGCCGAAGGACGGTGACGTGCGCGTCTACGATTATCAACTGGGCGGCGATGCCAAGGCGGTGATCACCAAGGACGTGCCGGACCAGGCCGAGCTGCAGAAGAAGCTGGAGTCGTTCATCCAGACCGCGACCAAGAGCCTGCTGGAGAATACCGCGGGCGTGGTACACGGGATCCCGGACAAGGACTGACCCGTAGCAAGCATGTGAAAGGGGCCTTCGGGTCCCTTTTTTTCGGCGCCAGGTCGCAGCGTCTTTCGTCGCCGGTGCCGAGGCGGCCGCCCTGCCCGATAGCGATCAGGGCGTATCCGTCTGCTGGCTTTCCAGCCAGCGCAGGACTTCGGCGGTGGCCTGGATCAGGTCCGCCGGTATGTACTGGTCGACATTGCCGTCGCGCAGCAGCGCCCGTGCCAGCGGAATTCGTTGCAGCACCGGGATTCCTTCTTCCTCGGCGATGCGCCGGACCCTCAGGGCCAGGGCGTCGGTGTGCTTCAGGGTGACCAGCGGCAGGGGCGTTTCGCCGCGTCGATAGCGTATGCCGATGGCGACGTGGGTCGGGTTGGCGACGATCACCGAGGAGCGCCGGACATCCGCGCGCAGGTTGCTCGATTGCAGTTCCTGATGGAATTGCCGGCGCTTGCTCTTGATCTCCGGACTGCCCTCCATCTCCTTGTACTCGCGCTTCACTTCGTCCTTGCTCATGCGCAACTGCTTGTAGTGCTGGTGGCGTTCGAAGGCGTAGTCGGCGACGGCAATCGCCAGGAAGCCGACCGCGCAGACCAGCATCAGTTGCCTGAGCATCAGCCCGCTCACCGGTGCCACGCAGTCCAGCCCGCAGGCGGGAATCCGCAGGAGGCTGGCCAGGTTGCCCTGCAAGGTCAGCCAGACCAGCAGGGAGAGCAGGGCGACCTTCAGGGTCGACTTGAGGAACTCCACCAGGCTCCGGATCGAGAAGATCTTCTTCGCGCCCTCCACCGGGTTGATCTTCTTCAGGTCCGGTTTGACGCTGTCGAGGCTGAGCAGGAAACCGTACTGGCCGACATGGCTGAGCACCACCACCAGCGCCGCGACCAGCAGGACCGGCGCCAGCAGGTAGAGGAGCTCCTGGAGAAGGTTCTCCAGGATGGTCTCCAGCGCCTGGCGAAACGGCAGGTCGATGTACTCGGCGGGCAGCAGGAGCAGCTTGCCGAGATGCTCCAGGTAGTAGTCGGAAAAGCCCATCAGCAGCGCCACCAGCGACAGGATCAACGCGCTGGAGACAATTTCCTTGCTCTTCACCACCTGGCCTTGCCGGCGGGCGTCGCGCAGCTTCTTCGCCGTGGGCTGCTCGGTCTTCTCGGCGCTCATGGCGTCTCCAGCACGGGACGCAGCAGGCGCAGCGGGTCGACGGCGAGCAGCAGGGCATCGTAGGCGTGCTCCATGAGGATGCCCAGGTAGAGCACCAGCAGCAGGCTGGCCACCAGGCTCTTGATCGGCATGGCGAGGATGAACACGTTCAGCGACGGGGCGAAGCGGCTGACCAGCGCCAGGCCGAACTCGGCGAGGAACATGGCGATCAGCAGCGGCGCGGCGAACAGCGCGCAGAGCATCAGCATCTGCGAGAACTGCGCGTAGAAGAATGCCACCCATTGGCTGCCGAGCTGCGGGAAGAAACTGCTCACCGGCCAACTGGCATAGCTCCTGAACAGCGAGCCGACCAGCGCGAGGAAGGCGCCGCCGGAGAAGAACAGGGTGATCAGCGTCTGCGTCAGCAACAGCCCGGTGGGGCTGGTCTGGCTGCCCAGGCTGGGGTTGAAGGTCGAGGCGAGTGCCGCGCCACGCTGGTTGTCGATGATGAAGCCGGTCGCTTCCATGGCCCAGAAGGGAATGGTGGCGACGAAGCCGATGAGCAGGCCGAGCAGCACTTCCTTGCCGATCAGCAGGGCGATGTCCAGCGCGTCGAGGGCCGGCGGCAGGCTGCCGGCGACGATCGGGTAGGCGAACAGCGCCAGCGAGCAGGCCACGCCGTTGCGCACCAGGCCGCCGCCCAGGGTTTGCTTGGCCAGCACCGGCAGGACCACGAAGCAACTGATGATCCGCGGCAGCAGCAGGCTGTAGGTCAGCAGCAGTTGCTGCAGGTCCTGGACGCTCATCGCACCAGCGGCACCTTCAGCAGGGTCATTTCGGCGAAACGGTACAGCTCGCCGCCCAGCCAGCCGCTGGTGGCGAACAGTACCACCACCACGGCCACCAGCTTGGCGACGAAGCCGAGGGTCTGCTCCTGGATCTGGGTGAGCGCCTGGACCAGCGATACCAGGGTGCCGATCAGGGCCGCGACCAGTACCGGCGGCAGCGACAGGACCAGCACCAGCCACAGGGTCTGGTTGGTGAAGTGGAGGATGTCGGCGCTGCTCATGGTCAGCCTCCGTAGCTGATGACCAGGCCGTGGGTCAGCCGCGCCCAGCCGTCGAGGAGGACGAACAGGAGCAGCTTGAACGGCAGGGAAATGGTCATCGGCGACACCATCATCATGCCCATCGCCAGGAGGATGTTGGAGATGATCAGGTCGATGGCGATGAAGGGTAGGTAGATCAGGAAGCCGATCTCGAAGGCACGGGTCAGTTCGCTGACGGTGAAGGCCGGCAGCAGGATCAGCAGGCTGTCCGGGTCGAGCCGCTCGGCGTATTCGCTGGGCCAGACCTGGCGGGTGCTTTCCATGAAGAAGGTGTGTTCGCGCTCCTGGATCTGCCGCTTGAGGAAGTTCCGGTAGGGCGCCATGCCCTCGTCGAGAAAGCGTTCCACCGATGCCGAGTCGCTCAGGCTGACGTCGTGGTTGCGCAGGTAGTCGCGGGTGGCGAAGCCGACCGGTGCCATCACGTACAGGCTGAGGATGATCGCCAGCCCGTACATCGCCATGTTCGGCGGAATCTGCTGGACGCCCAGGGCGTTGCGCAGCAGCGAGAAGACCACGGTCATCTTGATGAAGGAGGTCGCCATCACCGCGATGAACGGGACCAGCGCGAGCAGGGCCAGGCCGAGGATCAGGCCGAGCTCGTCGGGCAACTGGATCATGCTTCGTCGTGTCCGAACAGGCGGGTTACGCGCACCCCGAGCCGATCCTGGAGCCTGACCAGTTCGCCGATACCGAGGCAGCGCTGGTTGGCGAGGATGCGCACTTCGCCGTCCAGGGCACTGTCGAGATCGAGCAGCGAGCCTGGCTGCAGGGTGGAGAGGGTATGCAGGTCCAGGGTGCGGCGGCCGACCTCGAAGCTGACCGGGATCGGCAGTTGGTCGAGTTCGTGCAGGTCCTCGCCGTCGGCGAGGGAGGGGGTGTCGTGCATGTCGAGCAGTTCCAGTTGCGTGGAGTGGAGTTGGCAGCGCGCCCAGGGGCGTCCTTCGAGAACCCCCAGCAGCGCTGCGTCGGGGCGATGACCGGCAGGCAGCAGCAACAGGTCGCCGGGCTCCAGGGTGCGCAGCTCGCTGGCGTCCAGCGGCAGGCCGGGCCATTGCAGCGACAGGCGCAGCGGTATGGCCAGGCGTTGCGTCGAGGGGCGCGGCGGCAGGCGTGCCAGCAGCGTCGCGGGATCGCCGTCGAGCCAGAGCGCCAGGCGCTGGTCGTCGCGTTCCAGGCTCAGACGCAGGCCCATCGCAGCGCGTGGTTGCGCCGGGCTCAGGCCGTACCAGACCAGGCCGGGAAAGACGTTGCCTTCGCGCTCCAGCAAGGCCAGTTGCAGTGCCGCCGGCAGGCTGGCGAAGGCTGCCTCCTGCAGGTTCGGCGCGAGCCAGTGGGCCAGCGCCGGAGCCTGGCAGAGAAAGCGCAGGGGCAGGCCGTCCCACGCCAGGCTCAGTTCGAGATCGACGTCGGGGGCGGCCTGGGCGATGTCCAGGCGCGCTTGCAAAGCGTTGCCGACATAGTGGCGACGGCAACGCGCGAGACGTCGCTGGAGATCCAGTTCGGCGCGGCTGGCGAGCGGCAGGTCGAGGTCCGTACCGTTCATTCGGCTTGCCACTCTTCATGCAGGTAGCGACGTTGCCGCGAGCGCTGGCCGCTGTCCTGCTGCTGGTTGAAGGTGAGTTGCACCGGTTGTTCCGGATGCAGCCGTTGCAGGCGTTCGAGCAACTCGCCACGGGCTTGCTGGAGAAACGCCAGGCTGCCGGGGCTGGCACTGATCTCGACCTGCAACTGGCCATGGCCATGCAGGACCTGCACCTCCACGGCGCCGAGCTGGGGCAGTCGCACCTGCAGGCGCGCCGCATGGCTTTCGGCTGCGCTGGCGACCTGGATACGCGCCTGCACGGCATCGAGCAGGCGCGCGAGATCGGCCAGCGGCAGTGGCCGGCTCCCGCTCGATGCCAGCAGGCGTGCCAGCAGGCGGTCGCCGGGGGTTTGCATGGCAGGCAGTGGCACAGGCGCATGGTCGTCGGGGGCAGTGCGGATGGATCGGTTTCTCCGGGTTGCCGACGCTCCTCTCCGCGGCCTTCGCCGCCCGCTGTCGGCGCGGGCGGCGAAGCCTGGACACTGGCCTGCGCCGTGGGCGCGACCTCGGCTGCGGTTTTCGCCGGGAAGCCGGGGCCGGGCTGCGGCCGCTCATGCGTCCGACCTGCGATTTGCGGGTGGGAGGACACCGGCACCAGCGGCGGTTCGTCGACCGGAGGCGCCGAAACGCTGGCCGGCTCCCGGGCTTGCGTGGACGCCGCGACGCGCGCGGAGACCGCCGGCGCTTGCCGTGCTACCGATCCGGACGGCGACACTGTTGGCGTTGGCGTTGGCGTTGGCGTTGGCGTTGGCGTTGGCGTTGGCGTTGGCGTTGGCGTTGCGTCCGCGGCAACTGGCACGGGGGCTTGCCGAGTGGTCGGCGGCCGGTCGGCGGCAGGCGCCGCGGGCTGGTCGGCGAGAGGCGTCGAGGTCGGCGCGTCGGCTGTCGCGGCGGGCTCTTCGGCCTCTGTCGTTTCGTCGCCCTTGTCGAACGGTGGCCTGGGCGCCGGCGGTCGGTGCGCGGGCAGGGCCTGTTCGAAGGCGATCTGCTGCGCGCGCAGCGGCGGAAGGGGGGCAGGGGTGTCGGACGACACGAGCGGAGCCGTATCCACGGCGTTCAGCTTGAGCATGGCCAGGTCTCGTGGCGGGTGAATTCTTCCAGTTCGCCTTCCTCGCTGCGTTCGCGCAGCCCCTGGCGCTCGGCGTCGACGTGGCGCTCCAGTTCGGCGAACTTCTCCAGTTGCCGCTGGCGTTCCAGCAGTTCTCGCCGGCACTGCCGCAGGCGCTCGCGCTCCCCTTCGAGGTGCTGCGCGGTCTCGGCGCAGTCCTGTTCCAGGCCGGCTTCCTTTTCCCGCAGCAGTCCTACCTGCTGCTGCCAGGCTTCCAGGCGCCGGCGGTCGAGCATGGCCGCCTGGCAGGCGAGAAACAGCCGTTGCTCTTCGGCCAGTCGCCAGTCGCGGTAGTCCCGTTGCGCCGCCTGGCGCTCGGTGTGTTCCTGCGCCGCGGCGCGAACCCGTAGCAATTGGCGGCCCTGGGCGCGCTCGGCCCGGTCCAGGCGCAGGCGTCGGACGCGCAACAGCAGCGCCAGGCTCATGCGCAGAGGCTCCGCAACTGCGCGCAGGCCTGTGCGTAATCGCTGGTTTCGTGGGTACCCTGGCGCAGCCACTGGCGGATCGCCCCGATCTTCTCGATGGCCTGGTCGGCTTCGCTGTCCTGGCCTTTCTGGTATTCGCCGATCTTCAGCAGCAACTCGACTTCCTCGTACTTCGCCAGCCATTCGCGCAAGCGTCCGGCCGCATGGCGCTGATCGTCGTCGACGATCTGGTTCATGACCCGGCTCACCGAGTGCAGCACGTCGATGGCCGGATAGTGGTTGGCGGCGGCCAGCTTGCGCGACAGCACGATGTGCCCGTCGAGAATCGAGCGGGTCTCGTCGGCCACCGGCTCGCTCATGTCGTCGCCTTCCACCAGCACGGTGTAGAGCGCGGTGATCGAGCCCCGCTCGGATTGCCCGGCACGCTCCATCAAGCGTGGCAGCGCGGCGAACACCGATGGCGGATAGCCGCGGCGGGTGGGCGGTTCACCGGCCGCCAGGCCGATTTCGCGCTGGGCCCTGGCGAAGCGGGTCAGCGAGTCCATCAGCAGCAGGACGCGGCGACCCTGATCGCGGAAATACTCGGCGATGCTGGTGGCGACGAAACCGGCCTTGGCGCGTTCCATCGCCGGTCGGTCGGAGGTGGCGACCACCAGCACCGAGCGGCGCAGCCCCTGTTCGCCGAGGTCGCTTTCGATGAACTCGCGGACTTCGCGACCGCGTTCGCCGACCAGGGCGAGTACCGTCACATCCACCTCGGCATTGCGCACCAGGCTGGCCAGCAGGGTGCTCTTGCCGCCGCCGGCGGCAGCGAAAATGCCCATGCGCTGGCCTTCGCCGCAGGTCAGCAGGCCGTCGATGGCGCGCACACCCAGCGATAGCGGCCGCTCTATCAGGCGCCGGCTCATCGGCGGCGGGGCATCCCGGTAGACCGGATACCAGGCCGCCGGCTCGGCCGGCGGGCTGCCGTCGAAGGGGCGGCCGAGGCCGTCGAGCACCTGCCCGAGCAGGTGCTCGCCGACCGCCACGCGATGCATGCCGCCGGTAGGGCTGACTTCGGTGTTGGAGGAAACCCCGAGCATCTCGCCGAGCGGGGTGAGCAGCGCCTGGTGCTGCTGGAAGCCGATGACCTCGGCGAGCAGCGCCAGGCTCTGGTCGGGATTGCGCAACTGGCAGAGTTCGCCGATGCGCACGCCGGGCACCACGGCCTTGAGCAGGGTTCCGGTGACCTGGGTGACCCGCCCGCGGATCTGGATCGGCCGGCAGCCTTCGATGGCGTGGCGCATCCGGACGATGAGAGGAGAGAGAGGCGCGGGCATGGCGGGTCGGTTCGGCTGGAGTCGGCGCGCACTATAGAGAAAGCCTCGCGCGACGAATTTCAGTGCCAGCCGGGAGTTTTTAGAAATCGGTTGCCGCCGCGGCTAAAAAAAACCGGCCGATATTGGCATCGGCGGCACTGGACCGGTTCCTATACTGCGCCGCCTTTGCAGACCAGGAACCACAGCCACGATGGACATCCTCCAGAGTTCCTCCGCCGCGCCCCTCGCGCCGCGGGAAGCGGCCAACGCCCCCGCGCAGCAGGCCGGCGGCAGCTTCCAGGGCGAGCGCGTCCACTACGTCTCCGTTTCGCAGTCGCTGGCCGATGCCGCGGAAGAGCTGACCTTCGCCTTTTCCGAGCGCGCCGAGAAATCCCTGGCCAAGCGCCGCCTGAGCGACGCCCATGCGCGCCTGAGCGAAGTCCAGGCCATGCTGCAGGAGTACTGGAAGCGCATTCCGGACCTGGAAAGCCAGCAGAAGCTCGAGGCGCTGATCGCCCACCTGGGCAGCGGTCAACTGAGCAGCCTGGCGCAGCTCAGCGCTTACCTGGAGGGCTTCTCCAGCGAGATCAGCCAGCGCTTCCTGGCGCTGTCGCGGGCGCGCGACGTCCTGGCCGGGCGGCCGGAGGCGCGGGCGATGCTGGCGCTGGTCGACCAGGCGTTGCTGCGGATGGCCGACGAGCAGGGCCTGGAGATCGAACTCGGCCTGCGCATCGAGCCGCTGGCCGCCGAGGCTTCCGCCGCCGGTGTCGGCGATATCCAGGCGCTGCGCGATACCTACCGTGACGCAGTACTCGACTACCGGGGCCTGTCGGCGGCCTGGCAGGACATCCAGGCGCGCTTCGCCGCGACGCCGCTGGAGCG
Source organism: Pseudomonas aeruginosa (assembly GCF_001457615.1). GTDB lineage: Bacteria > Pseudomonadota > Gammaproteobacteria > Pseudomonadales > Pseudomonadaceae > Pseudomonas > Pseudomonas aeruginosa. Next base: position 3,662,469 of record NZ_LN831024.1, on the reverse strand, counting down.
GGTCGTGGCCTTCCTGCAGAAAGCCCTGAGCGCCGACCTGGACAGTCAGTCGAGCCGGCTCGATCCGGTGAAGCTGGAGCGGGTCATGAGCGACATGCACAAGCTGCGCGTGCTCGGCGGCCTGGCGGAGCAGGTGGGGGCGCTCTGGCAGGTGCTGGTGACGGGGGAGCGGGGCCATGGCATACGGGCCTTCTGAATTGACCGGCGCAGTCATCGCCTTGCTCGAGAAGCGCTGGGTCGGCGTCGCCGAGGTGCAGGCGTTGCTCGAGCCGTTGCCGCTGGCCGACGTCGCCCGGCAGATCCATTTCTTCCGCGAACTGAAGCGTCTCTACCGCCTGTTGCCGGTCGAAGTGTTCGGCGACGACGAGCAGCGCCAGAATCTTTTGAATGCCTGCCAGATGGCACTCGACCTGGCGATCGAGCGCGAAGAGGAGCAGCAGCATGGACTGGGTTGAGCTGGCCGTCGCGCAGTTCTGCCAGGACCTGCGGGTGAGCGTACCGGCGCCGCTGGCGCGCGTGGTGCAACTGGATTTCGAGGACAGCGGCACCTTGCAGCTGGAACGCCATGGCGAACAGTTGTCGCTCTGGCTGGCCTGTGACCTGGCCTGGCACCAGGCCTATCGCGGCACCCTGCGGGCGTTGCGCCTGTGCCATGCGCGCGCGGCCGGGAGCCTGCCGCTGCGTTGCGCCTGGAGCGGCGAATCGCGCCTGCTGCTGTGCATCACCCTGGAAGCCCGGCAGGTCGGCATGCCGACGCTGCACCAGGCCTTGCAGGCGCTGCGCTCGGCGCGCAGCGAAGTGCTCGCCGCATGAGCCGGGTCGGTGCCTGGCACATCGGCATCGAACGACTCGACCTGGCGCATGCCGAGCCGTTCGCGCCGCCCCTGCCGGAGCGCCATCTGCTGGCGCCCGACGGCCGGCCGGTGGAGACCCACGTCGCCAGCCTGTATCCCGCGCAGCAGGCGCAACAGCGCCTGTTCGACTACGCCCGGCCCCAGCTGGAGTTGCACGGCCTGCTGCGCCCCGGCGACTTCCGCCAGGCGCTGCGCGATCTCCGTCTGGCCCTCACGCTGCCCCGCCAGCCGGCCCTGCAGGCCGCGGCCTGCCTGCTCGGCGAGCGCGATGAAGACGAGCGACTGCTGCAAATGGCCCTGAACCTGTTGCACAAGGTATGAATCGATGACGTTGAAACCGACGCAACAGCGCCTGTTGCTGATGCTGGGCTGGCTGCACCTGCAATGCGGCCAGCCGCGACGCGCCCAGGTGTTGCTGGAGGCCTTGCTGAGCGTTGCGCCGGAGCGCCGCGACGGGCGCCGCGCCTTGCTCCTGGCGTTGCTCCAGCAAGGCCTCGGCGAGCCCGCCGTGCGCCTGTGCCGGCAGTTGCAGGAGGATGGCGAGGAGGAGCCCGGTCTGTGGCGTTGCCTGAGCCGTGCCGAACAGCTCGCCGGGCGTCTCGACGCGGCGCGTGCCGCGCACGCCCGGGCGCTGGAGCTGGAGGCGCGGGAATGAACGACCTGAGCGGGCTTCTCGGCCGGGTCGGCGAGCGCAAGGACATCCTGCTGGTGGTGTTGCTGCTGGCGGTGGTGTTCATGATGGTGCTGCCGCTGCCACCGCTGCTGCTGGACATCCTCATCGCCGTCAACATCACCATCTCCGTGGTCCTGCTGATGATGTCGGTGTACATCGGCTCGCCGTTGCAGTTCTCGGTGTTCCCGGCGGTGCTGCTGATCACCACGCTGTTCCGCCTGGCGCTGTCGGTGAGCACCACGCGGATGATCCTGCTGCAGGCCGACGCGGGGCAGATCGTCAACACCTTCGGCAGCTTCGTGGTCGGCGGCAATCTGGTGGTGGGCATCATCATCTTCCTGATCATCACCATCGTGCAGTTCCTGGTGATCACCAAGGGTGCCGAGCGGGTCGCCGAGGTCAGCGCGCGCTTTTCCCTGGATGCCATGCCAGGCAAGCAGATGAGCATCGACGGCGACATGCGTGCCGGCGTGATCGATGTCAACGAGGCGCGGGCGCGGCGCGCGGTGATCGAAAAGGAAAGCCAGATGTTCGGCTCCATGGACGGCGCGATGAAGTTCGTCAAGGGCGACGCCATCGCCGGGCTGATCATCATCGTCGTCAACATCCTCGGCGGCATCGCCATCGGCGTCACGCAGAAGGGCCTGAGCACCGCCGACGCGCTGCAACTGTACGCGGTGCTGACCGTCGGCGATGGCATGGTCTCGCAGGTGCCGGCGTTGCTGATCGCCATCACCGCCGGGATCATCGTCACCCGGGTGTCTTCCGACGAATCGGCGGACCTCGGCAGCGACATCGGCGAACAGGTGGTGGCGCAGCCCAAGGCGCTGCTGATCGGCGGCCTGTTGCTGGTGCTGTTCGGCCTGATTCCCGGTTTCCCGACCCTGACCTTCCTGGCTCTCGCGCTGCTGGTCGGCGGCGGCGGCTACTTCATGCTCTGGCGCCAGCGGGCCCAGGCCAGCGCCGGTTCCCGCGACCTGCCGGCGCTGCTCGCGCAGGGCGCCGGAGCGCCATCGGCCAAGGCGCGTGGCAAGGCTGGCGGCGGCAAGCCGAAGGCCGGGCGTCTCGCCGAGCAGGAAGAATTCGCCCTCACCGTGCCGTTGCTGATCGACGTCGATGCCAGCCTCCAGGAACGTCTCGAGGCGATGTCGCTGAACGAGGAGCTGGTGCGGGTACGACGCGCGCTGTACCTGGATTTCGGCGTGCCGTTCCCGGGTATCCACTTGCGCTTCAATGAAGCGATGGGCGATGGCGAATACCTGGTGCAGCTACAGGAGGTCCCGGTCGCGCGCGGATGCCTGCGGCCGGGCTGGTTGCTGGTGCGCGAACGCGCCGCGCAGCTGGAACTGCTCGCGGTCCCCCACGAGCCGGCAGAGCTGCAGGTGCCGGGAGAAGAGGCGAGCTGGGTGGAGCAGGCGCATCAGGATCGCCTGGAGCGTTCCGGCTGTGCCTGCCTGGGCCTGGAGCAGGTGCTCACCTGGCACCTGTCCCATGTGCTGCGGGAGTACGCCGAGGATTTCATCGGCATCCAGGAGACGCGCTACCTGCTGGAGCAGATGGAGCAGGGTTACGGCGAGCTGGTGAAGGAGGCGCAGCGGATCGTTCCCCTGCAGCGGATGACCGAGATTCTCCAGCGCCTGGTCGGCGAGGACATCTCGATCCGCAACATGCGGGCGATCCTCGAGGCGATGGTGGAGTGGGGGCAGAAGGAGAAGGACGTGGTGCAGCTCACCGAGTACATCCGCAGCAGCCTCAAGCGCTACATCTGCTACAAGTACTCCAGCGGCAACAATATCCTTCCCGCCTATCTGCTGGACCAGGCGGTGGAGGAACAGATCCGCGGTGGCATCCGCCAGACCAGCGCCGGCAGCTACCTGGCCCTCGACCCGGCGATAACCCAGGCCTTCCTCGAGCGCGTGCGGCAGACCGTCGGCGATCTCGCGCAGATGCAGAACCGGCCGGTGCTGATCGTTTCCATGGATATCCGCCGCTACGTGCGCAAGCTGGTGGAGAGCGACTATGCCGGGCTGCCGGTGCTGTCCTACCAGGAGCTGACCCAGCAGATCAACATCCAGCCGCTTGGCAGGATCGTGTTGTGAGCGCCGATCCGCTGATTCCCTGGTTTCTCGCCCGCGGCCTGGCGGTGCGTCCGCATTGCCTGCGCGACACCTCGATCGCGCTCGGCTGGCAGGTCCTGGCCCATGGCTGCGAACTGGCCTGGCGCTGCGACGGCGAGCGGGTCTGGATCGTGATGTTGCGTCGGCGGCAGGCGCGCAGCGGATTGGCCAATCCATTCGCCGCGCTGTACCTGCTGGCGGAGGCCACGCTCGATACGCTGGGGCCGCGCCAGCGTCTCTACGGCAAGGTCCTGGCGCTGGCCGGCAGCCCACTGCCTGGCGAGCGCATGGCGCGCTTCTATCGCCGCTGGACCGGCGCCGCCGAGCCCGCCGACGGCTGGTTCGAGCTGGAGGCCGGGCGGGTGGTGACGCAGCGAAGCCTGCGAAAACGACAAAAACCCGACCGTGCCTGACAGGCTCCGGCAACGTCGATCCCTACCATGGACGACATGAACGAATACACCGAAGACACCCTGCGGGCGACCGTCCAGGCCGCCGAACTGGCGATTCGCGACAGCGAGGAACGCGGCCGCCTGCTGGCGGAAATGTGGCAAGGCCTGGGGCTTGCCGCGGACGCCGGCGAGCTGCTGTTCCAGGCGCCGGAGCGAGAGCTGGCGCGAGCCGCCGAAGAGGAGCTGCTGGCCGAACTGCGGCGCATGCGCAGTTCCCAGCCGACGCAGGGCGAGCAGGGTACCCGGCCGCGGCGTCCGACGCCGATGCGTGGCTTGTTGATCTGAGGAATCACGATGGAAGTCAGAAACCTTAATGCCGCTCGCGAGCTGTTCCTGGACGAGCTCCTGGCCGCGTCGGCGGCGCCTGCCAGTGCCGAGCAGGAGGAACTGCTGGCCCTGTTGCGCAGCGAGCGGATCGTGCTGGCCCACGCCGGCCAGCCGCTGAGCGAGGCGCAAGTGCTCAAGGCGCTCGCCTGGTTGCTCGCGGCCAATCCGTCCGCGCCTCCGGGGCAGGGCCTCGAGGTACTCCGCGAAGTCCTGCAGGCACGTCGGCAGCCCGGTGCGCAGTGGGATCTGCGCGAGTTCCTGGTGTCGGCCTATTTCAGCCTGCACGGGCGTCTCGACGAGGATGTCATCGGTGTCTACAAGGATGTCCTGCAGACCCAGGACGGAAAGCGCAAGGCGCTGCTCGACGAGCTCAAGGCGCTGACCGCGGAGTTGAAGGTCTACAGCGTGATCCAGTCGCAGATCAACGCCGCGCTGTCGGCCAAGCAGGGCATCAGGATCGACGCTGGCGGTATCGATCTGGTCGACCCCACGCTCTATGGCTATGCCGTCGGCGATCCCAGGTGGAAGGACAGCCCCGAGTATGCGCTGCTGAGCAATCTGGATACCTTCAGCGGCAAGCTGTCGATCAAGGATTTTCTCAGCGGCTCGCCGAAGCAGAGCGGGGAGCTCAAGGGCCTCAGCGATGAGTACCCCTTCGAGAAGGACAACAACCCGGTCGGCAATTTCGCCACCACGGTGAGCGACCGCTCGCGTCCGCTGAACGACAAGGTCAACGAGAAGACCACCCTGCTCAACGACACCAGCTCCCGCTACAACTCGGCGGTCGAGGCGCTCAACCGCTTCATCCAGAAATACGACAGCGTCCTGCGCGACATTCTCAGCGCGATCTAGAGGTATCCATGAACCAGCAAGCGACCCCTTCCGACACCGACCAGCAACAGGCGCTGGAGGCCTTCCTGCGCGACGGCGGCACCCTGGCGATGCTTCGCGGACTCAGCGAGGACACCCTGGAGCAGCTCTATGCGCTGGGCTTCAACCAGTACCAGGCGGGCAAGTGGGACGACGCGCAGAAGATCTTCCAGGCACTGTGCATGCTCGACCACTACGACGCCCGCTACTTTCTCGGTCTGGGCGCCTGCCGCCAGTCCCTCGGTCTCTATGAGCAGGCCCTGCAGAGCTACAGCTACGGCGCGCTGATGGACATCAACGAGCCGCGCTTTCCCTTCCATGCCGCCGAGTGCCACCTGCAACTGGGTGATCTCGACGGAGCCGAGAGTGGCTTCTACTCGGCCCGGGCCCTGGCCGCGGCACAGCCGGCGCACGAGGCCCTGGCCGCGCGTGCCGGCGCCATGTTGGAAGCCGTAACCGCGAGAAAGGATCGAGCATATGAATCCGATAACGCTTGAACGCGCCGGACTGCCCTACGGGGTGGCCGACGCCGGGGATATCCCGGCGCTCGGCAGGCCGGTCGCGAGGGATGTCGAGAGTCTGCGGGTGGAGCGCCTGGCGGCGCCGGCCGCGGCTTCCGCGAGCGGCACGGGGGTGGCGCTGACGCCGCCGTCCGCAGCCAGCCAGCAGCGCCTGGAGGTCGCCAATCGTGCGGAGATCGCCAGCCTGGTGCAAGCAGTGGGCGAGGATGTCGGACTGGCGCGGCAGGTTGTGCTGGCCGGCGCTTCGACGCTGTTGTCCGCCGGCCTGATGTCGCCGCAGGCGTTCGAGATCGAGCTGGCGAAAATCACCGGCGAAGTCGAGAACCAGCAGAAGAAACTCAAGCTGACCGAAATCGAGCAGGCGCGAAAGCAGAACCTGCAGAAGATGGAGGACAACCAGCAGAAGATCAGGGAATCGGAAGAAGCCGCGAAAGAAGCCCAGAAGTCCGGTCTGGCAGCCAAAATCTTTGGTTGGATCAGTGCAATAGCTTCGATCATCGTCGGCGCAATCATGGTGGCAACCGGCGTCGGCGCGGCCGCGGGTGCACTGATGATCGCGGGCGGTGTCATGGGAGTGGTCTCCCAGTCGGTACAGCAGGCAGCCGCGGACGGATTGATCAGCAAGGAAGTGATGGAAAAGCTCGGCCCGGCACTGATGGGTATCGAGATCGCCGTCGCGCTGCTGGCGGCGGTGGTCAGCTTCGGCGGCTCAGCGGTCGGCGGGCTGGCCAGGCTGGGCGCGAAGATCGGCGGCAAGGCGGCCGAGATGACCGCCAGCCTGGCGAGCAAGGTCGCCGACCTGGGCGGCAAGTTCGGCAGTTTGGCCGGCCAATCGCTGTCGCACTCGCTGAAACTCGGCGTGCAGGTTTCCGACCTGACCCTGGACGTCGCCAACGGCGCGGCCCAGGCCACTCATTCGAGATTCCAGGCGAAGGCCGCGAACCGCCAGGCCGACGTGCAGGAATCGCGTGCCGACCTGACCACCCTGCAGGGCGTGATCGAGCGCCTGAAGGAAGAGCTGAGCCGCATGCTGGAAGCATTCCAGGAAATCATGGAGCGGATCTTCGCCATGCTCCAGGCCAAGGGTGAAACCCTGCACAACCTGTCCAGCCGACCGGCAGCGATCTGAGGAGACGTCACATGATCGACACGCAATATTCCCTGGCGGCTACCCAGGCCGCGATCCCCTCCGAGCCGATCGCTCCCGGCGCCGCCGGGCGTTCCGTCGGCACGCCGCAAGCGGCTGCGGACCTGCCGCAGGTGCCGGCCGCGCGGGCCGACCGGGTCGAACTGAACGCTCCGCGCCAGGTGCTCGACCCGGTGCGCATGGAAGCGGCCGGCAGCGAGCTGGACAGCAGCGTCGAGCTTCTGCTGATTCTCTTCCGCATCGCGCAGAAAGCGCGCGAGCTGGGCGTGCTCCAGCGCGACAACGAGAACCAGTCGATCATCCACGCGCAGAAGGCGCAGGTGGACGAGATGCGCAGCGGCGCCACGCTGATGATCGCCATGGCGGTGATCGCTGGCGTCGGCGCATTGGCCTCGGCGGTGGTCGGCAGCCTCGGCGCGTTGAAGAACGGCAAGGCCATCAGTCAGGAGAAGACCCTGCAGAAGAACATCGATGGGCGCAACGAACTGATCGACGCGAAGATGCAGGCGCTTGGCAAGACCTCCGACGAGGATCGCAAGATCGTCGGCAAGGTCTGGGCGGCGGACCAGGTGCAGGACAGTGTGGCGTTGCGTGCGGCGGGCCGTGCCTTCGAGAGCCGCAACGGCGCCCTGCAGGTGGCCAACACGGTGATCCAGTCCTTCGTCCAGATGGCCAACGCCTCGGTCCAGGTGCGCCAGGGCGAATCGCAGGCGAGCGCCCGGGAAGGAGAGGTCAACGCCACCATCGGGCAGAGCCAGAAGCAGAAGGTCGAGGACCAGATGAGCTTCGATGCCGGCTTCATGAAGGACGTCCTGCAGCTCATCCAGCAGTACACCCAGAGCCATAACCAGGCCTGGCGTGCGGCGGCCGGAGTGGTCTGAGCCGTCTCCGCGCGGGAGGAAAAGGCCACAGCGATGTGGCTTTTTTCTTAAAAGAAAAGTCTCTCAGTGACAAAAGCGATGCATAGCCCGGTGCTAGCATGCGCTGAGCTTTAGGAGGCGCCCCCATGGATTTAACGAGCAAGGTCAACCGACTGCTTGCCGAGTTCGCAGGCCGTATCGGTTTGCCTTCCCTGTCCCTCGACGAGGAGGGCATGGCGAGCCTGCTGTTCGACGAACAGGTGGGCGTCACCCTGTTGCTGCTCGCCGAGCGCGAGCGTCTGTTGCTGGAGGCCGATGTGGTGGGCATCGATGTGCTGGGCGAGGGGATCTTTCGCCAGCTCGCCAGCTTCAACCGCCATTGGCACCGTTTCGATCTGCATTTCGGCTTCGACGAGCTGACCGGCAAGGTCCAGTTGTATGCGCAGATTCTCGCAGCGCAACTGACCCTCGAATGCTTCGAGGCGACCCTGGCCAACCTGCTCGATCACGCCGAGTTCTGGCAGCGCCTGCTGCCGTGCGACAGTGATCGCGAGGCGGTCGCTGCGGTCGGCATGAGGGTTTGAGCGGCCCCATGAAAATCGAATCGATTTCGCCGGTGCAGCCGTCCCAAGACGCTGGAGCCGAGGCGGTGGGGCATTTCGAGGGGCGTTCGGTGACCCGCGCGGCCGTTCGCGGCGAGGACCGTTCCAGCGTGGCCGGGCTGGCGCGCTGGCTGGCGCGCAACGTGGCTGGCGATCCGCGTAGTGAGCAGGCCTTGCAGCGTCTCGCCGACGGTGACGGCACGCCGCTGGAGGCGCGCACGGTCCGGCGCAGGTGAGGTGCTGGATGCTGTTGCCGCTGGCGTTGCTGCTCGGCGGTTGCGTCAGCCAGCCCGCGCCGATGTCGCCGAAGGTGACGGTGGGCGGTTCGGTGGGCGGCGTTTCCCTGCAGGCGCGCCAGGCGCAACTCAGGCTGCGCCTGTATGCCGTCGTTCAGGGAAGGATGCAAACGATTGCCGAGCGGCGCTACCGGGTGTCCGGGTTGCCGTTGCGCTATGCCTTCGATCTGGAGGTCGACAGGTTGGAGGGCGAGGCATTGTACCTGCGTACCGAGCTTTCCTGGGTGGGCGTCGCGGCGGTCCAGGCGAGTGCCTGGCAACAGGTGGCGGCGGGCGTCGATGAGCGGGTCCGGCTGGTTCGGCGCGACTGTTTTCCGAATTGTACGGCCGCTCGCCCGGAAGAAAGATCTGGCAACGATTGATACATTGCCTGCTGTTTCGGAAAGTGCGTATGGAGATTAAAGAAGTGCAAGTCTCGTTCGTTTTCAGGGAAGGCCTCGAATAATAAAACTGGTACTTTTGTTCCGCTTCTAAAGAAGGCTGGATTAATTGGCGGAAGCCGACTCGCTCTGCGAATCAGCGCACGTCGGATAATCCTGATTATTATAAAATCGACTCCGTGCTCATGGCTTTGAAAATCAATAAAACGGAGCGTATTCATGCCTCTCCGCTCGGCGGGGCATTCAAGGTACGACGGGAAGTGTTGGGGTTCTTATAATATGCAAGGAGCCAAATCTCTTGGCCGAAAGCAGATAACGTCTTGTCATTGGAACATTCCAACTTTCGAATACAGGGTAAACAAGGAAGAGGGCGTATATGTTCTGCTCGAGGGCGAACTGACCGTCCAGGACATCGATTCCACTTTTTGCCTGGCGCCTGGCGAGTTGCTTTTCGTCCGCCGCGGAAGCTATGTCGTAAGTACCAAGGGAAAGGACAGCCGAATACTCTGGATTCCATTATCTGCCCAGTTTCTACAAGGCTTCGTCCAGCGCTTCGGCGCGCTGTTGAGTGAAGTCGAGCGTTGCGACGAGCCCGTGCCGGGCATCATCGCGTTCGCTGCCACGCCTCTGCTGGCCGGTTGCGTCAAGGGGTTGAAGGAATTGCTTGTGCATGAGCATCCGCCGATGCTCGCCTGCCTGAAGATCGAGGAGTTGCTGATGCTCTTCGCGTTCAGTCCGCAGGGGCCGCTGCTGATGTCGGTCCTGCGGCAACTGAGCAACCGGCATGTCGAGCGTCTGCAGCTATTCATGGAGAAGCACTACCTCAACGAGTGGAAGCTGTCCGACTTCTCCCGCGAGTTCGGCATGGGGCTGACCACCTTCAAGGAGCTGTTCGGCAGTGTCTATGGGGTTTCGCCGCGCGCCTGGATCAGCGAGCGGAGAATCCTCTATGCCCATCAGTTGCTGCTCAACAGCGACATGAGCATCGTCGACATCGCCATGGAGGCGGGCTTTTCCAGTCAGTCCTATTTCACCCAGAGCTATCGCCGCCGTTTCGGCTGCACACCGAGCCGCTCGCGGCAGGGGAAGGACGAATGCCGGGCTAAAAATAACTGACGTTTTTTGAAAGCCCGGTAGCGGCTGCATGAGTAGAATCGGCCCAAATTGCAGGCTCTGACGAGCGCGCAATGTAGTGAGGAAGCCAAGGCAGAGAATGGAGCAGGAAGACGATAAGCAATACTCCCGAGAAGCGGTGTTCGCTGGCAGGCGGGTATCCGTGGTGGGCTCGGACGCCCGCTCGCGGGGTCGGGTGCCGGGTTACGCATCGAGCAGTTTGTATCGTGAGTCCGGAATCATCAGTGCGCGGCAACTGGCGTTGCTGCAGCGGATGCTGCCGCGCCTGCGGCTGGAGCAACTGTTCCGCTGCGAGTGGTTGCAGCAGCGCCTGGCGCGCGGCCTGGCGCTGGGGCGCGAAGAGGTGCGGCAGATTCTCCTCTGCGCGGCGCAGGACGACGACGGCTGGTGCGCCGAACTGGGCGACCGGGTCAACCTCGCCGTGCCGCAGTCGATGATCGATTGGGTCCTGCTGCCGGTCTATGGCTGGTGGGAAAGCCTGCTCGACCAGGCGATCCCCGGCTGGCGCCTGTCGCTGGTGGAGCTGGAGACCCAGTCCCGGCAACTGCGAGTCAAGTCCGAATTCTGGTCCCGCGTGGCCGAGCTGGAGCCGGAGCAGGCCCGCGAGGAACTGGCCAGGGTCGCCAAGTGCCAGGCGCGCACCCAGGAACAGGTGGCCGAACTGGCCGGCAAGCTGGAGACGGCTTCGGCACTGGCGAAGAGCGCCTGGCCGAACTGGCAGCGGGGCATGGCGACGCTGCTCGCCAGCGGCGGGCTGGCCGGCTTCGAGCCGATCCCCGAGGTCCTCGAATGCCTCTGGCAACCTCTCTGCCGGCTGGACGACGACGTCGGCGCGGCGGACGCCGTCCAGGCCTGGCTGCACGAACGCAACCTGTGCCAGGCACAGGATCACTTCTACTGGCAGAGCTGAGCGGCCGGCGAAAGCCGGCCCTACCGAGGAATCATGGATCATCTGTTGAGCGGATTGGCCACTCGCCTGGGCCAAGGGCCCTTTGTTGCCGATCGGACGGGTTCGTACCACCTGCGCATCGACGGACAGAGCGTCCTGTTGCTGCGCCAGGGCGACGACCTGCTGCTGGAAAGCCCGCTGGAGCACGCCCCCCTGGACCCGCAGCGCGACCAGCTGGGGTTGCTGCGGGCGCTGTTGTCGCGGGTCGCCAGTTGGAGCCGGCGCTATCCCCAGGCCATCGTCCTGGACGCGGACGGGCGCCTGCTGTTGCAGGCGCGGCTGGGCCTCGACGGCCTCGATCCCGAGCGACTCGAACGGGCCCTGGCCGCCCAGGTGGGGCTGCTCGAGGCGCTGGCGCCGGAGCTGGAGCCGCTGCCCCGCGGGTTGCCGCCGCAGGCTCCGGTGTGGCGTCCCTGATGCGCCGCCTGCTGATCGGCGGACTGCTGGCGCTGCTGCCTGGCGCGGTCTTGCGCGCGCAGCCGCTGGACTGGCCCAGCCTGCCTTACGACTATGTGGCGCAGGGCGAAAGCCTGCGCGACGTGCTGGCCAACTTCGGCGCCAACTACGATGCCTCGGTGATCGTCAGCGACAAGGTCAACGACCAGGTCAGCGGTCGCTTCGACCTGGAAAGCCCGCAGGCCTTCCTGCAGTTGATGGCCTCCCTCTACAACCTCGGCTGGTACTACGACGGCACCGTGCTGTACGTATTCAAGACCACCGAGATGCAATCGCGGCTGGTGAGGCTGGAGCAGGTCGGCGAGGCCGAGCTGAAGCGCGCGCTGACCGCCGCCGGCATCTGGGAGCCGCGCTTCGGCTGGCGTGCCGACCCTTCCGGGCGGCTGGTGCACGTGTCCGGTCCGGGGCGCTATCTCGAACTGGTCGAGCAGACCGCCCAGGTGCTGGAGCAGCAATACACCCTGCGCAGCGAAAAGACCGGCGACCTCAGCGTGGAGATCTTCCCGCTGCGCTATGCGGTCGCCGAGGACCGCAAGATCGAGTACCGCGACGACGAGATCGAGGCGCCGGGCATCGCCAGCATCCTCTCGCGGGTGCTCAGCGATGCCAACGTGGTTGCGGTGGGCGACGAGCCGGGCAAGCTGCGCCCGGGACCGCAATCGAGCCATGCGGTGGTCCAGGCGGAACCGTCGCTGAACGCGGTGGTGGTGCGCGACCACAAGGACCGGTTGCCCATGTATCGCCGCCTGATCGAAGCCCTCGACCGGCCCTCGGCGCGGATCGAGGTCGGCTTGTCGATCATCGACATCAATGCCGAGAACCTCGCCCAGCTGGGCGTCGACTGGAGCGCCGGGATTCGCCTGGGCAACAACAAGTCGATCCAGATCCGCACCACCGGCCAGGATAGCGAGGAGGGCGGCGGCGCCGGTAACGGGGCGGTCGGCAGCCTGGTGGACAGTCGCGGGCTGGATTTCCTGCTGGCCAAGGTCACCCTGTTGCAGAGCCAGGGACAGGCGCAGATCGGATCCCGGCCGACCCTGCTGACCCAGGAGAATACCCAGGCGGTGCTCGACCAGAGCGAAACCTACTATGTGCGGGTCACGGGCGAGCGGGTGGCCGAGCTGAAGGCGATCACCTACGGCACCATGCTGAAAATGACGCCGCGAGTGGTGACTCTCGGCGATACGCCGGAGATCAGCCTCAGCCTGCACATCGAGGACGGCAGCCAGAAACCCAATAGCGCCGGCCTGGACAAGATCCCCACGATCAACCGCACGGTGATCGATACCATCGCCCGCGTGGGCCATGGCCAGAGCCTGCTGATCGGCGGCATCTACCGCGACGAACTGAGCCAGAGCCAGCGCAAGGTACCCTGGCTCGGCGACATTCCCTATCTCGGCGCGCTGTTCCGCACTACCGCGGACACCGTGCGCCGCTCGGTGCGGCTGTTCCTCATCGAGCCGCGGCTGATCGACGATGGCGTCGGCCATTACCTGGCGCTGAACAACCGTCGCGACCTGCGCGGCGGCCTGCTTGAAATCGACGAGTTGTCGAACCAGAGCCTGTCGTTGCGCAAGCTGCTCGGTAGCGCCCGCTGCCAGGCGCTGGCGCCGGCCAGGGGCGAACAGGAGCGCTTGCGCCAGGCCGGCCAGGGTTCGTTCCTCACGCCCTGCCGGATGGGTGCGCAGGAGGGCTGGCGGGTGACCGACGGCGCCTGTCCCAAGGACGGCGCCTGGTGCGTCGGCGCGGAGCGCGGGAATTAGCATGGCCTGGAAGATCCGCTTCTACAGCGGGCTGAACCAGGGCGCCGAAGTCTCGCTCGGAGAGGGCCGGGTGGCGCTTGGCAGCGATCCGTTGCAGGCCGACCTGGTGTTGCTCGACGAGGGCATCGCGGCAGTCCACCTGGTGCTCGAGGTCGATGCCCAGGGCGTGCGCCTGCTGGAATGGGCGGAGGGCTGCGAGCCTCGCCAGGACGGCCAGGCGCAAGTCGCCGGAGCGATCCTGCAGGCGCTTGCCGGGCAGACCTGCGGCCCGCTGCGCTGGGCATTCTGCGACCCGCAGCGGAGTTTTCCCGAGCGTTTCCCCGAAGCCGAGGTGCAGACCGCGCCAGTGCGCCGCAAGTCGTCCGCCCGTGCCGGCGGGGCCTGGCTGCTCGGCGTCAGCCTGGCGCTGGCGCTGTGTCTGCTGGGCATGCTCGTCGAACCCTGGTCGGCCCGCCAGCACGGCATGGCCGGCGAGGAGCCCCTGGCGAAGGTGCGCGCCTACCTGCGCGAGCAGGGCATGAGCGAGGTGGATGTGCAGCGCCAGGGCGACAGTCTCCTGCTCGGCGGCTACCTGGAGGACAACGCCCGGCGCCTGGCGCTACAGCGCTACCTCGATGGCAGCGGCGTGGACTACCGACTGGAAGCACGGAGCATGGAAGACATTCGCCAGGGCGTGGATTTCATCCTGCAGAAATTCGGCTATCGGCAGATCCTCAGCAGCAACGCGGACAAGCCTGGCTGGGTCCGGCTCAACGGCGAACTGGCGGAACAGGACGAACGCTGGGCGCGGATCGACGCATTGCTGGAGTCCGAGGTGCCGGGCCTGCTCGGGGTGGAAAACCAGGTCCGGGTGGCCGGCTCGCACCTACGCCGCCTCGAGCGCCTGCTGGCGGACGCCGGCCTCGACCGGCAACTGAGTTTCCGCGAGCGCGGCGAGCGCATCGAGTTGAGCGGCACGCTCGACGAGGTCCAGCTCAGCGCCTTCTACCGCCTGCAGCGCGAGTTCCAGCAGGAATTCGGCAACCGCCCGAGCCTGGTGCTGCTCAGTCGCGGCAAGCGCGCCAGCGGCGACGAACTGGAGTTCACGATTCGCTCGGTGTCGCTGGGGCGGGTGCCCTATGTAGTGCTCGGCGACGGCCAGAAATACCCGGTGGGCGCCTCGACATCCCGCGGTGTGCGAATCCTCGCCATCGAGCCGGAGTCGATCCTGGTGGCCCGCGGCAAGCAGCGTTTCATCATCAATCTCAAAGGGGAGGTGCTCCATGATGACAGCCTTGGAAACGCGACTGTCGGTCGCTGACGGCACGCATGCCGCAGCGCTCCGGCAGCGTCTGCAGGCGGCGCTGGCGGAGTGTCGCCGGGAACTGGCCAGAGGCGCCTGCCCGGAGCACTTCCAGTTCCTGCAACAGCAGGCCCGGGCCCTCGAAGGCGGTCTCGGCATTCTTTCGCAGCTCACAGAGGACTAAGCATGGCGCAGATATTCAACCCCAACCCGGGGAATACCCTCGATACCGTGGCCAATGCCCTGAAGGAGCAGGCCAACGCAGCGAACAAGGACGTCAACGACGCGATCAAGGCCTTGCAGGGGACCGACAATGCCGACAACCCGGCGCTGCTGGCCGAGCTGCAACACAAGATCAACAAGTGGTCGGTCATCTACAACATCAACTCGACGGTGACCCGTGCGCTGCGCGACCTGATGCAAGGCATCCTGCAGAAGATCTGAACATGGACACTTCACTGATACGCGAATTGGCGGAACTGGCGCTGGCCGGCAGCGGGCAGCACTGCCACGAAGAGGCGCTGTGCATCGCCGAGTGGCTGGAGCGCCTCGGACAGGACGAAGCGGCGCGGCTGATCCGGATTTCCAGCCTGGCCAACCAGGGGCGCTATCAGGAAGCCCTGGCCTTCGCCCATGGCAATCCCTGGCCGGCGCTGGAGCCCTGGTTCGCCTTGTGCGAGTGGCACCTGGGGCTGGGCGCCGCGCTGGACCGCAGGCTGGCCGGGCTGGGCGGCAGCAGCGATCCTGCCCTGGCCGACTTCGCCGCCGGCATGCGCGCCCAGGTGCGGACATGAGCCGCATCGACACGCCGCCGGGATTCGCCGTCTATCCGTCGGCCAGTCCAAAGGCGGCGAACCTGCCGGCTGTCGATCAGGTGCTGGCTTTCGAGCAGGCCCTCGGCGGCGAGCCGCAGGCGGCCGGACGCCGCCTGGCCGGGTTGGAGAACGGCGCTCTCGGCGAGCGCCTGCTGCAGCGCTTTGCCCAGCCGCTGCAAGGGTTGGAGGCGGACCGCCTGGAGCTGAAGGCGATGCTCCGTGCGGAACTGCCGCTGGGACGCCAGCAGCAAACCTTTCTCCTCCAGTTGCTCGGTGCAGTCGAGCATGCGCCGGGCGGCGAATACCTGGCGCAACTGGCGCGTCGCGAATTGCAGGTGCTGATCCCGCTCAACGGCATGCTCGACAACCTCGTGCGCAACAGCCACAAACTCGACCTGGAGTCATGATGGATATCTCTCGGATGGGCGCCCAGGCGCAGATCACCAGTCTCGAAGAACTCTCCGGCGGCCCGGCCGGCGCGGCCCACGTCGCCGAGTTCGAACGGGCGATGGGCGGTGCCGGCAGCCTGGGCGGCGACCTGCTCAGCGAACTGGGGCAGATCAGGGAGCGTTTCAGCCAGGCCAAGCAGGAGTTGCAGGTGGAGCTGTCGACGCCCGGCGACGATCCCAACAGCCTGATGCAGATGCAGTGGTCGCTGATGCGCATCACCATGCAGGAAGAGCTGATCGCCAAGACCGTCGGGCGCATGAGCCAGAACGTCGAAACCCTGATGAAGACCCAATGAGGCGAACGGTGAAAGGTCTGTCGCGCATGGCGCTCCTGGCGCTGGTCCTGGCGTTGGGCGGGTGCAAGGTCGAACTCTATACCGGGATCAGCCAGAAGGAAGGTAACGAGATGCTGGCGCTGTTGCGTTCGGAGGGCGTTTCCGCGGACAAGCAGGCGGACAAGGATGGCACCGTGCGCCTGCTGGTGGAGGAATCGGATATCGCCGAGGCGGTGGAGGTGCTCAAGCGCAAGGGCTATCCGCGGGAGAACTTCTCCACGCTGAAGGATGTGTTTCCCAAGGACGGGCTGATTTCCTCGCCCATCGAAGAGCGCGCGCGGCTCAACTACGCCAAGGCCCAGGAGATTTCCCATACCCTTTCCGAGATCGATGGCGTGCTGGTGGCGCGGGTCCATGTGGTGCTGCCAGAGGAGCGCGACGGACTGGGCAGGAAGTCCTCGCCGGCATCGGCCTCGGTGTTCATCAAGCACGCCGCCGACGTGCAACTGGATGCCTACGTGCCGCAGATCAAGCAACTGGTGAACAACGGCATCGAAGGACTCAGCTACGACCGCATCAGCGTGGTGCTGGTGCCGTCGGCCGGGGTCCGCCAGGTCCCGCTGGCGCCACGCTTCGAGAGTGTCTTCTCGATCCAGGTGGCGGAGCACTCGCGCGGACGCCTGCTCGGCCTGTTCGGCCTGCTGCTGGCGTTGCTGCTGGCGAGCAACCTGGCGCAGTTCTTCTGGCACCGGCAACGGGGCTGAGCGGCGCGATGCCATTGACGGCCTACCAGTTGCGCTTCTGCCCGGCCCGCTACATCCACGAGTCGCACCTGCCCGCGGTATTGCTGCGGTTGCTGCCGGCGCTGCCGGACTGGCGGCGACAGAGCGTTCTCAACGCCTGGCTGCTGGAGCAACTGGAATTGGACTGCGCGTTCCGCATGCCCGCGCAACTGGGCGGGCTGGCCCTTTACCCGCAGGCGGCGCTGGAACGGACCCTGGGCTGGCTCGGCGCGCTGCTGCACGGCCAGGCCTTGCGGCAGGTGCTGGACGGTGCGCGGGTACGGCGCATACGCGCGCAGATCGGCGAACAGGGCCAGCGTTTCTGCCTGGAGCAGCTCGACCTGCTCATCGGTCGCTGGCCGCCCGGCTGGCAGCGGGCCTTGCCGGAAAACCCGGAAGAAGGCTATTTCCGGCGCTGCGGCCTGGCTTTCTGGCTGGCCGCCTGTAGCGATGCCGACTGCGGTTTCTCGCGGCGCCTGCGCCTGCGCCTGGAGGCCATGCCGGCCCCGGCGGACTGGACCTTCGACGAACAACGGCGATCCCTGGCGCGGACCCTGTGCCTGAAGGTCGCCCGACAAGCGAGCGATGAATGCTTCCATTTGTTGAACTAGACGCCAGTCGCGTACGGCTGGCCCCCGGGCAGGCCCTGTTGCGCGCCCGCGACTACCAGGACTACCTCAGCGCCAACCGCCTGGTGGAAGCGGCCCGCGAGCGTGCCGCCGAAATCGAGCGCGAGGCCCACGAGGTTTACCAGGAGCAGAAGCGCCTGGGCTGGGAGGCCGGACTGGAGGAGGCGCGTCTGCGCCAGGCCGGGCTGATCCAGGAAACGCTACTGCGCTGCAATCGCTACTACCGGCAGGTCGATCGCCAGCTTGGCGAGGTGGTGCTGCAGGCGGTGCGCAAGGTGTTGCGCCACTACGACGCTGTCGAGCTGACCCTGGCGGCCACGCGCGAGGCACTGGCATTGGTGAGCAACCAGAAGCAGGTGATCCTGCACGTCCAGCCGGAACAACTGGCCGCGGTGCGCGAGCAGGTCGCCCGGGTGCTCAAGGATTTCCCCGAGGTGGGCTACCTGGAAGTGGTCGGCGATGCCCGGCTGGACCAGGGCGGTTGCATCCTGGAAACCGAGATCGGGATCATCGACGCTTCGCTCGACAGCCAGTTGGCGGCGTTGCAGGCCGCATTGACGGAGAGCGTGGCGCGGAGCGGCGAGGAGGAAGGGGACGCCGGTTGAGGGAACCAGGCGCCGCCCCCGGCCCGGGCGTTGGCTCCGGGCCGAGGGCTGAGACGCTGCCGTTCGCCCGCGGCGGCGACGCTGGCGGTGCGGTCGGCGCCTTCAGAGCAGGGTGAAGCTGCGGCTTTCGGTTTGCGCCGAATCCAGGCCGACGAAGACCTTGAACTCGCCCGGCTCGGCCGTGTGCCTGAGCTGGCTGTCGTAGAACTTCAGGTCTGCCTCGCCGAGGCGGAAGACGATCTCCCGCGATTCGCCGGGCTCCAGCATCACCTTGCGGAACCCGCGCAGTTCCTTCACCGGACGGCTGAGGCTGGCGACCGGGTCCTGCAGATAAAGCTGGACCACCGTGGCGCCGGCGCGCTTGCCGCTGTTGCTGAGCGTGACCCGCGCTTCCAGGGTAGCGCCGCGGGCCAGCCGTTCGCTGGACAGGCGCAGGGGCGAGAGACTGAACTCGGTGTAGCTGAGGCCGTAGCCGAACGGGTAGAGCGGGCCGTTGGCTTCGTCGAAATAGCGCGAGGTGTATTTGCCGGGGTTGTCGTGGTCCATCGGCCGGCCGGTGTTCAGGTGGTTGTAGTAGACCGGTACCTGGCCCACCGAGCGCGGGAAGGACATGGTCAGCTTGCCGCTGGGGTTGTGCTCGCCGAACAGCACGTCGGCGATGGCATTGCCGCCTTCGGTGCCACTGAACCAGGTTTCCAGGATCGCATCGGCGTTTTCCTGCTCCCAGCCCAGCGACAGCGGTCGGCCGTTCATCAGCACCAGCACCAGCGGCTTGCCGGTGGCCTTCAGTGCCTTCAGCAGCCGCCGCTGGCTGGCCGGGATGCGCAGGTCGGTGCGACTGGAGGCCTCGTGGGCCATGCCCTGCGATTCGCCGACCACGGCGACCACCAGGTCGGCGTCGCGCGCGGTGCGCAAGGCCTCCTCGAGCATCGCCTCGGCGGAGCGCGGATCGACCTCGACTTCCGGGTTGTAGCTGTTCAGGTAGTCGAGGATCGCCTGGTCGCCACTGACGTTGGCACCCTTGGCGTAGAGCAGGGTGGCACGCTCGCCGACGGCATTGGCCAGGCCCTGGTAGACGGTTACCGCCTGGCGTGGCACGCCGGCTGCCGACCAACTGCCGATGACGTCGCGCTGGCTCTTGGCCAGGGGGCCGATCACGGCGATCCGCCCCTGTTTCTTCAGCGGCAGCAGACCGTCGCGGTTCTTCAGCAGGACCAGTCCTTCGCGAGCTACCTCGCGGGCGGCCTGGCGGTGCAGGCGGCTCTCGGCGTTGGTGTCGAACGGCGGGTCGTCCGGCTTGCCCAGGCGCCGGTAGGGATCGGCGAACAGGCCGAGGTCGTACTTCGCCGCCAGCACGTCGCGGCAGGCGCGATCGATGTCGGCCTGGTCGATCTCGCCGGCCGCCAGCAGCTTCGGTAGCCAGGTCGAGTAGAGATCGTCGTTCATGTTCATGTCGACACCGGCCTGGATCGCCAGGCGCGTGGCGTCCCGCTCGTTGCCGGCGAGGCCGTGCTTGATCAGTTCCTTCACCGCGCCGTGGTCACTGATGGTCAGCCCCTTGAAGCCCCACTGCTGGCGCAACAGGTCGGTCAGCAGCCAGCGGTTGGCGGTGGCGGGCACGCCGTTGATGGTGTTCAGCGAGACCATCACCGCGCCGGCGCCGGCGTCCACCGCGGCCTTGTAGGGCGGCAGGTAGTCCTGGAACATGCGCGGCAGGCTCATGTCCACGGTGTTGTAGTCGCGGCCGCCTTCGGCCGCGCCGTACAGGGCGAAGTGCTTGACCGCCGCCATGATGCTGTCCGGGGCGGCCAGGTTGGAGCCCTGGTAGGCACGGACCATCACGCCGGACAGCAGCGAGGTCAGGTAGGTGTCTTCGCCGAAGCCTTCCGAGACCCGCCCCCAGCGCGCGTCGCGGGTGATGTCGACCATCGGCGAGAAGCTCATGTCGAGCCCGTCGGCGCTGGCTTCGAGGGCGGAGATCCGCGCGCTGCGGGCGACCACCTCGGGGTCCCAGCTGGCGGCCAGGCCGAGGCTGATGGGGAAGATGGTGCGGTGGCCGTGGGCCACGTCGTAGGCATGGAACAGCGGGATCTTCAGGCGGCTATGGCGGACCTGATCCTGCATGGCGCGAATGTCCGGGCGGGTCACGGTATTGAAGATGGCGCCGACCTTGCCGGCGCGGATGTCCGCCATCAGCGCTTCCTTGGGATGGTCGGCGCCGACGCTGACCAGGCGTAGCTGGCCGATCTTTTCCGCGTTGCTCATGCGAGCCATCAGGCTGGCGATGAAACGCTCCTTGTCGGTAGCCGGTGGATTGCCGGATTCGCCCTGGCCAGCCGCCAGTGCCGGGCTCCCGCTCAGCCCGATGAGAAGCCCCAGTACACACAGCCTGTTCATGCATGTTTTCTCGTTATTGGATAGACGCTCGTCGTGGCGGCGTGACATGTCGCGGCATGCCGCCCGGCGGGCGCGACATAAGGTGTTCGCAGCGCGGGCGGAAGTCAACGAGACGGCGATGGGCGAATCTGCCGGTTCTGACAGGTCCCGTGGCGCGCCGCTGGCGGCGCTCAGGCGACGCTGGCGAGCAACTGCTCGGCCGGCATCGGCCTGCCGAGCAGGAAGCCTTGCAGCGAATTGCAGCCGAGGCGGGTCAGGAACTCCTGCTGGGCCTCGGTTTCCACGCCCTCGGCGACGATCTTCAGGTTCAGCGTGCGGCCGAGGGCGACGATCGCCGAGACGATTGCGGCGTCGTCGCTGTCGTGGGCCAGCTCGTTGATGAAGCCACGGTCGATCTTCAGTTCGCTCGCCGGCAGGCGCTTGAGATAGAGCAGGCTGGAGTAGCCGGTGCCGAAGTCGTCGATGGAGATGCCGACGCCCATCGCCGACAACTGCTCGAGGATCACCAGGCTGGCATCGGCATCGCGCATGGCGGTCGATTCGGTCACCTCGAGGATCAGGTGGCTGGGCTCCAGGCTGTGGCGCAGGAGTGCGTTGCGCACCGAGTCGACCAGGCCGGCATGGGCGAACTGCAGGGCCGAAAGGTTCACCGCGATGTTCCACTCCGCATGCCCGCCGTCCAGCCAGAGGCGCATCTGCCGGCAGGCTTCGTCGAGCACCCACTCGCCGATCTGCACGATCAGGCCGGTTTTTTCCGCCAGCGGCAGGAACTGGTCGGGGGGGATCAGTCCGTGTTGCGGATGCTCCCAGCGCAGCAGCGCTTCCACGCCGACCATCGGTCCGTTCGGCGCCAGTACCTTGGGTTGGTAGTGCAAGACCAGTTGCCGGCGCTCCAGGGCCTGGCGCAGGTCATGGAGCAGTTGCAACTGTTCCTGGGCGTTGGCGTTCATCGAACTCTCGAAGAAGCAGTAGCCGTTCCGTCCCTGGTCCTTGGCGTGATACATCGCCGCGTCGGCATTGATCATCAGTTCGTGGCGGGTCTGCCCGTCGCCGGGGTAGAGCGCGATGCCGATGCTCGCCGAGATCCGCACCTCGTGGCGGGATATCTGGTACGGCTGGCTGATCCGCTTCACCAGCTTCTCGGCCAGGGTCGCGGCGTCGGCGGGCTCTCGGGCCTCGATCAGCAGGACGAACTCGTCGCCGCCGAGGCGGGCGATGGTGTCCTGGGCGCGGACGTTGGCGCGGATACGCTCGGCGACTTCGATCAGCAACAGGTCGCCGAGGTGATGGCCGTAGGCATCGTTGACCGCCTTGAAGCCGTCCAGGTCCATGAACAGCACGGCGAACCGGCGATCGTCGCGGATCGCCTGCTGGATCGCCTGCTCCAGGCGGTCGTCGAGGAGCATGCGGTTGGGCAGCTTGGTCAGGTTGTCGTGCAGGGCCAACTGGATCAGCTCGCGGTTGGCTCGTGCGAGGGAGGTGGCGAGCACCGAGGTACGTGCCTCGAGGCGCGAGTCCAGCACCGAGACGATCAGGGCGATGGCGATCACCGCCAGGGTGATCACGATGACCAGCACCGCCAGCCAGCCGTTGTCGATGCCTCGGCCGGCGGCGCCGCAGAAGCTGCCCAGGGGGAACTGCGCGGCGGCCATCCCGGTGTAGTGCATGCCGACGATGGCGCAGCCCATCACCAGGGCGGCGCCGGCGCGGACCAGGACGATGCGCCGGCTGCCATGGCGCAGGCGGAAGGCGATCCACAGCGCGGCGCCGGAGGCGATCACCGCGATCAGGATGGAGAGGCCGAGCCACAGCGGGTCGTAGACGATCCCCGGCATCATCAGCAGGGCGGCCATCCCGGTGTAGTGCATGGCGGCGATGCCGCTGCCCATCAGCAGCGCGCCCAGCGCCAGGCGTTGCCAGGGGAGTTCCGCCTGGCACACCAGCCAGAGGGCGAAGGCCGAACTGCCGACGGCCAGTAGCAGCGACAGCAGGGTCAGGCCCAGGTCGTAGCCGAGCGGGATCGGCAGGCTGAAGGCGAGCATGCCGACGAAATGCATCGACCAGATGCCGAAGCCCATGGCGAAAGCGCCGCCGATCAGCCAGGAGAGCGCCTCGCGGCCTTTCGCCAGGGTCACCCGGCCGGCCATGTCGAGAGCGGTGTAGGACGCCAGGATGGCCACAATCAGGGAAAAGGCGACAAGAACCTGGTTGTAGCTGCTGATAAGCATGAAAGCGTCCGAACGGGATAGCGGGAGAGAAGTGGTTGATATCAACCTGATATTATTGCACGAGTCGCTTTCGCCAATGCCATCGGGCAGGACCAACGGTCGCCGGCGCAGGCGGAATCTTGCTCAACGGCCGGGCCTTTTGTACAGCGCTTTGTCTGCCGCCGGTCGCCGCCCGCCGGGGCAGGCGGCGGAAAGCTCGGCAGCGCTGGCAGGTTGACGCTACCCTGAAAGAAGCCATGGTCGTCCGATCCTCCTCTGGCCTGATCACAAAACTCTCATGATCGCCGACGATGGCTTCAGCTGAATGGGGAATCGGTGAATTTTCTGAATGTCTCGACAGGAGGTGCGTCTCATGGAAAAGCCCTTCTCGGATGATGTCAGCGTGAATGTCCTGCGTCGCATGAAAGAAGGCGGCTTCGACTTCGCGCGCATCCATCCCATCGACTTCTTCGCCATCTTTCCCAGTGAGCGGGAGGCCCGCCAGGCAGCGGGCCAGTTTCGCGGCGAATCCCTCAGGGCCCAGGTCGTCGCTCGCGACGATGGCTCCTGGAACCTGCAGGTCAGCAAGGTGATGTACGCCACCCATGCCGCCATCGGTGCCTTCGAACACGACCTGGAGGAAGTCGTGGTGCCGCTGGGCGGCGTGCTGGACGGGTGGGGCGTGACCCAGGAGGTCACTTCGCTGCGTCCGTGACGGCGGCGGGACCCCGGCCGCGATCCCGGGCCGGGGCTCCTGCGTCGGGCTTTCCTTCCTCGAAGGCTTTCCTTCAGACTGGGGAAGGAGGTAAGCCATGAGCGATATTCTGATCCTGACCCATGCCGAGTTCTGTCCGCCAGGCCATCTGGGTGCCGTGCTGGCGGAGCGCGGCCTGGACTTCCGCGTGATCCGCGCCGACCTCGGCGAACTCGCCGGTCTCGACGCCGAACGCCCGCGAGCGGTGGCGATCATGGGTGGGCCGATGAGCGTCAACGACGACCTGCCCTGGTTGCGCGACGAACTGGCGCTGCTGCGTCGCTTCATCGAGCGGCGCATCCCGCTGATCGGCCATTGCCTCGGCGGCCAGTTGCTGGCCCGCGCCCTGGGCGCGACGGTGCGGCACCAGCCCTACACCGAAATGGGCTGGCAGCCCATGCAGCGGGAAAGCCGCGACAGTCCATGGCTGGCCGGGCTGCCGGAGCGCTTCTCGATCTTCCAGTGGCACGGCGATGCCTTCGACCTGCCGCAGGGCGCCGAGCGCCTGCTGTCCAGCCCGTGGTGCGAGAACCAGGGGTTTTCCTGGGGCGATCACGTACTCGGCCTGCAAGGCCATCCGGAAATGACCGAGGAACTGGTGCGGCGCTGGATCGCCGGCTGGCCGCACCTGCTCGATCCCTCCCAGCCCAGCCAGCAATCCGCCGAGGACATGCTGGCCGGGTTGCCTGCCAAGGTTGCCGGGCTGAATCGGGTGGCCGAGGGTTTCTACCGTCATTGGCTGTCGCTGATCGATTGACCTTCCCGGCCGCGGGCGCCTCCCTGGCACTACCGCCGGTCCGCTTTATCGCTCGTTCGAGCGAGACGGCTGTCTGCATGGAAGGGAGGGGAGAAGCCGTCTCCCTTCCGGGTCTGTTCTAGACTTATCGGTCCCACAGGTCGCTTCGCGATCGGCAGGTCGATGCCGGTCCGTGGCCGCGGGGCGCGCATGCCGTCGAACGGGGCGCCCTTCCTCTCCCTGTGGGCAGGATGCACCAGACTGGGGCGAACCCGCCGCGCCGACCCTGCGAATCGCCGACGAGCCGTGATCCGCGCGCTGGCACGGGCTTTGCGAGTTCCCCATCGTTCGTGACGACAAGGAGTCCGGCATGGCACGCATGTTTTACGACGAGATGCACGATGCTGGCGGCGAATGCCGCTCGCATTATCGGGAATTCGCTCGCTGGCTGGCCGACACCCCTGAAGAGCAACTGCTGCAACGCCGGCGTGAAGCCGACCTGCTGTTCCACCGCGCCGGCATCACCTTCACCCTGTACGGCGACGAGCAGGGCACCGAGCGCCTGATCCCCTTCGACACCATCCCGCGCAGCATTCCCGCGGCGGAGTGGGCGCACATCGAGGCCGGCTGCATCCAGCGCGTCCAGGCGCTGAACCTGTTCCTCGCCGACCTCTACCACGAACAGCGCATCCTCAAGGCCGGGGTGATTCCTGCCGAGCAGGTCCTGGCCAACGACCAGTACCAACTGGCGATGCAGGGACTGGACCTGCCGGGCAACGTCTACGCGCACATTGCCGGGGTCGACCTGGTCCGCGACGGCAGCGGCAACTACTACGTGCTGGAGGACAACCTGCGCACGCCCAGCGGTGTTTCCTACATGCTGGAAAACCGCAAGATGATGATGCGCCTGTTCCCCGAGCTGTTCGTCCGCCAGCGCGTGGCGCCGATCGACCACTACCCGGACCTGCTGCTCGACACCCTAAAGCGGGCCAGTGACGTCGAATCGCCGAGCGTGGTGGTATTGACGCCGGGACGTTTCAACAGCGCCTACTTCGAACACGCCTTCCTCGCCCGCGAGATGGGCGTGGAACTGGTCGAAGGCGCCGATCTGTTCGTCCGCGACGAGCGGGTCTACATGCGCACGACGGCCGGACCGCAACCGGTGGACGTGATCTACCGAAGGATCGACGACGCCTTCCTCGACCCGCTGGCGTTCAACCCGGATTCGCTGCTCGGCGTGCCCGGCCTGCTGGCCGCCTACCGGGCCGGCAACCTGGTGCTGGCCAACGCGATCGGTACCGGGGTGGCCGACGACAAGTCGATCTACCCCTACGTGCCGGACATGATCCGCTTCTACCTCGGCGAAGACCCGCTGCTGCACAACGTGCCGACCTGGCAATGTCGCAAGCCGAAGGAACTGGCGCACGTCCTGGCGCACCTGCCGGAGCTGGTGGTGAAGGAGACCCAGGGTTCCGGCGGCTACGGCATGCTGGTCGGACCGGCGGCCAGCCGGGAAGAAATCGAGCTGTTCCGCGAGCGCCTGAAGGCTCGCCCGGAGGCCTATATCGCGCAACCGACGCTGTCCCTGTCGACCTGTCCGACCTTCGTCGAGAGCGGCGTCGCGCCGCGCCATATCGACCTGCGGCCGTTCGTCCTGTCGGCGCCGGATCGGGTTCGCCTGGTGCCTGGCGGGCTGACCCGGGTGGCGTTGCGCGAAGGCTCGCTGGTGGTCAACTCGTCCCAGGGCGGCGGCACCAAGGACACCTGGGTGGTGGAGGAATAAGCATGCTCAGCCGGACCGCTTCCGACCTGTACTGGATGTCGCGCTACCTGGAACGCGCGGAGAACCTCGCCCGCATGCTCGACGTCAGCTACTCGCTGTCGCTGTTGCCGCAGGACCGCAACGGTGGCGGCCTGGACGAACTGGCCATGCCGCTGCTGATCACCGGCACCCTCGACGCCTACCTGGAGCGCCACGGCGAACTGGCCGCCGAGCGCCTGCTGAGTTTCTTCGCCCTCGACCCGGACAACCCGGCGAGCATCTACAGCTGCCTGGCCGCAGCGCGCGCCAGTGCCCATGCGGTACGCGGGCGGATCACCCTGGACATGTGGGAGAACATCAACGCCACCTGGCTGGAAATGCGCGGCATCGCCGCCGAGGGCATCCTGCGCTATGGCATCAGTCGTTTCTGCGAATGGGTGAAGGACCGCTCGCACCTGTTCCGCGGCGCGACCTTCGCCACCAGCATGCGCAACGATGCGTTCCGCTTCATCCGTCTCGGAACCTTCATCGAACGCGCCGACAATACCTTGCGCCTGCTCGATGCGCGCTACCAGACCCAGGGCGAAGCGGCGCTCGCCGGGGCGGACGAGGGCACCGCGCGCGGCTACTACCAGTGGAGCGCGCTGCTGCGGGCGCTATCCGCCTTCGAGGGCTACACCGAGCTGTACCGCGCCTCGCCCAACGCGCGCAACATCGCCGAATTGCTGCTGTTGCGCGAGGACGTGCCACGTTCGCTGCTGTCCTGCATCGAGGAACTGAGCGAGATCCTTTCCGGCCTGCCCGGCGTCAACGGCCGGCCGGCGCAGCGCCTGGCCGCCGAGCTGGAGGCGCGGGTGCGCTACACCGGCATCGACGAGGTGCTGGAACAGGGCCTGCATACCTGGATCACCGACTACATCCTGCTGGTTCGCCAGTTGGCCAACGCCATTCACAGCTCCTACCTGGAGGCCGCATGAGACTCTCGATCACCCACGACACCACCTATCGCTACGAAGACCGGGTGCGCGCCAGCATCCAGTACCTGCGCCTGACCCCGCAGGACAGCGAGCGCCAGCACGTGGTCGATTGGCGCCTGGACCTGCCGCGCCCGGCGCGGCCGCTGCGCGATCCGTACGGCAACATCCTGCACGTCCTGACCCTGGACGAACCGCATGAGTCGGTCCTGATCGCCGCCCACGGCCTGGTCGAGATCGACGAGGAGCGCGAGGTGGAGCACGATCGCCAGTCGCCGTTGCCGTTCCTGCGCAGCACCCGCCTGACCGGCGCCGATGCCGAGATGCGCGCCTTCGCCGAACGCGCCATGGGCGGCCGCAAGGACCGCGGCGGCCTGCTCGACCTGATGCATGCGCTGCACGAGCATATCCTCTACCAGCCGGGGGCGACCCGCGTCGACAGCACCGCCATCGAGGCTTTCGGCGCACGCGCCGGGGTCTGCCAGGACCATGCCCATGCCTTCCTCGCCTGCGTCCGCAGCCAGGGCGTGCCGGGGCGCTACGTCTCCGGCTACCTCTACACCGAGGACGATACGCACCTGGCCAGCCATGCCTGGGCCGAGGCCTGGCTCGGCGACGGCTGGTACAGCTTCGACGTGACCAACCGGCTCGGCCGTCCGGAGCGCCATCTCAAGCTGGCCGTCGGCCTCGACTACCTGGATGCCTGCCCGGTGCGCGGCTTGCGCCGTGGCGGCGGTTGCGAGCAGATGCATGCGAGGGTGCTGGTCAGCGCGCCGCTGCTGCAGGTGCAGCAACAGTGACGATCCATTGCGCGCCTGGCGTTATCGGCGATTGCCTTTACGCTTGAGGGGCGGGGACGGACGGAATAAGGAAGATTCGAGATGACCTACTGTGTCGCGATGCACCTGGCCGATGGGTTGGTGTTCGCCTCCGATTCGCGGACCAACGCCGGGATCGACCATATCGCCACCTTCCGCAAGCTGTTCACCTTCGGCACGCCCGGCGAGCGCCTGCTGGTGGTGCAGACGGCCGGCAACCTGGCGACCTCGCAATCGGTGATCAACCTGCTGCAGCAGCGCATCCGCCGGGACGGCGCCAGCCTGCTCAACGTGCCCTCGGTCTACGACGCCACGGCGCTGGTCGCCGAGACCACCCGCGAGGTGCTGGCCCGCGACAGCGGCAATCTGGCCGGCAATACCGACCTGAGCTGTTCCTTCCTGGTCGGCGGGCAGATCGCCGGCGGACCGCCGGCGCTGTACAGCATCTATCCCCAGGGCAACTTCATCCAGGCCACGCCGGACACGCCTTTCCTGCAACTGGGCGAAAGCAAGTACGGCAAGCCGATCCTCGACCGCAACCTGACTTTCGACACGCCGCTGGAGCAGGCCCTGCGCTGCGCGCTGGTGTCGTTCGACTCGACCATCCGCAGCAACCTCTCGGTGGGCATGCCGCTGGACCTGCTGGTCTACCACCGCGACAGCCTGATCCTGCCGGAGGGCTACCGGGTCACAGAGGACGACGCCTATTTCAGCGCCATCCGCCGCCAGTGGAGCGCCGGCCTGCACGACTTGCTGGAGCGCCTGCCGTCGCCGCCCTCGGCGTACAACATCTGACGCCGCTTCAGCCGGCCGCGCCCGCCTTGCGGCCGGCCATGTGGCGCAGGTAGCCGATCAACTGGCGCAACTCCTGGTCGTCGATCACCCGTTCCGGGAACGCCGGCATCTTCGCCTGCGGCCATTGCCGCAGCGCCTGCGGGTCGCGGATGTAGCGGGCGAGGAATTGCGGCTGGAAGTACTCGGTGGGGTTGTACGGCAGGTTCAGGTCCGGGCCGAACTGGGCGTCGCCGGCACCGTTGAGACGGTGGCAGGCCAGGCAGTTCTTCTGGAACACGGCGAAGCCGGCGCGCACCTCCGCGCTGGCGTCAGCGGCCGGCAGCAGGGCCGGGAAGCGTTCGGCCAGAGGGGACTGGTAGCGGATGCGGACGACCTGGAAGGGCCATTGCTCCGGACCGATGCGTTTTTCCTCGGGTTTGCTCCAGACCAGATAGAACGGCCCGGCGGACGGCTTGCCCGCGCCCAGCGGCGGCCAGGGGCGCTGCGGATCCTCTATCGCCAGCCAGGCTTGCGAGCCCTGTTCGGCGAGCAGCGGGGCGGCCGGCAACTCGGCGGCGAAGCCGTCGCTGGCCACGGCCTGCAAATGGTCTTCGGGATGCACGCCTTTCAACAACGCCGCCAGTGGCACGGCGCGGTAGCGCATGTTCCGGCGGTAGGCGACGTCGGCCGGGATGTCCAGGTCGCGGGCCTGCGGATGCCTGAGCAGTTCTTCGCTGCTCCAGGTCTGCGTGCCCCCGGCAGTTCCAGGCGGAGCTCGGCGGCCCAGGCGGCAGCCACAGGGAAGAGCAGGGCACCTAGCAACGCCAGGCGCGGGAGAGTGACAGGCATGCGGGTTCCTCGTGCATCCGCCGGTTATGGCATGGAGCGAGAGATTGGCACGGAACGGGGGCCTCGCGGTAGCATGCGGGCCATTGCATAGCTGGCTAACCAAGGGGTTCCCGTGCTCGCCGAGTTGTTCGCCGTGATGGCGCCCGTGCTGTTCGGCGCCGGTGTCGGTTACGTCTGGGTCCGTCTCGGACACGCCTATCCGACCGAGTTCGTTTCGCGCATCGTGTTCAACATCGGTTCGCCATGCCTGATCCTCGCCACCCTGGCGCATACCCGGGTGGACCTGCACAGTTTCGGCCGGATGGCCCTGGCCAGCGCGCTGATCTGCGTCTGCATGGCTGCGCTGGGCTGGGCGGCGGCGCGCCTCGGGCGCCAGGAGTGGCAGGTGCTGGTGCCGGCCTACAGCTTCCCGAATGTCGGCAACATGGGCCTGCCGGTGTGCCTGTATGCGTTCGGCGAGGCGGGGATGACCCTGGCGGTGGCGTTCTACCTGATCATGTCGATCGGCAACTTCAGCCTCGGCGTGTTCTGGATGAGCGGCGAGCGCTCCTGGCGTTCGCTGCTGGGCAATCCGATCCTGCTCAGCGTGCTGCTGGCCTTGTTGTTGATGGGGCTCGACCTGCAACTGCCACGCTGGATGGCGAATACCGTCGACCTGATGGCCGGGCTGACCATTCCGCTGATGCTGATCACCCTCGGCGTGTCCCTGGCCAGCATCCGCCCGCGGCAACTGGGCAATGGCTTTTTCTATGGCGGCTTGCGTCTTCTGCTGGGGGCGCTGGTGGGCTGGTCGGTGGCGCTGGCGTTGCAATTGCCGCCGCTGGCGCAGGGGGTGCTGGTGGTGCAGTCGTCGATGCCGGTGGCGGTGTTCAACTATCTCTACGCCTTGCGCGGCAATCGTTCGCCGGATCAGGTCGCCAGCCTGGTGCTGTGTTCGACCCTGCTGTCGTTCGCCTTCATTCCGCTGCTGCTGACCTGGTGGCTGCCTGCGCTGCGCTGACCGCGAGGCGGTGCGCAGCGTGCAGGCAGCAGGTGCCCTAACGGATCAGACTGTTAAGGTTGGGAAGGATCAGGATGACTGTGGTGGCGAAGACGATGAGGCTCGCTTGCCGCCATCTTTTTGGCTGCTCGTTCAACATGGCCTGTCTGCCTTTCTTGTTGTCGGGTGGCTGCCTGCTCCGCGCTACGGCCCGGCGGAACGGCTTGCCACGCAGTGGCGTACTCTTCGGTCGGCCCGGCATCCCCGGCGTCGACCTCCCTTTCGAACGCTTGCATGAATCAGTCTAAGCCCCGGCCTGCGCGGGCTTAGACCACTTGGATACAAGCTGCTGCGGTCTAGACATATTCCCTCTATATGACAGCGTGGTGACGGCTCTGGCGTGCGTCTCGACCGTTCGTCCGGTGTCCGGGTTTCCGGTCGAAAGATGGCATGGTGCTATCTTCCCGGTGTTGCAGGCTGAGCTGGGCGGTCAATCAGCCTGAGCGGTTCGGTCATTGTCCCGCCGGCGAGCCTGTTTAAGGTAGGCGGAGGCCCGCTCGGCCGGACGAGAACAGGATAAGAGAGACCGCCATGACCGACGCATTCATTTACGACGCCGTGCGTACTCCCCGCGGCAAGGGCAAGAAGGATGGCGCGCTGCACAGCGTCAAGCCGGTGAACCTGATGGCCGGGCTGTTGCGCGCGGTCCAGCGGCGCAACGACCTGGATACCGCCCAGGTCGACGATATCGTGCTCGGCTGCGTGACGCCGGTGGGCGACCAGGGCGCCGATATCGCCAAGACCGCGGCGCTGGTGGCCGACTGGGACGAACAGGTTGCCGGCGTGCAGATCAACCGTTTCTGCGCCTCCGGCCTGGAGGCGGTGAACCTGGGGGCGATGAAGGTACGCTCCGGTTTCGAGGACCTGGTCCTGGTCGGCGGCGTCGAGTCCATGTCACGCGTGCCGATGGGCTCCGACGGCGGCGCCTGGGCACTGGATCCGGAAACCAACCTGCACACCAGCTTCGTCCCGCAAGGGATCGGCGCCGACCTGATCGCCACCCTGGAAGGCTTCAGTCGCGCCGATGTCGATGCCTTCGCCCTGCGCTCCCAGCAGAAGGCCGCCAAGGCCCGCGCCGAAGGGCTGTTCGGCAAGTCGCTGGTGCCGGTCGCCGACCAGAATGGCATCGTCCTGCTCGACCACGATGAGTTCATTCGCGCCGACTCCACCCTGGAAGGGCTCGCCGCGCTCAAACCGAGTTTCGAGATGATGGGGCAGATGGGCTTCGACGCCACCGCGCTGCGCAAGTACAGCCAGGTCGAGCGCATCGAGCACGTGCATACGCCGGGCAACAGCTCGGGGATCGTCGACGGCGCCAGCGCCATGCTCATCGGCTCCGAGGCCAAGGGCCGCGAACTGGGCCTGAAGGCGCGGGCGCGGATCGTCGCTACCGCGGTGACCTCCACCGACCCCACCATCATGCTTACCGGCCCCGCGCCGGCGACCCGCAAGGCCCTGGCCAAGGCCGGCCTGAAGGTGGAAGACATCGACCTGTTCGAAGTCAACGAGGCGTTCGCTTCGGTGGTGATGAAGTTCATGAAGGACATGGGCGTGGCGGAAAGCAAGGTCAACGTCAACGGCGGCGCCATCGCCATGGGCCACCCGCTCGGCGCCACCGGCTGCATCATCCTCGGCACGCTGCTCGACGAACTGGAGCGGCGCAACCTGCGCTACGGCCTGGCCACCCTCTGCGTAGGCGGCGGCATGGGCATCGCCACCATCATCGAGCGCGTGTGAAGGGAGAACCGGAATGACTGACGCTATCCGTTACGAAAAAGGCCAGGACAACGTCGTCGTCCTGACCATGGACATGCCCGGGCAGAGCGCCAACACCATGAACGGTGTCTACCGCGAGGCGATGGCGAAGACCATCGCACGGCTGGAGGCGGAGAAAGAGGGGATCGCCGGCGTGGTGCTGACCTCGGCGAAGAAGACCTTCTTCGCCGGCGGCGATCTCAACGAGCTGATCAAGGTCACCAAGGCCGACGCCCCGGCCTTCTACCAGGGCATCCTCGAACTCAAGGGCCAACTGCGGCGCCTGGAGACCCTCGGCAAGCCGGTGGTCGCCGCGATCAACGGCGCTGCGCTGGGCGGCGGCTGGGAGATCTGCCTGGCCTGCCACCACCGCATCGCCCTGGACAATCCCGGCGTGCAGCTCGGCCTGCCGGAGGTGACTCTCGGCCTGTTGCCGGGCGGCGGCGGGATCGTGCGCATGGTGCGCCTGCTTGGCCTGGAGAAAGCCCTGCCGTACCTCGCCGAAGGCAAGAAGGTGCGTCCGGCGGAAGCGCTCAAGGCCGGGCTGATCCACGAACTGGCCGACAGCCCCGAGGAAATGCTGGAGAAGGCCCGCGCCTGGATCCTCGCCAACCCGGCGGCGAAGCAGCCCTGGGACAGCGCCGGCTACAAGATTCCCGGCGGTACGCCTGCCAGTCCCAACGTGGCGCAGATGCTGGCCATCGCACCGTCGGTGCTGCGCGACAAGACCAAGGGTTGCTTCCCGGCGCCCGAGAAGATCATGTGCGCGGCGGTGGAGGGCGCCCAGGTCGATTTCGACACCGCGCAACTGATCGAGGCGCGCTATTTCACCGAGCTGACCACCGGCCAGGTGGCGAAGAACATGATCGGCACCTTCTGGTTCCAGCTCAACGAGATCAACGCCGGCAAGTCGCGGCCGCAGGGGTATCCGGTGCGGGCGACGAAAAAGGTCGGCGTGCTCGGCGCCGGGATGATGGGCGCGGGCATCGCCTACGTATCGGCGGCGGCCGGCATCGAGGTGGTGCTCAAGGACGTCTCGCTGGAAGCGGCGGAGAAGGGCAAGGCTTATTCGGCCAGGCTGCTGGACAAGAAAGTTGCGCGCGGGCACCTGTCCGCCGAGAAGCGCGACGCCTTCCTCGCGCGGATCGTGCCGAGCGTCAGCGAAGCCGACTTCGAAGGCTGCGACCTGATCATCGAGGCGGTCTTCGAGGACCGCGCGCTGAAAGGCAAGGTCACCGCCGAGGCCGAGAAGCATGCCCTGGCCGATGCGGTGGTGGCGTCCAATACCTCGACCCTGCCGATCACCGGTCTGGCCCAGGCGGTGGCGCGGCCGGAGAAGTTCATCGGCCTGCACTTCTTCAGCCCGGTGGACAAGATGCCGCTGGTGGAGATCATCCGCGGCGAAAAGACCAGTGACGAAACCCTGGCGCGCGGTTTCGACTACGTGCTGCAGATCAAGAAAACGCCGATCGTGGTCAACGACAGCCGCGGCTTCTTCACCTCGCGGGTATTCGGCACCTTCACCAACGAAGGCATCGCCATGCTCGGCGAAGGCGTGAGCGCCGCGATGATCGACAACCAGGCGCGCCAGGCCGGTATGCCGGTGGGGCCGCTGGCGATTTCCGACGAAGTCTCCCTGAGCCTGATGACCCACATCCGCAACCAGACCGCCCGCGACCTCGAGGCCGAGGGCAAGGCTCTGCCGACGCACCCTGCGTTCGCCGTGATCGACCTGATGGTCAATGAGTACAAGCGCCCGGGCAAGGCGGCCGGCGCCGGCTTCTACGACTACCCGGCGAACGGCAGGAAACATCTCTGGGCGGAACTCAAGAGCCGCTTCGAGAAGCCCGATGCGCAAATATCCGCCGAGGACGTACGCGACCGCCTGCTGTTCATCCAGGCCATCGAGACCGTGCGTTGCGTGGAGGAGGGGGTATTGCACTCCACCGCCGACGCGAACATCGGCTCGATCTTCGGTATCGGTTTCGCCGCCTGGAGCGGGGGCGCCTTGCAGTTCATCAACCAGTACGGCCTGAAGGACTTCATCGCCCGCGCCCAATACCTGGTCGAACAGTACGGCGAGCGCTTCGAGCCGCCGGCGCTGTTGCTGGAGAAGGCGGCGAAGGGCGAGCTGTTCTGAGTCCTGGCGTCGCATGGAGAGCCGGCCTTCGGGCCGGCTTTCTCGTGGTTGCGTACCGCGGCGGATGACGCCACCCCGGTATCCCCTGGTTCTTGCCAGCCAGGCCGCCACGGGTAGGGCGAATAGCGCCATGGGCGCTATCCGCCGATATGCCGAGGTTCGGCGGATAACCGCGATGCGGTTATGCGCCCTACGCCGCGCGGCGGTACAGGCCCTTGCCTTCAGCCGCCATTGGTAGGGCGAATAGCGCCACAGGCGCTATCCGCCGATATACCGAGATTCGGCGGATAACCGCGAGGCGGTTATCCGCCCTACGCCGTGCGTCGATACAGGCCAGCCTCCATGCTTGCCTCCAGGCCGCCACGGGCGCTTCCGCCGATGTGCCTACGCGGGACCTGGGTGTTCCTCGCCGGGGTAGCGCAGCAGGTCGATCACGGCGCTCAACGCCGCCGGGTGGTTGCGGCGGTTCGGATAATAGAGATGGAAACCGGGAAAGGGGGCGCACCAATCCGCCAGGACCCGTTCCAGGCGGCCGGCGGCGAGGTGCTCGGCGACTTCCTCCTCGATGGCGAAGGCAATCCCGACATCGGCCAGCGCCGCCTGTAGCATCAGGCGCGGGTCGTCGAGGACCAGCGGTCCGCTCACGGCCACCGAAAGCGTTTTCGCACCCTTGCTGAATTGCCATTTGTACAGCTCTTCGGAAGACACCTTGCGCCAGCCGATGCAACGGTGGCCGAGCAATTCCTCCGGGCTACCCGGCCTGCCTTGCCGTCGGAAGTAGGCCGGGGTCGCGACGATGGCCAAGCGCAGGTCCGGGCCGACCCGCACGGCGCGCATGCCGTGCTGGAGGTCTTCGCCGAGGCGGATGCCGGCGTCGAAACCGGCTTCGACGATATTGGCGAAACCCTCGTCCGCCACCACTTCCAGGGTGATGCCGGGATAGTCGCGGGCCAGTTCGCCGAAACGTGGCGCGAGGACGAGACCGATGGCGTTTCGCGGTGCGTTGATTCGTACCAGGCCGTGAGGCGTTTCCCGAAAGCGGTTAAGGCTGTCCAGCGCGGCGGCGATGTCTTCGAACGCCGGGTCCAGGTGTGCCAGCAGGTGCTCGCCGGCCTCGGTCGGCGAGACGTTGCGAGTGGTGCGGTTGAGCAGGCGGATACCGAGCTGGGTTTCCAGTTCGCGCAGGGTGTGGCTGAGCGTCGGCGGGGTTACGCCGAGGGTGGCGGCGGCGCGGCGGAAACTGCGTTCGCGAGCGATGGCGACGAAGGCGGCGAGACCGGCGAGATCGGGCTTTTTCATTGGATTATTAAAATAACTCGATCAGTGAAAGAGATTTTTCCAGGATAGTTAGCTATTCGGCAGCAATATAGCATCGTCGGGAAACCTGGCTCATGAACAGGGTGGGGCCGGGGAAACCGCTCTTTTCAGAGCCTTCCGACGAGGTCGTACGATGCAGCATGTCCGTCTTGGCAACAGCGGCCTGAAAGTCTCCCGACTCTGCCTGGGGTGCATGACCTATGGCGATCCGGCGTGGCGTCCATGGGTGCTGGACGAGGAACGGGCGCGTCCGTTCATTCGCGAGGCGCTGGAAGCCGGGATCGACTTCTTCGACAGTGCCGATATCTATTCCACCGGCGAGAGTGAGCGGATCCTCGGACGCGCGCTCAGGGACTTCGCGCAGCGCGAGGACCTGGTAATCGCCACCAAGGCGTTCTTTCCCATGAGCGACAGGCCCAACGCCTGCGGCTTGTCGCGCAAGCATCTGCTTGCCAGCGTGGATGCCTCGCTGCGGCGGTTGGGTACGGACTACCTGGATCTCTTCGTGATCCATCGCTTCGATCCGGAAACCCCGATCGAGGAAACCTGCGAAACCCTCGACAGCCTGGTGCGTGCCGGCAAGGTCCGTTACCTCGGCGCCTCGTCGATGCCGGCCTGGCGCTTCATGAAGATGCTCGCCTTCCAGCGCCACCACGGCCTGGCGCAATTCATCTCGATGCAGAGCCAGTACAACCTGATCGTTCGCGAGGACGAGGAGGACCTCGTGCCGCTGTGCCGGGAAGAGGGGATCGCGTTGACGCCCTGGTCGCCGCTGGCGCGTGGGCTGCTGGCCGGAGCGCGAAGCGCCGGCACGCTGCGGACCCGGACGGACGAACAGGCCCCGCGCTGGTACGGCGGCAGGGAGGAAGTCGAGTCGACCCTCGGCGCGTTGGAGAAACTCGCCGCTGCCCGCGGGCTTCCACCGGCGCAACTCGCCCTGGCCTGGCTGCTTGGCCGGAACGGTGTCGCCGCGCCGATCGTCGGCCTGTCCAGGCCGCATCACCTCGAGGATGCCCTCGCGGCGCTGACGCTGGACCTCGCCGAAGAGGAGTGCGCCACGCTGGAGGCGCCGCTCACGGTGCGCGCCCGGACCCCGCGCTGGTAGGGCGCACATCGACGGAGAAAGCATGATGAGACGACAGGCTTCCGTGTTGCTGCTGGTATCCATGGTATCGGCGACCGTCTTGCCGGTTTTCGCCCGTGCGCCGGGCGAGCGCGAGCCGTCCTGCGCCGCGACGAGCATCGTCCTGCCAGCGGGGGCCCGGTATCCCAACGGCATCGCCCATGCCGCCGATGGAACGCTGTACGTCGGTCTGGTCACCAGCGGGCGCATCCTGAGCAAGCCTCCCGGGGGCGAGTGGGAAACCTTCTTCGCCGGCAGCCCGGCGATCTTCGCTGCCACCGCGCTGCGGCTGGACGAGCCGCGTGGCCTGCTCTGGGGCAATTCGCCGGACTTCCTACCCGCTGGCCGGCGCCGGCCGCATGGGGTGTTCGCCCTGGATCTCGCGACCGGTGCCGTGCGCCGATATCTGACCCTGCCCGGCGACGGGATGGGCAACGATCTCGCGGTGGCGCCGGACGGAACGGTCTACCTGAGCGAAACCCGGGATGGCAGCCTGATGCGGCTGCGGCCCGGGGAACCGGCGTTCCAGGTGTTGCTGCGCGACAGCCGCCTGGCCGACCCCGGCGGCCTGGGCGCGGCGGGCATCGTCCGGGTGGACGAGGACACCCTGCTGGTCGGCAACTTCGGTAGCGGGGCGATCCATGTCGTCGAAGGGGTCGCCTCGCGTCCGCGGCTGCGCGAGATGGAGCTGCCCCGAACGCTGGAGAATCCGGACGGCATGGCGCTGGCTCCGGACGGCTCGCTGATCGTGCTGGAGAACGCCATCCGCAGCGGCGCCGGCAAGGTGCTGCGGATCGCCGAGCCGCTCGCTCCAGGGCGGCGCGGCATCGAAGTGATACGCGAGGGCCTGGAGTCGCCGGTCAACCTGACCGTCACCGGACAGGGTTGCGCCTATGTCAGCGAGTCCCGCATTCGCCACCGCCTGTTGCCGGGGCGCGAGGGCGAGGTGCCGGCGCGTTTCCTGATCCACCGGCTGCCCCTGGACGCGGCCGGGGGCGGTTGATCGGCCGCTCAGGCGTTGGCGAAACGACCTTCCAGATAGGCGATGATCTCGCTGGATTCGTACATCCAGCGCACCTGGCCGTTTTCCTCGATGCGCAGGCACGGCACCTTGACCTTCCCGCCGCCTTCCAGCAAAGCCTGGCGGGCCTGCGGATCGTTCATGGCGTCCTTGAGTTGCATCGGCAAGTTCAGCCGGTGCATGGCGCGGCGTGTCTTCACGCAGAACGGACAGGCGCGGAACTGGTAGAGCGACAGGTTCCGCAGCGCCCGCTCGACCTCGGCCTGGGCCTCGGCGCTGCGCTGCAGCTTGCGGGGGCGGCTGACGAAGTCGGCGAGGATAATCGCCTGACCCAGTCCGTTACGTACTGCCTTGAGCAACATGGCGTGTGCCTCGCGGGAAAACCGCCAGTTTACGTGGCGGTTCCGGGCATGGGGAGTCCTTCCGTCTCCTGTGCAGATTTCTTTACGGCTGGGCGTCTCGGGAATCTTTCTGCCGGCTGCTTGTTTTTTGGCGAATCGTCCGGATATTCCTTTCGAGGCCAGGGCGACGGTTCCCTTGCCCGCGCTCCTGTGTTAATTAAATCAAACGAAAACGACAATAACCCCACTTCTTCAGAGAGTCTTTATGTCGCTCCGCATCTGTATCCTGGAAACCGATATCCTTCGTCCCGAGCTGATCGAGCGCTACGAAGGCTACGGCCGGATGTTCCAGCAACTGTTCGCCAAGCAACCGATCGCCGCCGAATTCGTCATCTACAACGTGGTGGAGGGGCGCTATCCGGCGGACGACGAGCGCTTCGACGCCTACCTGGTGACCGGCAGCAAGGCCGACTCCTTCGGTCCCGACCCGTGGATCCAGACCCTGAAGACCTTCCTCCTGGACCGCTACGAGCGCGGCGACAAGCTCCTCGGCGTGTGTTTCGGCCACCAGTTGCTGGCCCTGCTGCTCGGTGGCAAGGCCGAGCGCGCCAGCCAGGGCTGGGGCATGGGCATCCACCAGTACCAGTTGAACGAACGGGCCGACTGGATGAGCCCGGCGCTGCCGGACCTGACCCTGTTGATCAGCCACCAGGACCAGGTCACCCGGCTGCCGGAAAACGCGCGGGTGATCGCTTCCAGCGACTTCTGTCCCTATGCCGCCTACGCCATCGGCGACCAGGTGCTGTGCTTCCAGGGGCATCCCGAGTTCGTCCACGACTACTCCCGCGAACTGCTCGAACTGCGCCAGCAGCACCTGGGCGAGGAACTCTATCGCAAGGGGGTCGATAGCCTGGCGGGGGACCACCAGGGCACCGTCGTCGCCGAATGGATGATGCGTTTCGTCGCGCGCCAGCCGACCGGCGCCTGAGCCGGCTCCGCGCCATGCGAGCGCCGCCAGCCTCCCGGGGTTGGCGGCGTTTTCGTTTCAGGCCGGGCAGTCGAGGATGAAGCGCTCCGGGATCCAGCGCTGCGGGCGTGCCGGCGGGGTGCCGCTCTGCAGCTTCAGCGCCAGGTTGGCCGCCAGCGCGCGGACCATCGCCTGGTTGCATTCGATGGTGCGCGCCAGTGCGCCTGCCGAGCCTTGGGCGAGGCCGAGTAGCGAGTAGCCATTGGTCAATATCGCCAGGGCGGCGACGATCCAGAATTTCCGTGTTTGCCTTCTCATGCTGTTTCCCGGGAAAGAAGCCGGCGTTCAACCGGCGCGTCGACTGTTCAACCCCGAGAGCAGGCCTGGCAGGGCCTGGCCGATCTGGTTGGAGAAGGTCGTGGCGGTGTCGTTGTCCGGTGTGGCGTTCCTGGCGCTTTCGGCGCCGGCGACGAGGCTCAGCACGACCAGCATGAGGATGGCGTACAGACCCAGGGTGGCCAGGGCGGTGTTGCGGGCGTAATGGCGGGGGCTGCGACGTTTCATGGCGGCTTCCGTGATCGATACCTCGGATGGGCATAGGATCGCGGAGAAGAATTCGATTGGATAACGAATTGTCGCGCTATTAACTATCGACAGAAATGATGCTTTGGCCGAACGACCGGTACGGGTTGCGGGGCCCGGGTTCGGGCCCGATGGATCAGGACGAAGTCGGCGCGAGCAGACGATCGACCACCTGCCGGGCTCGCTCGAAGGAGGGGTAGCCGCTGCGCGCGACCGGCAGCTCGGCGTAGGCCTGGCGATAGGTCTCCGCCTTGGGAATATCGGCGCGCGGCAACAGGAAGGGCTCGGCGTAGATCTTGTAGAGCATCGCGTTGGCCAGCGGGTAGCGTCGCTCGGCGGAACGTTCGAGGAGGCGGGTGATGCGCTCGCAATCGCTGGCCTGGCCGTCGCGGCGAGCGATCAGCACGGCCTGGTAGAAGTCCGCCTCGCCGCTGCGGTCCTCGCGCGCCGCGCGCTCCAGCAGGGCCTGGGCCAGCGGCAGGCGATCGCGGTCGTTGGCGACGATGATCAGTTTCGCCTGCAGCATGTCGTTCTCGTACAGCAGTTTTTCCCTGTCGCTGTCCTGGCGGCAGGTGGCGCAGCTTGCCAACAGCGGGATCAGGCAAAGTGCAATCCATTTCGGCATGGCGGTTGTTTCCTTGTCATGGATGAGACGGCACGAGGCTGGAATCCAATGGAGAGGCGAGGCGCCTCCAAGGTTCCCTCGCATGCAGTCTAGTCGGCCCGTAGCGGATGGGACCGGCCGTTCTTGATACGCATCAACTGGCGCCGGCGGGCAAGGCGTACGGTGAAAGATGCAGGGCGGCGCACGAAGCGCCTGTCCCGAAGCCAAGAAGGAAACGCTCATGATTCGTGAAGTTGAAGGTGACATTCTGCTTTCCGGGGCCCAGGTGATCGCCCACGGCATCGCGCCCCAGGACCATTTCGACAGCGGCCTGGCCCTCGCCTTGCGCGAATGCTGGCCGTCGATGGTTCGCGACTACCGGCATGCCGCCCATGCCAGGGCGCCCGAGCCGGGCGGCATCTGGGTCTGGGCCGGGGTCGACGAGCAGGGCAAGACCCAGTGCATCGTCAACCTGATCACCCAGGGCATGCTGCACAGCGGTCGTAGCGCCAAGCCGGGCAAGGCGAGCCTGGAGGATGTCGGCCATGCCCTGCGCGAGCTGGCCCGCTATGTGCGCAGCGAAGGGGTGAGCAGCCTGGCTCTGCCCTGCGTGGCGACGGGAGTGGGCGGGCTGGACTGGTCCGAGGTCAAGCCGCTGGTGGTTCGCCACCTGGGCGATCTGGAGATCCCGGTGATTCTCTACGAGGTCTATCGCAAGGGCGTGGCGGCCGAGGAAAAGCTGGCCTGAACGAAAAGCCCGGCGTGAGCCGGGCTTTTCAGGGTTGCGGGGAAAAGAAAAACGTTCCTGGCAGGCGGCGTTCAACCCTGCGCATCGGTGTCGCTCGCGGTTGGCGCCGTGGCCTGTTGCTGCTGGGCCTGCTCGATGGCGTGCTGGTTCAGTTGGACCATGCGGTTTTCCATCAGGCTGGATTCGTCGGCGAAGCTGGCTTGCACTGCGAGGGTGGTAGCCATGCCGAGGAGAATGGCGGCGAAGACATTGCGTTTCATGATGACCTCCGGTTTTCCTTGGGAATGTCATCAGGATAATTCGTAATAATTTTTTAAAAATAGCAGTTCTGGAGAGTTACCTTTGCGTAATAAGTAATTATTGGGCGCAAAAAAGCCCGGTATCAACCGGGCTTTCGCTGGAGCGGGCCTTAGCCCAGGTGCTTCTTGTCCAGCTCGATCGCCTGGTCGAGGGTTTCCAGCAGTGCCTTGCGCACCTTGAGCTTGGTATTGCGGTGCGCGGTCATGTTGAGTTTCTTCAACTGCTGGGCCGCTGCACGCGCGCTTTCCTGCAACTGGTCGGCGCTGACCAGGGTGTCGAGGAAGCCGGCATCCACCGCAGCGGCCGGACTGAACATCTCGGCATTGATGACCGAGCGGGTGAACGCCGACTTGCGCAGGCGATCGCGGGCCAGTTCGATGCCGACATGGTGCATGGTCATGCCGATGGCGACTTCGTTCAGGCCGATCTGGAACGGCCCGTCGACGCCGATCCGGTAGTCGGCCGAGAGCAGCAGGAAGGCGCCCTTGGCTACCGCGTGCCCGGGGCAGGCGACGATCACCGGGTAGGGATGGGAGAGCAGGCGGCGAGCCAGGGTCGAGCCGGCGGCGACCAGGTTGACGGCATTCTCCGGGCCGGAGGTCATGACCTTCAGGTCGTAGCCACCGGAGAGGATGCCCGGCTGGCCGGTGACGATGACCACGGCCTTGTCCTGCAAGGCCTGGTCGAGAGCCTGGTTGAAGGCGTCGATCACCGCCGGGGAGATGGCGTTCACCTTGCCGTTGTTGAGGGTCAGGGTGGCGATGCCGTCTTCGAACTGGTAGCTGATCAACTCGCTCATGGCAGGATTCCTTTTGGTGGAGTGGCGCAGACCTTACTGATGGCCGCCGTCGGCGTAAAGCGCTTTGGCTGACCCGCGGGTCATGCGCGATTGCGCTTGCGCGGCCTCCCGGCCAGGGCTCCAGCGACGCCTGCGCGTTCCTGCCAGAAGAAACGGTTGAGTCTGACCGGGGAAGACAGCAATATGGGCCCTATCGTTAGTCCGGCCTTGCATGCGGTGCAGGCCAGCCGTTTCGAGGATGTCCGCCAGGCGCGATCCGCCACCGGGACGAGAACGGACGAAGGTCTCCGGCGGTCCGCTGGAGGCCGGTACGCGGGGGCTTCCTCGCGAGGAACCTATCAATCAGGCGCGGGTCGGGTTACGAACCCGTTGAGGAGATCCAAAGTGAGCGAGTCCCTGTCCATCCATCATGACGTGGGCGGCCATCAATTCGAGACGACGGTGGATGGCCATCGTGCCTATCTGGCCTATATGGACCTGGGCAAGCAGACGCTGGATATCTACCGGACCTTCGTACCGGATTCGCTGCGTGGTCGCGGTATCGCCGCCGCGTTGACCGAGCACGCCCTGCAGTACGCCGACCGCATGGGCTACAGCGTGATCCCGTCCTGCTCCTACGTGGAGCGTTACATCGAGCGTCGCCAGCGTCAGGCCGATCCGGCCGCCTGAGCAGGCGCGCAATGAAAAACGCCGGGCATCAGCCCGGCGTTTTCGTTTCCGCCTCGCTCAGCCGCGCTGGCGTTTCGGCAGCACTTCCTTGAGCTTGGCGTGCATGCTGCGGATGCTCTTCTCGGTGGTCGCCCAGTCGATGCAGGCGTCGGTGATGGAAACGCCGTACTGAAGTTGGTCGAGATCCTTCGGAATCGGCTGGCTGCCCCAGCCCAGGTGGCTTTCCACCATCAGGCCGACGATCGAGTTGTTGCCTTCGACGATCTGGTTGCTGACGTTGTCCATCACCAGCGGTTGCAGGGCCGGGTCCTTGTTGGAGTTGGCGTGGCTGCAGTCGACCATGATGTTCAGCGGGATTTTCGCCTTGTTCAGGTCCTGCTCGCAGAGCGCGACGCTGACCGAATCGTAGTTCGGCTTGCCGTTGCCGCCGCGCAACACCACGTGACCATAGCGGTTGCCCTTGGTGGTGACGATGGATACGCCGCCCTGCTGGTTGATGCCGAGGAAGCGATGCGGGCTGGAGACCGACTGCAGGGCATTGATCGCCACGGTCAGGCTGCCATCGGTGCCGTTCTTGAAGCCGACCGCGGAAGACAGGCCGGAGGCCATCTCGCGGTGGGTCTGCGATTCGGTGGTACGGGCGCCGATCGCCGACCAGCTGATCAGGTCCTGCAGGTACTGCGGGGAAATCGGGTCGAGCGCTTCGGTGGCGGTGGGCAAGCCTTTCTCGGCGAGGTCGCGGAGCAGTTGGCGACCGATGTGCAGGCCATCCTGGATCTTGAACGAGTCGTCCAGGTACGGATCGTTGATCAGGCCTTTCCAGCCCACCGTGGTACGCGGCTTCTCGAAGTACACGCGCATCACCAGGAACAGCGTATCCGCCACTTCGGCCGCGAGCGCCTTGAGGCGGTCGGCGTATTCGTGGGCGGCCTTGATGTCGTGGATGGAGCAGGGGCCGATCACCACGAACAGACGGTGGTCCTTGCCATCCAGGA
The DNA here is from genome assembly GCF_001457615.1 of Pseudomonas aeruginosa. Taxonomy (GTDB): domain Bacteria; phylum Pseudomonadota; class Gammaproteobacteria; order Pseudomonadales; family Pseudomonadaceae; genus Pseudomonas; species Pseudomonas aeruginosa. The sequence continues at coordinate 3,618,560 of NZ_LN831024.1, read as the reverse complement.
TGTCGCGCACCACCTGGCGACCATGGGCCACGGTCTGCAGGGCCTTGTCGGTCAGGGGAATTTCACGCTTGAGCTGCTCCGGCGTGATCAGGGTCTCGTTGGAGGCAACGTTAAGGTCGTCGATCTGTAAATCAGCCATCGTGGTACTCAATCAGGTCACGGGCGCCGGCCGCCGGGAGGCCCCCTGCGAAAGGGCGCAGGCATGAAGTTCGCAAACGGGGAGACGAACCTTAACGTGTCGGGCCGGGCCTAGACAATGGGCGGGACGCGGTTCGCCGGTGTTTTCCCCGCTCTGCGCACGTTTTCTTCGTTGCTCCGGGCCAAGGCTGCCAGCGGAGTTGCAGGTGAGGCCGCCGCGGACGATATTGTGCAGGTGCTGCGGAGGGGCGCGCCTTGCGCGTATCCGCTGGCCGAGGAGGGCGCCAGCGCTATCGCAGGAGCCGAAGCCTACGGATGATGGTCGGGCCCCATTTCTTCCTTTCTATCGAGGTCAGCAGCGTGCCGTCCCTGGAACTCACCGATCTGGACGCCGACCGGCAGTTGCTTGCCCTGGAAGGGGTTTCGCTGTTGGTATTCACCAGCGAAGGCTGCGCGTCGTGCCGCTGGGCCCGGCGCCATCTCCCCGCGATGGACCTGCCCATCGAGCGCCTGTGCTGGGTGGACGCCGGCCGCAATGGCGGCCTGGTGGAACGCTACGGCGTCTTTCACCTGCCGGCCCTGTTCATGGTCCGCGACGGCCGCTTCCATGGCGCACTGAACGTTCCGCTGCACCAGGAAGCCTTGCGGGGTGCGGTGCTGGCGGGGTCGACCGCTTTACCTGAGGAGTTGCCCTGATGGATTCAAAGCAGCAACGGATCGGCGTCATCGGTACGGGAGCCATCGGCGGCTTCTATGGATTGATGCTGGCGCATGCCGGTCACGACGTGCATTTTCTCCTGCGCAGCGAGTTCGAGGCGGTCAATCGCGCCGGACTCAGCCTGAATAGTGCGGTGCATGGCTTCCGGCGCCTGGCGCCGGTCCAGGCCTACCATTCGGCGCAGGACATGCCGCCCTGCGACTGGTTGCTGGTGGGCGCCAAGACCACCGGCAATCACGAACTGGCACCCCTGATCCGCGCAGCGGCGGCGCCGGGAGCCAAGGTTCTGCTGCTGCAGAACGGTCTGGGCGTGGAGGAGCGGCTGCGGCCGCTGCTGCCGGAAAGCCTGCATCTGCTGGGCGGCCTCTGCTTCATCTGTGTGCATCGCGGCGAACCGGGCGTGATCGAGCACCAGGCCTACGGCGGAGTGAATCTCGGCTATCATTCCGGACCGGCCGACGAGCGACGCCGGCGCGAGATCGTCGAGGAGGGTGCCGCGCTGTTCCGCGAGTCCGGGCTGGAGTCCACGGCGATGCCCGACCTGGAGCAGGCGCGCTGGCAGAAGCTGGTCTGGAACATCCCCTACAACGGGCTGTCGGTATTGCTGAAGAGCAGCACCGCGCCGCTGATGGCCAACGCGGACAGTCGGTCGCTGATCGAGGCGATCATGGAGGAAGTCATCGGTGCTGCCGGCGCCTGCGGCTTCATCCTGCCTGAGGGCTATGCGGACCAACTGCTGGCGGCGACCGAGCGGATGCCCGACTATCGGCCGAGCATGTACCACGACTTCGCCCATGGGCGGCCATTGGAGCTGGCGGCGATCTATGCCGCGCCCCTGGCCCGCGCTGCTGCTGCGGGCTACCGGATGCCCAGGGTCGAGGCGCTGTACCAGGCGTTGCGCTTCCTCGAAGCACAACCGCGCTGAAGGGCCGAGCGCGGCGACCAGCCGGCGCCGCGCTCGCAGGGAGAAAAGGGATTTACCCCAACGGGCCGGAAAAAGCCCGAAACAGCAGGGAACGCTAGGAGAATGGATGCTTGCTGCTAATCTGCTAATGAGGCCCGCCGCGCAGGCTGTCGAGGAGGCCGCATGATTCGTTCGATTCTCTACGCCACCGATCTGGGGCTCTATGCTCCCTATGTCCTGCAACACGCCCTGTCGCTGACCCGCGCCTACAACGCCGAGCTCTATGTCGTCCATGTGGTGGAGCCCCTCGGGCTGTTCGCCGAGTCGGTCCTGCAGACCTACCTTGACACCGAGCGTCTCCAAGACCTGCGGGCGCAAGGGCTGGACAACGTCATGGAAAGCATCGAGAAGCGGGTCCTGGAAGGGTTTCGCGATGAACTCGGCGAGTTGCCCCAGGATGCGGCGCTGGTCAAGAGCGTGCGGGTGGTGCAGGGCGACCCGCCGCAGATGATCCTCGATGAGGCGGAAAAGCTGGCCGTGGACCTGATCGTCGCCGGCAGCCATAGCCACGGCACCCAGCTCGACACGCCGCTGGGCCGGACTGCCGCGCGTCTGGTGCAACTGGCGGAGGTACCGGTGTACCTGGTGCCGATGTTGCAGCACCGTAGTCGCGACCTGTAGGCCAGCGGTCGGCTGGTGAAAAAGCGTGCAAAATCAAAAAAAACGTCTAATTTTATTCCTCAAACCATTAATATGGTTATATACCTTCGGTTCTTGATCGCCGGTCGCGACAACCTTTTCGAGGAATCTCCATGAAGCTTCAGCAATTGCGCTATATCTGGGAGGTTGCGCACCACGACCTCAACGTCTCCGCCACGGCGCAGAGCCTCTATACTTCGCAGCCGGGCATCAGCAAGCAGATCCGCCTGCTGGAGGACGAACTGGGCGTCGAGGTGTTCGCTCGCAGCGGCAAGCACCTGACCCGTGTGACGCCGGCGGGGGAGCGGATCATCCATACCGCCGGCGAGATCCTGCGCAAGGTCGAGAGCATCAAGCAGATCGCCCAGGAATTCTCCAACGAGAAGAAGGGCACGCTGTCCATCGCCACTACCCACACCCAGGCGCGCTATGCGCTGCCCAACGTGATCAGCGGCTTCATCAAGCAGTACCCGGACGTCTCCCTGCACATGCACCAGGGCACGCCGATGCAGATCGCCGAAATGGCCGCCGACGGCACCGTCGACTTCGCCATCGCCACCGAGGCGCTGGAGTTGTTCGGCGACCTGATCATGATGCCCTGCTACCGCTGGAATCGCTGCGTCATCGTGCCCCACGGGCATCCGCTGACCAAGCTGCCGAAACTGACCCTGGAAGCCCTGGCCGAGCAGCCGATCGTCACCTACGTGTTCGGCTTCACCGGCCGCTCCAAGCTCGACGAAGCCTTCAGCCAGCGCGGCCTGGTGCCCAAGGTGGTATTCACCGCGGCCGATGCCGACGTGATCAAGACCTACGTGCGGTTGGGCCTGGGGGTCGGCATCGTGGCGCACATGGCGGTCGATCCGAAGCTCGACAACGACCTGGTGATCCTCGACGCCAGCCACCTGTTCGAGTCCAGCGTGACCAAGATCGGCTTCCGCCGCGGCACCTTCCTGCGCGGCTTCATGTGCGACTTCATCGAGAAATTCGCTCCGCACCTGACCCGCGAGCTGCTGGCCAAGGCCGTGCAATGCCACAACAAGGCCGAGCTGGACGAGTTGTTCGACGGCATCGAACTGCCGGTCTACTGATCGCCTCGGCCCATGAAAAAGCCCGGCCTGGTGCCGGGCTTTTTCATGGCTGGCCCTCAGAGCATGTCGAGATTGTCGCGACCGGCCAGCCTGGCCAGCGCTTCGCGATCAGCGTCCGCGGACTGCTCGGCTCGCGGTTCGAGGACTTCATGGAGGAAGCTCATGAACACGGTGTAGACCTGTTCGCGCCCGTCGTCGTGGCGAACCACGAAGAACGGCGCGGTCTCTACGCCATATTGGGCGGCGACCATCCAGCCTGCGCTGTTCGGGTCGCGTTCGTCGGCCACCAGGGTGCGATGGATGCGCGGCAGGTAGCCGCCTTGTTCCAGGCGTTGCCGGACTTCCTTGCACTTGCGGCAGTCCTCGCCGTTGGCGAGGACTTTCTTGACCATGGTGATGCGCATGCTGGGTCTCCGCTCGGGGTTCGACCCGCACTTTACCCCGATTGCATACGCTCTATCGACGGTTTCAGGCCTTGCTGATCAGGTTGCCGGCGTGCAGCCCGCACTCCTTGTGGGTGGCTTCCTCCCACCACCAGCGGCCCTCGCGCTCGTGCTGGTTGGGCAGCACCGGACGGGTGCAGGGTTCGCAGCCGATGCTGATATAGCCGCGTTCGTGCAGGCTGTTGTAGGGCAGTTCGAGCATGCGGATATAGCCCCAGACCTCCTCGCTGGTCATGGACGACAGCGGGTTGAATTTGTACAGCGGCTTTTCCGGCGTGGAAAAGGCACCGTCGATTTCCAGCACCGCCACCTGGCTGCGCGTGCCGGGGCTCTGGTCGCGGCGTTGGCCGGTGGCCCAGGCGCGCACGCCGGCGAGCTTGCGCTTGAGCGGTTCGATCTTGCGGATGCCGCAGCACTCGCCGTGGCCGTCCCGGTAGAAGCTGAACAGGCCCTTTTCCTTCACCAGGGGTTCGAGCAGGCGCGGGTCGGGGGAAAGCACGTCGATGGCGATGCCGTAGTGTTCGCGGACCTGGTCGATGAAACGATAGGTTTCCGGGTGCAGGCGACCGGTGTCGAGGCTGAACACCTTCACGTTGCGGTTGAGCTTCCAGGCCATGTCTACCAGGACGACGTCCTCGGCGCCGCTGAAGGAGATCCACAGCTCGTCGCCGAAGTGCTCGAAGGCGGCTTTCAGGATGTCCTGGGGGGATTTGTCGGCAAGGCTGGAGGCGAGGGCGGGAAGGTCGAAAGGCTGGCTCATCGGGCTGGGGTCCTGGTGCTGGGCGGCGCTGTTGCGCTCTGTGGCGGGAATGGTAGCAAAGGGCGGCATATGGCCCTAAATAACCATTTACCCCTGTCGACCTTGATTCCAGGAATAAGCCGGCGTTGCCTTGCCCTCGGCGAGGGGCTAGAGTGCCGCGTCCGTCGTCACCCCATCGTTCAGAGAATTTCGAGGAGAGTCCTGTGGAAATTGCCTGTCTTGACCTGGAAGGCGTGCTGGTTCCGGAAATCTGGATCGCGTTCGCGGAAAAAACCGGTATCGACGCCTTGAAGGCGACCACCCGGGACATTCCGGACTACGACGTGCTGATGAAGCAGCGCCTGCGCATCCTCGACGAACATGGTCTGAAGCTGGGCGACATCCAGGAGGTGATCGCTACCCTGAAGCCGCTGGAGGGGGCGGTGGAATTCGTCGACTGGCTGCGCGAGCGCTTCCAGGTGGTGATTCTCTCCGACACCTTCTACGAGTTCTCCCAGCCGCTGATGCGCCAGCTGGGCTTCCCGACCCTGTTGTGCCACAAGCTGGAGATCGACGACAGCGACCGGGTGGTCGGCTATCAATTGCGCCAGAAGGATCCCAAGCGGCAGTCGGTGATCGCCTTCAAGAGCCTCTACTATCGGGTGATCGCCGCCGGCGATTCCTACAACGACACCACCATGCTTTCCGAGGCCCACGCCGGCATCCTGTTCCATGCCCCGGAAAACGTGATCCGCGAGTTTCCCCAGTTCCCCGCGGTGCATACCTACGAAGACCTCAAGCGCGAGTTCCTCAAGGCTTCCAGCCGTTCGCTGAGCCTGTAGCCGCGCCGCCGATGAAAGAGCCCGCGGAACGCGGGCTCTTTTCTATTCCGGGGACGCTGTCCCGGCCATTCCTTCCAGGGTTTCCAGCAGCACCCGGACCTTGTCCAGGGTTTCCTGGTACTCGTCCTCCCAGTGCGAGTCGGCGACGATGCCGCCGCCGCCCCAGCAACTGACCTGGCCGTCCCTGACCAGCAGGGTGCGGATGGCGATCGAGCTGTCCATCTCGCCGCGCACGTCGAGGTAGAACAGGCTGCCGCAGTAGATGCCGCGTCGGCTCGGTTCCAGCTCGTCGATGATCTGCATGGCGCGAATCTTCGGCGCGCCGGTGATCGAGCCGCCGGGGAAGCTGCCTTCCAGCAGGTCGAGGGCGTCCTTGCCCGGCGCCAGTTCGCCGGTGACGCTGCTCACCAGGTGATGCACGTTGGGATAGCTTTCCAGGGCAAACAGCTCCGGTACCCGTACGCTGCCAGGTTGGCAACTGCGTCCGATGTCGTTGCGCAGCAGGTCGACGATCATCAGGTTTTCCGCGCGGTCCTTGGGGCTGGCCAGCAGCGACGCCGCCAGCGCCATGTCCTCCTCGGGCGTCTTGCCGCGCGGGCGGGTGCCCTTGATCGGCCGGGTTTCCACCTTGCCCTTGCCGAGCTTGAGGAAGCGCTCCGGCGACAGGCTGAGGATCGCGCCGTCGGCCAGTCGCAGGTAGCCGGAGAACGGCGTCGGGCAGGCCTCGCGCAGGGCGCGATAGGCCGGCCACGGCGAGCCGCTGCAAGCGGCCTGGAAGCGCTGGCTATAGTTCACCTGGTAGCAGTCGCCTGCCTGGATGTAGTCCTGGATGCGGCGGATCGCCTGCCGATAGTCGGATGCGCTGATGCTCCGTCGGAATTTTCCCAGAAGCTTGAAGTTGCCGGCCGCGCCTTGCGCTTCCTCGCTGAACAGGGCGATCAGGCGCTGGCGTTCGCGCTCGTCCAATCGCGGGTGGAATACCAGTTGGCTGGTGCCGGCCTGGTGGTCGCTGATCAGCGCCCAGGCATACAGGCCGACGGAGGCCAGCGGCAGGCCCAGGTCATCGCGGGCGTGTTCGCCGATGCGCTCGATGCGCCGACCCAGGTCGTAGGATAAATAGCCCAGCAGACCGCCGGCGAAGGGCAGTTCGTACGGCGCTGGCAGCTGCGCGGGGCCCAGGCTTCCGGCCGCTTCGCGTAGGCGGGCGAAGAAGCGGTTGGCCGATTCGTCGGGCAGCGGCGCCAGTTCTGCCAATGGCCAGGCGCTCATAAGGTCATAGCGTCCACGGGTAGCGATGGGGCGACCCGAATCGAGCATCACCGCACCGGGCGCCTCATGGATGATGGCAAAGAGACAGCTTGGGTCGCTATGGTAGGGCAGGGGGTGAACATGACAACTGGGCATGGAAAGTGGGGGTAGTGGGACAGTCAGGAATTCTAGTTCGCCGGAATCGTCGATCCTAGAGCCATTTCTTCAGTTTACGTAAGAAGGGTGATCTGCTAATTATGGAAATATCCCACGGAGATTTGGCTCCGTACCACAATGATAATGACACAGGGATACAGGCCGTGGATGCAGTACAGGATCCAGCAGCCGGCAGCCTTTCGCGCTCCAGAATAGTGCCGCCTCAGGTGCCAGCCGAATATTCTCTTCGCCCCGCGATCCGCAACCTGCTGGATCGCAATCCCCATTCACGCGTTCTGATGTTTTCCGCACCTGCCGGCTTCGGCAAGACCTGCGCGCTCGCCGCCCTGGCCAGGGAGCGCACTGTAGCAGACCAGGCGGTGGCCTGGCTCTCGCTTGCCGAAGAAGACGACGACCCCGCCCGTTTCTGCCGGCAGCTGATCGAGGCGCTGGGCGAAGCCGTGCCGCAGCTTGGCGACGACGCCCAGACCTACCTGCAGAACACCATGCGGGTCCCGGTGGTGGCGGTGATCGAAAGCCTGCTCGGCGATCTCGATCGCTATGCGCGGCCGTTGCTGCTGGTGCTGGACGACCTGCACCTGGTTAGCAACCCGGACATCTTCACCGGCCTCAACCGCCTGGTGCAGTACGCACCGCCCGGGCTGGTCCTGGCCCTGGGCACGCGTTCGCAGCCGGCGCTGAGCCTGGCTACCTGGCGGGCCAAGGGACTGTTGCTGGAAATCGGCCTCGAGGAGCTGCGCCTCGGCTTCGAGGAAACCCGCGAATACCTCGAGCGCAGCGGTCTCTATCTGGACGAGCCCTGCCTGAAGGCGCTCTATGGCCAGACCGAAGGCTGGGTGGTGGGCGTGCATCTCGTCAGCCTGTGGCTGCGCCAGCAACCGCAGGTGCAGGAAATGGCCCTGCTCGACGGCGACAAGCAGGCGGTCAGCGCCTATCTGCTGGCGGCGGTCTTCGAACGCTTGCCTGGCGACCTGCAGGAAGCGCTGCTGGCCCTTGGCGTTGCCAGCCAATTGAGCGGCGACCTGGCCAACGCCCTGACCGGGCGCCAGGACGGCCAGGCGCTGCTGGAGCGCCTGGAGTCCATGCAATTGTTCCTCCTGCCGCTGGATCGCGAACGCCAGTGGTATCGCTTCCACCTGCTGTTCGCCGACTTCCTCCGCAACCGCCTGCGCGACTCCGATCCGGACCGTTTCAAGCAACTGCATTTCAACGCCAGCCTGTGGTTCACCAACCACCACATGCCGACGTTCGCCATCGAGCATGCCTGTGCGGCGGAAGACCCGGAGATGATCGCCGCGCTGGTCGACGGATGCGGACTGGAGCTGATCAACCGCGGCCAGCTCAGCCTGATCTACCGTTGGCGCAAGCATGTGCCGGACGAAATCGCCGAGCGCTATCCGATCCTGGTCCTTACCGATGTCTGGTCGCGGGCCAGCGACCTCAGCCTGGGCGAGGCCAACCGGATCATCGACGAACTGCTGGCGCGCTGGGGGGAGAGCCGCGGCGACGGGCCGATGGGCGACCAGTACCTCTCCGCGCTGGCGGTGAAGGCGGTGGTGGCGTTGCAGAAGGACGATCTGGAACTGTGCATCGCCCTGGCTCGCCGGGTCGAAGTCCAGCTCGGGCAGAACGCTGCCTTCCTCGAAGTGGCGGTGTTGATCACTGCCGCGCTGGCCCAGGTGGTCCGTGGCCAGGGCGACCAGGCGCGGCGCCTGCTGGGGCTGGCGCAGCAGCGCAATCATTTCCTCGAAGGGCGCTACCTGGACATGCAACTGGCCAACGTCGAGGTGATCCTCGCACTCGAGCAGGGCCAGGTGAAACAGGCGCAACTGCTCATCGAGCGGCTCCGCCAGCGCGCCCGGCCGCTGTTCGAGAAGTCCAGGAGCGCGCTGGCGCTGCCGACCATCACCGAGGCCCTGACCGCCTACTACAGGATCGAGCTGGACGGGCTGGAAGAGCGCCTGGGCTGGGCGCTCGGGCATGTGGATGTGATCAATCCGATCGATTTCTATGCCCAGGGACAGATCTGCCTGGCGCGCACCCAGCGCCTGCTGGGACGGCCGAAGGAGGCGCTGGCCAGCCTGGCGGCGATGCAGGCCCTGGCCTCGCGCAATCAGTCGTGGCGCTTCTTCGCCCAGGCCATGGCCGAAGAGATCAACCTGATCCTCCAGGACAGCGGCCCCGACCGCCTGAAGCGCGCCGAGCAGCGGTTGAAGAGCGTGGACTGGAACAAGATGGCGGCACACTACCGCAACATGGCCTTCAACCCGGTCAACTGGTCGCTGGGTGTGAGCCGCGTGCGCCTGTTGCAGGGGCGAGGACATTTCAGCGAGGCGCTGCACGAGATCACTCAGTTGCGCGGCACCTTGCAGCCCGGTTGGCATGGCCTGCAGCGCCTGCGCCTGGATATCCTGGCGGCGCTCAGCTATCAGCGCCTGGGCTACCAGGAACGGGCCAACAGCCTGCTCGGCGAATGCCTGATCAATGCCGAACGGGAAGGGGTGCGCAGCCTCTTCATCGAGGAAGGCGACGGCATTCGCCAGTTGCTCCAGCAACTCGAATCCACCGAGCGCCAGCCGGCGCTACAGACCTTCATTCGCGGCCTGCTCGGCATCTGGCCCGGGCAGGGCGTGCGCAAGCCCCAGGATGCGCTCGAGGAAGGCCTGACGGAGCGCGAGCGCGAAGTGGTCTGCCTGGCCGCACAGGGCCTATCCAACGAAGAAATCGGCCAGCGCCTGTCGCTGGCCCTGGGGACCGTCAAATGGCATCTGCACAACATCTACGAAAAGCTCAAGGTGCGCAATCGCACCCAGGCGATCCGGCGAGCCCGCGAGCTGAGCCTGCTCTGACCATGGGCCATCGCGACGGTGTTCCCGCCAGCACCATTCCGCTGTTGCAGACCAAGCTGTTCCCGCCAGGCGCCGGAGGGCTGCCGCTGCTGCCCCGCCAGGCGCTGATCGACCGCCTGTACGAGGCCCGCGGGCGACGCGCGATGGTGCTCAGCGCGCCGGCCGGCTTCGGCAAGAGCACCATCCTCTGCCAGTTGCGCCTGCGCCTGCTGGAGCAGGGCGCGGCGGTGGCATGGTTGTCCTGCGACGAGACCGACAGCGAACCGCAGCGTCTGATCCAGTACCTGCTGGCGAGCATCCAGCGAGTGGTCCCGGCATTCGGCGGCAATACCGCCAATCTGCTCGGCACCGACGTCGCGGTGCCGCTGGAGGGTATCCTGGATGCCTTCCTCGCCGACCTGCGTCGCCTGGAAGGCTCCTTGTACCTGTTCCTCGACGATTTCCACCGCATCCGCCACGCCGCCTTGCCGCATGGGGTTCGCTACCTGATCGAGAACCTGCCCGATCACGTGCGGGTGGTGGCCTCGACCCGCTTCCGCCCGCGCTTCCTGGTCGACGAGCCGACCCTCAAGCCCTGGACCTTCTGCCTGAGCGCGGAAGACCTGCGACTTTCGCGCGAGGAGAGCGATGCGTTTCTCCTCGACCTCAAGGGGCTGGAGCTGGGCGAGCGCGAGCTGAAGCTGCTGTTCAAGCGCACCGAAGGCTGGATCACGGCGTTGCACCTGGCGGCCCTGGCCCTCAGTCGCAATACCGACCGGGAAGGTTTCCTCCGCGGGCTCTCCGGGACCGAACGGAACATCGCCGACTACCTGGCGGAAGACGTGCTGGCCAGCCTGCCCGCCGACCTGCAGCTGTTCCTCGACCAGACCTCGGTGCTCGATGAGTTCAATGCGGAACTGTGCAATGCGCTGACCGGGCGTCGCGACGGCCTGGACATGCTCATGCGCCTGCAGAACGAGCAGTTGTTCGTCATCGCCCTGGACGACCAGCGCGAATGGTTCCGCTACCACCATCTGTTCGCCGAGTTCCTCCAGGGGCGGCTGTCCCGGCATGCCGATCCGACCCCGTTGCTGCATGCGGCGGCGCGCTGGTGCGAGGGGCGCGACCTGGCCGACCGGGCGATCAAGTACGCCCTTCGCGCCCGCGACTACCTGTTCGCCGCCGAGTTGCTGGAGCGCCAGGGCGCGCGCCTGATCGCCGGTAACCGGGTGTACGGCATCCTCGGCATGCTCAACGGCATTCCCGCCGAGGTGATCCGCGAGCATCCGGTGTTCCAGATCTTCTACGCCTGGCAACTGGCGTTCGAGCAACGCTTCGCCGAGGCCGAGGCGTTGATCGAGGAGGTCAGCCACCGCCTCTTGCAGGGGCGCGGCAAGGTCATGCACTTCGGGCTCGGCGAGTTGCTCGCCGCCGCCCAGGTGCTCAAGGCCCTGGTGTTGCTCTACCAGGACAAGCTCGAAGCCTGCCTGAAGGTCGCCCGTCACTGGCTGTCCATGGTCCCGAGCAACCAGCCGGTGTTCCGCGCCAGCCTGCTCTGCGTGCAGGCTTCGGCGCATGCGCTGCTCGGCGACTACGCCGAGGCCGCCGGCGCCATCGGTTCCGCGCGGGAGGACCTGAAAGTCGCCGACAGCGAGTACCTGCAGGTGGTGACCAGCCTGATCGAATCCCTGATCTGCAAGGAGAGTGGCGACCTGGAGCGGGGCAGGGCGATCGCCGAGTCGGCGCGCAACCGGGTCGAGCAGGTATTCGGCCGGCGCAGCCGGGTCGGCGGACCCTTGTCGCTGGCCTATGCCGACCTGCTCTACGAGCAGGACCGGCATGCCGGCGTGCTCGCCGAACTACCGCTGGCGACGGTCTGGCGGGATGTCGCGACGCCGGTGGAACTGCTCAGTCGCGGCCAGTTGGTCATGGCCAAGGCGCGCTTCTTCTCCGGCGCCGCCGAGCAGGGGCTGGCGCAACTCGACGAATGGCTGAGCGGTCTGCTCTCGCCCGGCTACGAGCGTGTCTATGCTCACGCCATGAGCTGCAAGGTGCAGTTCCTGCTGTGGCTGCGCCGTCCGAACGAAGCCGAACGGGTCTGCCTGCAACTGGAGCGGCATCTTGCCGGGCTCTCCGGCGAGCGGCATGCCGACGCACAGACCGCCCTGGTCCTGGCGGAGGCTCGGCTGGCATTGTCCGAGCGTCACGCGGAACGCGCGCAGAGCAAGCTGGAAAGCTGTCTGGCCGGCTACTCTTCCGCTTACCAGAGGGATCGGCGGCTGCGTTTGTCCTTGTTACTTTCTGTGGCGTATTGGCAGAAAGGTAACAGCGAAAAAGCCATCGGCCTGTTCCTCGCCACGCTCGAGGAAGCCTGGAATCTCGGCTACCGCCGGCTGTTCCAGGACGACGCGTTGTGGCTGTTGCCGATGTGGGAAAGCTGGAGGGAAGCGGAGCCCAAGCGTGCCGCGGCCTGGCAGGGGCTGGCCGACCTGCTCCGCGAGCAGTGCCGGAAGCTCTCCGTGGACCCGGAAAGTTTCGATGAAAATCAGGATGTTAGCCATCGCGAACGGGAAATCCTGCGGCTGGTGGCGGCGGGCTTGTCGAACCGCGATATCGCGCAGGCGGTGCACCTGTCGGAAGCCACCATCAAGTGGCACCTGCACAACCTGTTCGCCAAGCTGGGTGTGAAGAGCAGAACGCAAGCCGTACTAAAGGGTAAAAGCCTGGGACTGCTGAGCGAGGCGTGAGCGGCAGCCGCCATCGCTCCATCCCTTGGATGGGCTGGCGGCGGAAGGGGTGGCCCAGTAGCTTGGAATCCAGGACGAGAGAGCATGAGGCTCTACCGAATCCATGTCCGGGACACCTAGGGAAGCAGTACCGGACCTGGAGACCGGCGAGATGCCGGTCGATCTGCCGGGGACAGGATGCAAACGGCAGTGCCCTGGGGCAAACCACACCTGAACACTGGAGAAATAACAATGAAAAAGCACCTGTTCCTTGCAACTGCTGTTCTGGCTGCTCCCTTGCTGGCGCATGCCGACCTGAAAGCCATGGACGATGGCGCGCTGTCCGACGTGACCGGCCAGGCAGGCATCAGCATTTCCGGTACTTTCCAGGGCTCCGTCGGGGCCGTGACCTACACCGATACCGACACCAACGGCGGCTCCCTGCGGCTGGAGAACATCAGCCTGCCGGCGCTGACCATCGACGATACCAAGCCGCTGACCATCGACGTCGTCACCACCGATATCGGCGGCAAGTCGACCCAGCAACTGGCCATCGGCCTGCCGGCCATCACCGGCGACGTGACCGTTGGCGCCATCAAGGTGGGCGACACCAGCGCCGCCAGCATCGGCTCGCTGACCGTCTCCGGGCTGAACATGGCCGGTTCCACCATCAAGGTCTGGGGTCACTGATCCAGGAACCGAGTCGAGACGCGAAGACCTCGCCGAGGCATCGGCGGGGTCTTTCTCCGAAAGAGGTACGACGGGGCGATGTTCGAGATTTTGCTGGGAAGTCTGATCGGGCTGTTCGGGTTCACCCAGACGGTCGATACCAAGCCGCAACCGCAGGGCACGGTCAACCTCAGCCAGCCTCTGACCCCCAATGGACCCTACCGCGAATCGGTGCAGCTGGAGCCGATGAGCCAGTTGCAGTTCCGCAACGTCATCCGCCAGGCCTATGACTACAGCTGCGGCTCGGCGGCGCTTACCACGCTGCTGGACTACTACCTCGGGCGCAACCTCGAGGAACGCCAGGTCATGGAAGGACTGCTGCGCTATGGCGAGGCCGATAAGATCGTGCAGCGCCGCGGTTTCTCGCTGCTCGACATGAAGCGCTACGCCGCTGCGCTGGGCTACAAGAGCGGTGGTTTTCGCGCCGAGTTCAGCGACCTGGACGCTCTCGAGCATCCGGCGCTGGTCCCCATCCACTATGCCGGCTTCAAGCATTTCGTGGTGGTGCGCGATGTCTACAACGATCACGTCTTCGTCGCCGATCCGGCCTTGGGCAACATCAGCTTCACCCGGACGCGCTTCGAGGAAATCTGGGACCAGAACGTCCTGTTCGTGATCTTCCCGAGTGGGCAGGAGCCCCGCAACGCGCTGGCGCTGAACGATCGCGACATGCGCCTGGTGGACGACCGCACCGTCAGCCTGCTGGCGTTCCGCGAGTTTCCGCAGATCAACAAGATCACTGAAAACCAGGTCCGTGAGCTGGGCACTGGTGGCGACGTCATACACCTGCGCACCAAGTAGCAGATACCCAAAAACAAGAACAATCTCTGGGGATAGCGCCATGAGAATCAGGGGGTACACATGCGCGGCGGCGCTGATGCTGTCTATCAGCGGTTTGTCCGTTGCCGAGGAAGCCTCGGTCGACCAGGCCCGTGACGCGCTGGCCAAGAAGAATGACGATGCCGACAGCGCCAAGGCGCTGGAGGAGGTCTTCCAGGCCGCCGAGAAGAGCTACACCTTGCTCAAGAAGGGCGAGCGGACCCTGACCTACGGTTTCGACTACGCGCTGGTGCGCGACCAGCGGCTGACCCTGGTGCCGCTGACCAAGACCAGCGGCGGCACGCAGATCTACGGCCTCGCCGGCCGGCAGAGCCAGTCCCAGCACACCTTCACCAACTCCTTCACCTTCGACTACGGGATCTGGGACAACCTCACCTTCAGTTTCCGCCTGCCGCTGGTAGCCAAGTACGACACCGAGATGGATACCCACGCCTACAGCCTCGGCGACGTTTCCGCGACCTTGCGCTGGCAGCCCTGGGCGGCGGTGCGCGGGCGGCCGGTCACCACGCTGTATACCACCATCGGCCTGCCGACCGGCGACAGTCCCTACAAGACCAACCTGGACAAGGACATCTCCACCGGCAACGGCTACTACAGCCTGGGCTTCGGCGCGAACATGTCCTATGTGATCGACCCGGTGGTCCTCTACGGCTCGCTCGGCTACACCTGGAACCTGCCGGTGGACGACGTGCACCAGACCCTGGCCGACAACTCCCAGCTGGAGAAGGTCTCGCCCGGCAACACGATCAACTTCAACATGGGCATGGCCTACGCGCTGTCCTACGACGTCTCGCTGGCGACCTCGTACCAGATGGCCTACACGCTGAAGAACCGCTACCACACCACTGCCGGTACGTTCGAGTCGTCCGAACAGACCAGTAGCATCATGAACTTCTCGCTCGGCTTGCGGACGTCACCGGACTACATCGTCAACGTCAACGCCGGTTTCGGCCTCACGGAAGACTCGCCGGATGTACTGCTGGGGTTATCCGTACCCCTCGATATCAAAGGGCTGAAGGCCCAGTAACCCGCGAGCGAGGCCTGTTATGAAGATGCGCATTGCGCCGCTCTGGCTGGCGCTGGCAGGGGTGTGCCTGGCCTGGATTCCGCCGGCCGGCGCGCAGATGGCCAACGACCTGACCATCGGCAACCCGAAAGCCATGGCCCTCGGCAACGCCGTGACCGCCGACGAGACCGGCATCGATTCGGTGCACTACAACCCGGCGGCGCTGACCAGGATGAAGGGCCGCCAGGCGACCGTGAAGCTGCTTACAGGGGTGATGGACATCCGCGCCGGCTTCAAGGCGCCGCCGAACTACGGCGAAGGCACCTTCGGCCTGCGCGACGACCCGGTCGCCAACAGCCACAGCCGGACCCTGACCCCGACCATGTACCTGCCCGGCCTCGGCGGCATGACCGACGTGCCGTTGCTGGTGGCGCCGCTGGCCGGGATCTCGATCAACCCGCCGGGCTCCAAGTTCACCTTCGCCACCAACGTCTATACCCCGCAAGCGCTGGGCTACAGCCGCGATTCCGATAGCGATCCGGCGCGCTACCAGGGACGCGAGGTGTCGTTGCAGCGGCTCACCTACTTCTCGCCGACCCTGGCCTACCAGGTCAACGACGAGCTGTCGGTCGGCCTGTCGGTGGGTTTCTCCCACCAGGCAGTAGCGTTGAACGAGGATTTCCGGGCGCCGAACCAGTTGCTCGGGCTGTTGCAGCAGACCAAGGAGATCGGTTGCCTGCCGGGAATGCAGGAGATCCTCGAGGTGTTCTTCAACGTCTGCGGCGGCAACATCGGCCCGTTCCAGAACCTGGCCAATATCGACCTGGACATGCAGCAGTCGCTGTCGCCCAGCTTCAACCTCGGCGTGCTCTGGGAGCCCACCGACTGGTTCGCCTGGGGCGCGACCTATCAGAGCGAGTCGCGGATGAGGCTCAAGGGCAAGTACCGGGTCGACTACGGCCAGGGCTGGCAGGGTTTCTGGACCGGGGTGCACAAGTCGCTCGGCGGTGCGATCCTCGGCCAGATGTTCCCTTACGGGAACGTCGATGAAGAGCATGGCAACGCCACGATGAACATGGTCTATCCGGATGCCTTCTCCACCGGCGTGAAGCTGCGCCCGTTCAAGAAGTGGCAATTCAACTTCGACCTGAAATGGAACGGCTACAGCGACTGGAACGAGTTCAAGATCGAGTTCGACCGCGAGCTTGACCTGCTGCGCATCGCCAAGTACCTCGACTCGAAGGACGCCACCAGCCACAGCATCACCCTCGACCGCGGCTACCGCGATACCTGGAGCTGGGCCATGGGCGTGCAGTACGACGTCAACGACCGTTTGCAGCTGCGCGCCGGCTACGAATACCGGCCTTCGGCGATCCCCAAGGGCCAGGCGGACATCCTGGTGCCGATCGGCGATGCCAATCTCTACGGCCTGGGGCTGGGCTACCAGTGGGACAAGGACACGGTGATCGATGTCGGTTTCAACTACTTCGTCACCAAGCAGAGCGTCAAGGCCGATAACAGCTGCAACCTGAACTGCACCGGGCTCGACAACCTGGTGTACAACCCCTACGCGGGACTGGACGTGGACACCACGGTGAAGGCCTATATTTTCGCCATGACCTACCGTACGACCTTCTGAGGGCTGGAGCATGATGCGCGCATCCATCGTACTTTGCGTCTTCTCCCTGGCGCTGCCGGCATCTTCGCCGGGCTGGGCCTCCGGCGGGCGCTACCTGACCTGGGTGGACGACAATGGCGGGGTGCACAACACCTTCGTCGACGGCCAGTTCGACCGCCAGCAGCGCCAGGCGCGGCAGCGCATCGGCCAGAGCGACCAGGCGCGGGTGCTGAACAAGGCGGACAACGCCACGCAGTGGCCGGGGAACAGCAGCGGAGGGGAGAGCAAGCGTCGCTACTACACCTGGATCGATGCCAACGGCAACGTGCAGAACAGCTTCTATGCCGGCGCCCAGGTCGCCGGCCAGCGCGCCGACTACGTCCTGCCCAACGGCGAGCACTCCGCCGAATACATCGACGCCGAGGCCTTCGAGGGCAAGGGTTTCGTTCGCAGCGAGAACGGCAGTCCCTACTACACCTGGGTGGACGAGAAGGGCCGCATGCACAACTCGCAGATCCCGCCCGAGGAGCGCGCGGCGCGCTTCAAGCGGGAGGCCGCGCCTTCGTCGCAGATCGCCTTCACCGAGGGCCGGCAGATCGAGTTCAAGCAACGTCCGACGGCGTTGCCCGGGCTGGATGGCGCCGGCCAGCAGAGCGATGCGCTGAAGGCTTTGCTCAAGGGCACCGAGATGACCATCGACGATCTCTACCAGGACCTGCAACGGCGCTGCTGCGAGCAGATCGCCGAGAGCGACTTCACCGAACTGGATGCCGACGAACCGCGCTACGAGGAGTTGAACCGCTTCTCGCCGAGCTTCGACTTTCCCATGGGCAGGAGCTTCTACGCGGCGATCCGGCTGCCGCGCTCCCAGGGTGTCTACGGCCTGCGCATCCGCAGTTTCGCCAACCGCCAGGTGGTCTACCCGTCGCTGCTGTTCCTCGACGAGCACAAGCGGCCGACCCGGCTGGTCAGCGACGCGGTGTACAAGCTGAACCCGGAAACCTGGTATCGCTACGCTTTCATCGAGGGTACGGTGCCGGTGCGAGCCAATCGCGGCGAGCGCTACGTGCTGCTGCTGACCACCGACGAGGACCGCTCGCTGCAAACCCTCGACAACAAGCCGTTCAAGCGTCCGCTGCAGGACCTGGCGGTGAACGAGGCGGGTATGCAGGTGCATGAGCACGCCCGGCAGGGCGGCTTCGAGCTGGCCGTGGTGCGTTGAAATCCGAGACATGAAAAAGCCCGGCCGGAGCCGGGCTTCTTCATACCGGAAGCACGTCAGCCCTGGTGCTGCTGGACGTGGCCGAACAGCTGCTGGGAGAAGCGTACGCGCTCTTCCGCGGACTCTTCGATGCCTTTCGCCTTGAGTTCTTCCAGTCGCGCCTCGACGGCGTGGCAGCGGTGCACCAGGCCGCTGTCGTTGGCGATCTGGATGTTCAGGCCCGGGCGGGCGTTGAGTTCGAGGATCAGCGGGCCTTTCTCCTGGTCGAGAACCATGTCCACGCCGATGTAGCCGAGGCCCGACAACTCGTAGCAACCGGCCGCCAGCTTCATGAAGCCGTCCCAGTTCGGCAGTTGCACGCCGTCCACCGCGTTGGTGGTGTCCGGGTGCTTGGCGATCTTGTTGTTCAGCCAGGTGCCGCGCAGGGTGACACCGGTGGCCAGGTCGACGCCCACGCCGATGGCGCCCTGATGCAGGTTGGCCTTGCCGCCCGACTGCCGGGTCGGCAGGCGCAGCATGGCCATCACCGGGTAGCCCATCAGTACGATGATGCGGATGTCCGGCACACCTTCGTAGCTGATGCTCTTGAAGATCTGGTCGGGGGTCACCCGGTACTCGATCAGTACGCGGTCGCGATGGCCGCCGAGGGAGTAGAGGCCGGAGAGGATGCTCGAGATGTGGTGCTCGATCTCCTCGTGGCTGACGATCTTCCCCGACACGGTCTTGTAGCGGCCCTCGAAGCGGTCGGCGATCACCATGATGCCGTCGCCGCCGGCGCCCTGCGCCGGCTTGATGACGAAATCGTTGTGCTCGCCGATGATCTCGTTGAGCTTGTCGATGCCTTTCTCGGTCTCGATGATGCCGTACATCTCCGGCACGTGGATGCCGGCCTCGAGCGCGCGTTCCTTGGTGATGATCTTGTCGTCCACCACCGGATACAGGTGCCGCTTGTTGTACTTCAGGACGTAATCGGCATTGCGTCGGTTGATGCCCATCACGCCTTTCGCGGTCAGGTCTTTCCAGGTCTTCCAGATCGACATGGTTCAGTCCTTGAGCAGGGCCTTGAAGCGGAACAGCTCGGTCAGGCGGTAGCCGCGGTAGCGGCCCATGGCGAGCATGAAGGCGACCAGGATCAGCAGCACGGCCGGGAAGGTGAAGATGAAGTACACCAGTTCCGGGATGCGCATGAGGATGTGCGCCAGCGATGCCGCGAACAGGGTGCCGATGGCCACCTTCATCGCATGGCCGCCGCCGCGCTCTTCCCAGGTGATCGACAGGCGTTCGATGGTCATGGTCAGGATCACCATCGGGAACAGGGCGATCGACAGGCCGCTCTCGAAGCCGAGCTTGTGGCTGAACAGGCTGATCACCGCGATCATCACCACCACGAAGGTCAGCACCACCGAGAGGCGCGGCAGCATCTGCAGCTTCAGGTGCTCGAGATAGGAGCGCAGCGACAGGCCCAGGGCGGTGATCACGGTGAACAGGGCGATACCCCATTGCAGGCCGGTCTCGCGGAAGGCCAGGGCGATCAGCACCGGGGTGAAGGTGCCGAGAGTCTGCAGGCCGATCAGGTTGCGCAGGATCAGGATCACCAGCACGCCGATCGGGATCATGATCATGATCTGGAAGGTCTGCTGGGTGGACAGCGGCAGGCCGTACAGGGAGTACTCGAGGAAGGCCGCCTCGGTGTTCTCGTCGGACAGCTTGGCCAGGCGGATGGCGTTCATCTCGCTGCTGTTCAGGCTGAAGCTGACCTGGGCCTTCTTGCCGCCGTCGATGGTCATCAGCGGCTCATCGCCAAGCCACCAGATCAGGCGATCGGAGGGCAGGCCCTGTTCGCCGGTGACCACGTTGAAATACAGCCAGTTCTCGCCGTTGAAGCTGCGCAGCCACAGTTCCGGGCTCTGTTGCAGGTCGGCGACCAGACGGATGGTGTGGACCCGCTCCATCGGCACGTGGGCGATGGACAGCAGGGTCTCGACGATATGCGCTTTCTTTTCCAGGCTGGTGTCGCCGGCCATCAGCAGCTTGACGTTGTCGTCGTTGCCGTTGTTGGCGCGCTTGATGGCTTCGCTGACGAAGGTCTCGACGTCGGCCGAGTGCTGGCGAATGGGGGCCAGCAGGGCTTCTGCGGCGATCTTCTCCGGGCCTTCCAGGGGCAGGCTGTCGCGGAAGATCGGGCCTTTCTCCTTGGTCTTCTCGCCGGTGTAGCGCTTGGTCAGCACCAGGCGGTAGTACAGGGTCTGCTTGCCGTTGGCGCGGCGGGCGGACCAGGTCACCTTGCGATTGCCGTCGGCGCGATTGATGCTGACGCCGTAATTGTTGGAGACGAAGCTTTCGTTGAGGCTGACGTAGTCCTGGCTCAACGGCGGAACGAACATCTGCACCTTGACCGGGGTTTTCGGCGTGGCGACGAAGTCGACCTTGGCATCGATGTTCCAGAGGTCATCGGTTTCGGCTTCGGTAACGGGAATACCCTGGACGAAAATCTGATAGGCGGTGATCGCCACACCCAGGGTCAGCAGGATGGCGATCAGGACTTTCAGATGCAGGTTGAGAGAGCGCATGTCGTTTACTCAGCAGGTTTTGCATCAGGTTTGCAGCCGGGTTTCCCGGCCGAGTATTTCAAGCTCGGATCGACCAGTGCGTCGAATTTCTTCAAGGCCTCCGAGCCGATCAAAAGCGGGTATTGGAATGCACTTCGGTCGGTCAGGTTCACTTCGATGGTGCGAATCGCCTTGCCCATGCAGACCTGCAGCTCGATCACCGGACGGGCGGTATAGGCCTTGCCCTCGTCGGGGTTGAAGTCGCCATGGCGGCGCTTGATCTTGCTGATCCGCGCCAGGGGCTTCTCGATCGGGGTGTCGTCGGCGTTGTCGGTGGCCAGGTAGAAGCGCACCCAGGTTTCGCCGTCGCGCTTGAAACGCTTGATGTCGCGGGCGCTGAGGGAGGCGGTCTTGGCGCCGGTGTCGAGCTTGGCGGCCAGCTGGATGTCCGGGTCGTTGATGCGCGCGTATTCGTTCAGGCCGTAGACCGTCTTTTCGGCGGCTACGCTCAGGCCTGGTACGGCGATGAATAGGCAGAGCAGGGGAGCTAAGGGCTTGAGTTTCATAAGTCCTGGTTGGTGTCGCGTTCGGCGGGTCGATCTTGCGATCGCTGTCCAGTCCGTGACGGAAAACCCTGCGTCATCGACCTGCGCTCGGCAGGCCGGGCATGCCGGGCGCCCCGCCAGGCGCATGCGGGCCGCATTCTATCACGCGGTTTTTCGGCAGCGACAGCCGCTTATACCACTTGGTCGGGGTTTTGCCCCTGGGATGAAACGAAATTCCATCCTGGGGCTCGAAGCGTTACCGGAAGCGGGCAAGGGACCTTGGCGGTGCCGAGCCGCTGGCCCCGGAGCGGTTATTTGAAGCGCCGTTCCACGCCTTTTTCGACGAGGATCTTTGCGGAAATCTCCTCCACCGAGAAATGCGTGGAGTTGATGTAGGCGATGTTTTCGCGGCGGAACAGGCTTTCGACCTCGCGTACCTCGAATTCGCACTGGGCGAAGCTGGCGTAGCGACTGTTGGGCTTGCGCTCGTTGCGGATCGCGGTGAGGCGATCGGGGTCGATGGTCAGGCCGAACAGCTTGTGCTTGTACTGCTTGAGGGCGTTCGGCAGTTGCAGGCGCTCCATGTCCTCTTCCGTCAACGGGTAGTTGGCGGCGCGGATGCCATACTGCAGGGCCATGTACAGGCAGGTGGGCGTCTTGCCGCAGCGCGAGACGCCGACCAGGATCAGGTCGGCCTTGTCGTAGTAGTGGGTGCGGGCGCCGTCGTCGTTGTCGAGGGCGAAGTTCACCGCCTCGATGCGATCCATGTAGTGGGAGTTGTGGCCGATGGAGTGGGACTTGCCGACCGAATAGGACGAGTCGGCCGAAAGCTCCTGTTCCAGAGGCGAAAGAAAGGTGGCGAAGATATCGATCATGAAACCGTTGGATTGCGCCAGGACCGCCCGGATGTCGCGGTTCACGATGGTATCGAAGATGATCGGGCGGGCCCCGTCCGACTCGGCAGCATTATTGATTTGCTGTACCATGGCGCGCGCTTTTTCTTCGGTATCGATGTACGGTCTCGTCAGTTTGACGAAGCTGATGTTCTCGAACTGTGCCAGAAGGCTTTGGCCCAGGGTTTCGGCGGTGATACCGGTGCCGTCCGAGATGAAGAATGCGGTTCGTTTCATTTGCACCGAAAGCCTTAAGGTAGGAACGATTCTTGGCTATGATAGGCCGCGCGTTGTCAGAGGCCTTTCTGTCGCAGCATTGTCACTTATTTCTAAGGGCCAGGCCAGAATCCAGCGGAGCTGCTCCTGGCCCCGCTTGAGCTTTTCCAATTCAATAGTGGAGAGATCACCTTGGTAGAGTACGTAGTTTCCCTCGATAAGCTCGGCGTCCATGATGTAGAGCATGTGGGGGGCAAGAACGCATCCCTCGGCGAGATGATCAGCAACCTGGCCGGTGCCGGCGTTTCCGTACCCGGCGGATTTGCCACCACCGCCCAGGCCTACCGTGACTTCCTCGAGCAGAGTGGCCTCAACGACCGTATCCACGCGGCCCTGGACGCCCTGGACGTCGACGACGTCAACGCCCTGGCCAAGACCGGCGCGCAGATCCGCCAGTGGGTGATGGAAGCCGAGTTCCCGGCCCGTCTCGACAGCGAGATCCGCCAGGCCTTCGCCGCCCTGGCCAACGGCAACGACAACCTCGCCGTGGCAGTGCGTTCCTCCGCTACCGCCGAAGACCTTCCGGACGCCTCGTTCGCCGGCCAGCAGGAAACCTTCCTCAATATCCGCGGCGTGGACAATGTGATCCGCGCAGCAAAAGAGGTCTTCGCCTCCCTGTTCAACGACCGCGCCATCGCCTACCGCGTGCACCAGGGCTTCGATCACAAGCTGGTCGCCTTGTCCGCCGGCGTGCAGCGCATGGTCCGCTCGGAAACCGGCACCGCCGGGGTGATGTTCACCCTGGACACCGAATCCGGCTTCCGCGACGTGGTCTTCATCACCGGTGCCTACGGCCTGGGCGAGACCGTGGTTCAGGGCGCGGTGAACCCCGACGAGTTCTACGTCCACAAGCCGACCCTGGAAGCCGGGCGTCCGGCCATCCTGCGCCGCAACCTGGGTAGCAAGGCGATCAAGATGATCTACGGCGACGAAGCCAAGGCCGGTCGCTCGGTCAAGGTAGTGGACGTCGATCGCGCCGATCGCGCCCGCTTCGCCCTGAGCGACGCCGAGGTCACCGAGCTGGCCAAGCAGGCCATGATCATCGAGAAGCACTATGGCCGCCCGATGGACATCGAATGGGCCAAGGACGGTGACGACGGCAAGCTGTACATCGTCCAGGCACGCCCGGAAACCGTGAAGAGCCGCGCCAGCGCCACGGTCATGGAGCGCTACCTGCTGAAAGAGAAGGGGACCGTCCTGGTGGAAGGACGTGCCATCGGCCAGCGCATCGGTGCCGGTCCGGTCAAGGTGATCAACGACGTGTCGGAAATGGACAAGGTCCAACCGGGTGACGTCCTGGTCTCCGACATGACCGACCCGGACTGGGAGCCGGTGATGAAGCGCGCCAGCGCCATCGTCACCAACCGCGGCGGGCGTACCTGCCACGCGGCGATCATCGCTCGCGAACTGGGCATCCCGGCGGTGGTCGGTTGCGGCAACGCCACCCAGATCCTGCAGGATGGGCAGGGGGTGACCGTTTCCTGTGCCGAAGGCGATACCGGCTTCATCTTCGAAGGCGAACTCGGTTTCGATGTGCGCAAGAACTCGGTCGACGCCATGCCCGACCTTCCGTTCAAGATCATGATGAACGTCGGCAATCCCGATCGCGCTTTCGATTTCGCCCAGTTGCCGAACGAAGGCGTGGGCCTGGCCCGCCTCGAATTCATCATCAACCGCATGATCGGCGTGCACCCCAAGGCGTTGCTGAACTTCGCCGGCCTGCCGGCGGACATCAAGGAAAGCGTGGAGAAGCGCATCGCCGGCTATCCCGATCCGGTCGGCTTCTACGTCGAGAAGCTGGTGGAGGGCATCAGCACCCTGGCCGCGGCGTTCTGGCCGAAGAAGGTCATCGTGCGCCTGTCCGACTTCAAGTCCAATGAGTACGCCAACCTGATCGGCGGCAAGCTCTACGAGCCGGAAGAAGAGAATCCGATGCTCGGCTTCCGTGGTGCCTCGCGCTACATCAGCGAGTCGTTCCGCGACTGCTTCGAGCTGGAGTGCCGTGCGCTGAAGAAGGTCCGCAACGAAATGGGCCTGACCAACGTCGAGATCATGGTGCCCTTCGTGCGCACCCTGGGCGAGGCGAGCCAGGTGGTCGAGCTGCTGGCCGGGAACGGCCTGAAGCGCGGCGAGAACGGCCTTAAGGTCATCATGATGTGCGAACTGCCGTCGAACGCCCTGCTGGCCGACGAGTTCCTCGAGTTCTTCGATGGCTTCTCCATCGGTTCCAACGACCTGACCCAGCTGACCCTGGGCCTGGATCGCGATTCCGGCATCGTTGCCCACCTGTTCGACGAGCGCAATCCGGCGGTGAAGAAGCTGCTGGCCAACGCCATCGCTGCCTGCAACAAGGCCGGCAAGTACATCGGCATCTGCGGCCAGGGTCCGTCGGACCACCCGGACCTGGCCCGCTGGCTGATGGAGCAGGGCATCGAGAGCGTCTCGCTGAACCCCGACTCGGTGCTGGATACCTGGTTCTTCCTTGCCGAGGGGCAAGACCAGGCCTGATCGGTCCTCGCTGTATCCGGAAAGGGCGGGTAACACCGCCCTTTTTCGTGCCTCCTGTACAAGACAAGCATGCAAAGCAGTAGTCGCCTCTTTCCTGTCGCCCTGGTCAGCGCCGAGTTGCGCGCCGACCTTACCGAAGACATCTATCGCCTGAAGCCCGGCAACAGCCCCGATGCCAGCGTCGAGCTGGTCGTAACCCGGCTTGGACAGCAGGCCGCCGGCGAGCGGCGCGGACCGCCTGTGATCCTCCTGCACGGGAGTTTTTCCAACCGCCGCTTCTGGTACTCGCCGCGTGCGCTCGGACTAGGTCCTTACCTGGCGCGGGCGGGGTTCGATGTCTGGCTGCCGGAAATGCGCGGCCATGGCCTGTCGATTCGCAACGATGGTTACCGGGACAACCGGGTCGCCGACTACGCGCGCTACGACCTGCCGGCGCTGGCCTCCTTCATCCACGAGCAGTGCGGGCAGCCGGCGCACTGGATTGGCCACTCCCTCGGTGGGGTGGTGCTGGCGGCGGGACTGGGCGGGGGTTACCTGGATCAGGCGCGGATCGCTTCCGTGGCGTTGTTCGGTAGCCAGGTCAGCACCGCGCACTGGCTGTTCAGGTTGCCCATGGCAGGCATCCTCGCGCGCCTGCTGCTGCGCCGCGTCGATGCGCTGTCCGGAAGCCGTTGGCGGCAGGGGCCGGAAGACGAGCCGGTCGGCCTGGCGCTGGAGGTCCTGCGTTGGCATGGGCTGTTCGGCCGCTTCGGCGAGCCGGGCAACGACTGGTGGAAGGGGCTCGCCGCAGTCGACGTACCGCTATTGGCGGTCGCCGGGGCTGGGGACCGGCAGGACCCGTCCTGGGCCTGTCGCAAGTTGTTCGAGCAGTTCGCCTCGTCCGAGCGCGAATACCTGTTGCTCGGACGCGAGGCTGGCTACGCCGAGGACTACGGGCATATCGAGATGCTGATCGGCAAGGCGGCCCAGCTAGAGGTCTGGCCCTTGGTGGAGCGCTGGCTGCGCCAGCGATCGCCGGCGGGCGACGAATCCGCGTGGAGCGAGGCGCTAGACGTATCGGAAGCCGGAATCAGCGGCTAACATGTGACGCAAATGGCGGCTCCGGTCACGCCGGCGCCGCCGGGGCGGGCGGCCGATGTTCCTCCGGAGCTGCCCGAGCCGATCCCTTCACCCACAGGAGCTTCCCATGCATTACGTCACTCCCGATCTGTGCGATGCCTATCCTGAGCTGGTCCAGGTCGTCGAACCCATGTTCAGCAACTTCGGCGGCCGCGACTCCTTCGGCGGCGAGATCGTCACCATCAAGTGCTTCGAAGACAACTCGTTGGTCAAGGAGCAGGTCGACAAGGACGGCAAGGGCAAGGTCCTGGTCGTCGATGGCGGTGGTTCGCTGCGCCGCGCCCTGCTGGGCGACATGCTGGCCGAGAAAGCGGCGAAGAACGGCTGGGAAGGGATCGTCGTATATGGCTGCATCCGTGACGTCGACGTGATCGCCCAGACCGACCTTGGCGTCCAGGCCCTGGCCAGTCATCCGCTGAAGACCGACAAGCGCGGCATCGGCGATCTGAACGTCGCCGTGACCTTCGGCGGCGTCACCTTCCGCCCCGGCGAGTTCGTGTATGCCGACAACAACGGCATCATCGTTTCTCCGCAGGCCTTGAAGATGCCCGAATAGGGCTTTTTAACAGCCGTTCCGGCCCCGGTGACGCAGGCAGCGTCCCGGGGCTTTTTGCTGGAATGAACCCGGGGTGCGCATACGGGTCTCAGGACTGGCTTTAAGGTTGTGCCGCAAGTCCATGAATTGACTGGTACCGGACTTGTGTTTTTACTGTCGAAATGGTCGTTTTACCAAGGGAAGCGCAATGCAAGCGTACGAGTCGGGTGACGAGCGCGGCCTGATCTATGGCTACGTCCTCAACGGGCGCGGCGGCGGACGCCGTGTCGGACGCAACCAGATAGCGGTGCTCGACCTGCTGCCGGAGGAAAGTCTTTGGCTGCACTGGGACCGCGGCGTACCGGAGGCACAGGCCTGGCTGCGGGATTCCGCGGGGCTCAGCGAGTTCGCCTGCGATCTGCTGCTGGAGGAGGCGACCCGCCCCCGTTTGCTCGATCTCGGGGCCGAAAGCCTGCTGGTGTTCCTCCGTGGAGTGAACCTGAATCCGGGCGCGGAGCCGGAAGACATGGTTTCGCTGCGGGTATTCGCCGACGCGCGCCGGGTGATCTCGCTGCGCCTGCGGCCGCTGAAGGCGGTGGCCGATCTGCTCGAGGACCTGGAGGCGGGGAAAGGGCCGAAGACAGCATCCGAGGTCGTGTACTACCTCGCGCACTACCTGACCGATCGCGTCGACACGCTGATCAGCGGGATAGCCGACCAGCTCGATGCTGTCGAGGAGCTGGTCGAGGCGGACGAGCGTGCCAGTCCCGACCAGCACCAGTTGCGTACCCTGCGCCGCCGGTCGGCGGGGTTGCGGCGCTACCTGGCGCCGCAGCGGGACATCTACTCGCAACTGGCGCGCTACAAGCTGTCCTGGTTCGTCGAGGACGACGCCGATTACTGGAACGAGCTGAACAACCGGCTGACGCGGAATCTCGAAGAACTCGAGTTGATACGGGAGCGCATCAGCGTCCTGCAGGAAGCCGAGTCGCGGCGAATCACCGAACGGATGAACCGCACCATGTATCTCCTTGGTATAATCACCGGCTTTTTCCTGCCGATGAGCTTCGTCACCGGCCTGCTGGGAATCAATGTCGGCGGCATTCCGGGGGCGGATGCACCGCATGGGTTCTGGCTGGCCTGCCTGCTGATCGGCGGGGTCGCCACCTTCCAGTGGTGGGTATTTCGTCGGCTGCGCTGGCTCTGACGTGACCTGGGGTGAGGAGAGGGCGTCACTCCCTCGTACAGACATGAGGTGTGCATGCACGATCCGTTCGAAGAGTCCCTGCGGGACCTGCTCAAGGCTTCGGCTCCCCAGCCGGACGACGACGCGCGTCTGGGACGGGTGCTGAAGACCGCCAATCGCCAGGTTGGCGCCGGTGACCTGTTCAGCCTCATGGGGCACTGGCTGCAGGCGCTGATGATCGGCATCAACAACGGTTCGCCGCATCTGGCGCCGGTTTCCCGTATTTCCGCGAAAAACGCATCTTCTGCTGACAAGGCTGAGTGAACATGCAATTCGATATCTGGACCCAGAGCTTGCTGACCGCGATGAACACCCTGTGGGGCAAGCTGGCAGGCTTCATTCCCAACCTGCTCGGCGCCCTGGTGGTCGTTCTGCTCGGCTTCGTCATCGCCAAGCTGCTCGATGCGCTGCTTTCCAAGCTGCTGGCCAAGCTGGGCCTGGACCGGCTGATGGGTGGCACCGGCCTGACCAAGCTGCTGGCCCGGGTCGGCATCCAGGTTCCGGTCTCGACGCTGGTCGGCAAGATCGTCTACTGGTTCGTGCTGCTCGTCTTCCTCGTATCCGCCGCCGAGTCGCTCGGCCTGCAGCGGGTATCCGCCACGCTGGACGTCCTCGCCCTGTACCTGCCCAAGGTGTTCGGCGCGGCCCTGGTGCTGATCGTCGGCGTGCTCCTGGCGCAACTGGTGAACAGCGTCGTGCGCGGCGCGGCGGACGGCGTCGGCCTCGAATACGCGAACGGCCTGGGGCGGATCGCCCAGTGGCTGGTCATCATCATCAGCATCTCGGTGGCGGTGGGGCAGCTCGAGGTCAAGACCGACCTGCTCAACTACATCATCGCCATCGTCCTGATCACCGTCGGCCTGGCCGCTGCGCTGGCCCTGGGCCTGGGCAGCCGCGAGGTCGCCGGGCAGATCATTGCAGGAATCTACGTCCGCGAGCTGTATCAGGTCGGACAACAGGTGAAAGTGGGTGACGTTGAAGGCACTATTGAAGAGATAGGTACGGTCAAGACCATCCTGCTGACGGAAGAGGGAGAGCTTGTGTCGCTGGCCAACCGTCTACTGCTCGATCAGCGAGTTACCAGCCGCTGATCCGGGAGAGATAATGGACGTGGCTGCTCTGCAGGGCGGCCCGGCTTACGATATGACTGGCCTGATCTCACTTGAATAAGCCTCACCCCCTGTCACAGCGGTATGACCCCCGCCAGCTTTCCGATGAAGAGCTGGTC
Organism: Pseudomonas aeruginosa; assembly: GCF_001457615.1. Classification (GTDB taxonomy): domain Bacteria; phylum Pseudomonadota; class Gammaproteobacteria; order Pseudomonadales; family Pseudomonadaceae; genus Pseudomonas; species Pseudomonas aeruginosa. The sequence continues at coordinate 3,589,696 of NZ_LN831024.1, read as the reverse complement.
GAGCGTGCGCACTCGGAGCTGTTCCACGTGACGCGCGCCTATGAAGAATTGATGCGGCGTTACCAGCGCACGCTGTTCAACGTCTGTGCCCGCTACCTGGGCAACGACCGCGACGCGGACGACGTGTGCCAGGAGGTGATGCTGAAAGTTTTGTACGGGTTGAAGAACTTTGAGGGCAAGTCGAAGTTCAAAACATGGCTATATAGCATCACGTACAACGAGTGCATCACGCAGTACCGCAAGGAGCGCCGCAAGCGCCGATTGATGGATGCGCTCAGCCTCGACCCGCTGGAGGAGGCTTCCGAGGAGAAGTCGCCGAAGGTTGAGGAGCGGGGCGGATTGGATCGTTGGCTCGTCCATGTCAATCCGATAGATCGGGAGATTCTGGTTCTTCGCTTCGTCGCGGAACTGGAGTTTCAGGAGATAGCGGATATCATGCACATGGGTCTGAGTGCGACGAAAATGCGCTACAAGCGGGCACTGGACCGCCTGCGCGAAAAGTTTTCAGATGCGACCGAAACATAGTTGGGTAAATATTGTCTCTCTATGCGGGAAGTTCTGATAAACTTGCCACCCAAGTTGTGCGGCTGATTGTTGGACAACTAACTGACCATCAAGATGGGGATTTAACGGATGAAACTGAAGAACACCTTAGGCGTTGTCATCGGCTCGCTGGTTGCCGCTTCGGCAATGAACGCCTTTGCCCAGGGCCAGAACTCGGTAGAGATCGAAGCCTTCGGCAAGCGCTACTTCACCGACAGCGTTCGCAACATGAAGAACGCGGACCTGTACGGCGGCTCGATCGGTTACTTCCTGACCGACGACGTCGAGCTGGCGCTGTCCTACGGTGAGTACCATGACGTTCGTGGCACCTACGAAACCGGCAACAAGAAGGTCCACGGCAACCTGACCTCTCTGGACGCCATCTACCACTTCGGTACCCCGGGCGTAGGTCTGCGTCCGTACGTGTCGGCTGGTCTGGCTCACCAGAACATCACCAACATCAACAGCGACAGCCAAGGCCGTCAGCAGATGACCATGGCCAACATCGGCGCTGGTCTGAAGTACTACTTCACCGAGAACTTCTTCGCCAAGGCCAGCCTCGACGGCCAGTATGGTCTGGAGAAGCGTGACAACGGTCACCAGGGCGAGTGGATGGCTGGCCTGGGCGTCGGCTTCAACTTCGGTGGTTCGAAAGCCGCTCCGGCTCCGGAACCGGTTGCCGACGTTTGCTCCGACTCCGACAACGACGGCGTTTGCGACAACGTCGACAAGTGCCCGGATACCCCGGCCAACGTCACCGTTGACGCCAACGGCTGCCCGGCTGTCGCCGAAGTCGTACGCGTACAGCTGGACGTGAAGTTCGACTTCGACAAGTCCAAGGTCAAAGAGAACAGCTACGCTGACATCAAGAACCTGGCTGACTTCATGAAGCAGTACCCGTCCACTTCCACCACCGTTGAAGGGCACACCGACTCCGTCGGCACCGACGCTTACAACCAGAAGCTGTCCGAGCGTCGTGCCAACGCCGTTCGTGACGTACTGGTCAACGAGTACGGTGTAGAAGGTGGTCGCGTGAACGCTGTTGGTTACGGCGAGTCCCGCCCGGTTGCCGACAACGCCACCGCTGAAGGCCGCGCTATCAACCGTCGCGTTGAAGCCGAAGTAGAAGCTGAAGCCAAGTAATCGGCTGAGCCTCTAAGGAAAAACCCGGCCCAGGCCGGGTTTTTCTTTGCCTGGAAAAAGACCGCTCGTCAGGCGCTCAGGGAAATCGGTTGCGACACGATGTCGCGGGTTACTTCGCCGATCACCAGGATCGCCGGGCTTTTCAAGGCGAAACGTCCGGCGTCCCGCAGTAGCTCGCCGAGGTTGCTGCGGCATTCGCGCTGGTTGCCCAGGGTGGCGTTCTCGATCATCGCCAGCGGCGTATCCTCGGCCATACCTCCAGCCAGCAGCCCGGCCTGGATCTCTGCGAGACGGGCGACGCCCATGTAGACCACCAGCGTGGTACCGCTGCGTGCCAGGGCTTCCCAGGCCAGCGGGCTGTCGTCCTGGGTATGCGCGGTCACCAGGGTCACGCCGCGGCTGATGCCGCGGTAGGTCAGCGGTATGCCGCAGGCAGTGGCGCCAGCCAGCCCGGCGGTGATGCCGTTCACTATCTCGCTGTCTATCCCGTGCCGGGCCAGCCATTCGGCTTCTTCGCCGGCGCGGCCGAAGATGCATGGATCGCCGCCTTTCAGGCGCACCACGCTGCGTCCCTGGCGGGCATGCCGCAGCATCAGGCGCTGGATGAAGTCCTGCGGTGTGGAGCGGCAGCCGCCGCGTTTGCCGACCCGGACCAGCCGGGCGGACGGACAGTGCTCCAGTATGCTCGGGTTGACCAGATCGTCGACCATCACCACATCCGCGTCCTGCAGGGCGCGAACTGCCTTCAGGGTCAACAGTTCCGGATCGCCGGGACCCGCACCCACCAGCCAGACCTTACCGCTCATCGTCGTTCTCCTCAGGCATTCGCTGCCATGGGCCGGGGGCCGCCAGCAGTCTCTTGATTTCCGGTACGCAGGAGCCGCAGCCGGTGCCGCAGCCGAACTCGCGCTTCAATCCGTCCAGGTCCAATCCGCGGGCGATGCCGCCGAGCACCGTTTGCTGGCTGACGTTCTGGCAACTGCACAGGGTCTTGCCGCCCGCACCCTGGCTGGGTCGTCCCGGTGCCGCGCCGAGTGGGGCGAGCAGCCAGCGGCGTAGCTCGCTATCGGCCCGGCCGGTAAGCCAGAGCTCTTTCAACCAGTCACGGGCGAGGGTTTCGCCGGCGAGCCGGACGGCGACGATGCGCCCGTCTTCGAGGCGCACGCGCTTGCCGATGGCCCGCCGTGGGTCGTCGTAGGCGAGGATCGGCCCGTCGAGCAATTCGAGTTGGCGATCTATCCGCTCCAGCAGGTCTGCGCCAGGTGCCTCATGGTGTGCGGCGCTGACCAGCAGGGCGGGGCGCTCGCGTCCGGCGAGACTGAAGCTGGCGTGGTCGAAGACTTCGCACAGCGCACGGAGGGCCTCGAAACGCGCCTGGATATCGGTTTCCACCAGCGCGAACAGGCGCCAGGGCAGTTCGACGGACTCGACCTGAACCCCGGCGTGCTTGAGTTCGGGTTGTTTCGACAGGGGGTCGAACGCCGGCAGGGTCAGGACATTGCAGCCCAGGCCCTTGAGGAAGCGATCGCCCCAGTGCATCGGCAGGAAGGCCTGGCCGGGGCGCACCGAGTCGTCTGCGCTCACCGGCAGGACCAGGGCGCCACGCCGGCTCTTCAGGCGCACGAGCTGCCCGTCCCGCAGTTGGCGGCGGCGCAGTTCCTCGGGATGCAGGTGCACCAGGGCCTCCTCTTCATGGCCGAACAGGCGTGCGCAGGTGCCGGTCCGGCTCATGCCGTGCCACTGGTCGCGCAAGCGTCCGGTATTGAGGGTCAGCGGGTAGCGCGCGTCGCGTTTTTCCTGGGCGGCGCGGTAGGGTTCGGCGACCAGTTGCGCGCGTCCCGAGGCGGTAGGGAAGCGGCCGTCTGCATAGAGCCGTGCGGTGCCTTGCTCCGCGCCAGTGGGAAATGGCCATTGCTGCGGCCCCAGGCGGTCGAGCAGTGCGTAGCTGAGGCCGGAAAGATCGAGGTCGCGCCCGGCGGTGAGCAGCTTGTATTCGTCGAACAGGCTGCGGCTGTCGGCAAAGGCGAACAGGCCGGGTTTAGCGGGCCGCAGGTGCCCTTCCAGGCGGCGAGCGAAGTCGCAGACGATGTTCCAGTCCTGGCGTGCTTCCCCGGGGGGCGGAACGGCCCGACGGACATGACTGACCCGCCGTTCCGAATTGGTCACGGAGCCTTCCTTTTCTCCCCAGGATGCGGCTGGAAGCAAAAGGTCGGCGTATTGGCAGGTTTCCGTGCCGGCGAAGGCTTCCTGGACCACCACGAAGGGACAGCGGGCAAGGGCCTCGTGGATCTTGCGCTGGTCCGGCAGCGATTGCGCGGGGTTGGTACAGGCGATCCAGAGCGCCTTGATCCGGCCGTCGTGGACCGCATCGAACAGCTCGATGGCGCTGAGACCGGGGGACGTGGGCAACTGTTCCACACCCCAGTAGTGCGCCACCTCGGCGCGATGGCCGGGATCGGCGGCTTCGCGGTGGCCGGGCAGCAGGTTGGCCAGGCTGCCGGTCTCGCGACCGCCCATGGCATTCGGCTGGCCGGTGAGGGAAAACGGCCCGCATCCGGCGCGGCCGATCTTGCCGGTGGCCAGGTGCAGGTTGATCAGTGCGCTGTTCTTGGCGCTGCCGGCGCTGGACTGGTTGAGCCCCATGCACCAGAGCGAAAGGAAGCGCGGCGAACGGCCGATCCATTCGGCGCAGCGCTGCAGGTCGGCGCGGTCGATGCCGCAGATGTCGGCGACGGCGGCCGGGGTGTAGTCGCGCACCAGTTCCTTCAGGTCGGCGAAACCTTCGGTATGCTCGGCGATGAACGAACGGTCGATCCAGTCCTCCCAGAGCAGGATATGCAGGATGCCGTGGAACAGTGCGACGTCGGTGCCGGGCAGCAGCGCCAGGTGCAGGTCGGCCAGCTCGCAGGTGTCGGTGCGCCGCGGGTCGATCACGACGATGCGCATCTCCGGGCGAGCGGCCTTGGCGGCCTCCAGGCGACGGAACAGGACCGGGTGGGCGAAGGCCATGTTGCTGCCGGCGATCAGCACGCAATCGGCGCAGTCGAGGTCTTCGTAGCAGCAGGGCGGTGCGTCGGCGCCCAGGCTGCGCTTGTAGCCAACCACCGCCGAGGACATGCACAGGCGCGAATTGCTGTCGATGTTGTTGGTGCCGACCAGGGCCCGCGCCAGCTTGTTGAAGGCGTAGTAGTCCTCGGTCAGCAACTGGCCGGATATATAGAAGGCCACGCTGTCCGGCCCGTGTTCGCGAATGGTCTCGGCGAAACGCCCGGCGGCATGTTCCAGGGCACTCTCCCAGTCGCTGCGAGCCCGCGCCAGTTGCTTGCCGAGACGCAGTTGGGGGTACAGCGCGCGGGCCTGGAGGTCGCCGGTCAGGTGCAGGCTGGCGCCTTTGCTGCAGAGTCTGCCGAAGTTGGCCGGGTGCCGCGGGTCGCCTTGCACGCCGAGGATGCGTTCGCCGTCGTGTTTGATCAGGACGCCACAACCCACGCCGCAGTAGCAGCAGGTCGAAGCGGTGGTGCGCAGCGGGGAATCTGTCGACATGCTCGGCTCCTGTTATCGGCGAGAGATCAGGCGCACAGCGCCACGCTGTCCAGGCCGAGCAGCACCCGTCCGTTCTCCACCCGCACCGGGTGGCGATGGGCGCAGCCCTGGTCCGGGGCCACGGCTTCGCCGCTCTCCAGTTCGATCTGCCAGTTGTGCAACGGACAGGCCACTCGCTTGCCGTAGATCAGGCCCTGGGACAGCGGGCCGCCCTTGTGCGGGCAGCGGTCATCGAGGGCGAAGACCTGGTCGTCGGCGGCGCGGAAGATGGCGATGTCGCCTTTCGGGCCGGCGACCACGCGCGAGCCCAGCGGGTTGATTTCATCGAGGGCGCAGATATCCAGCCAGTTCATCGGTTCACTCCGGTAGGGGGAGGGCCGCCGTGGGACGGCCCGGACAAGGGATTCAGACGTTTTCCAGTTGCTTGAGCGGAATCCGTTCGAACTCCTTCTTCAATTGCGGCTGTTCGATGCGCTGCTTCCATGGGTCCTGCTCGAAGGACAGGGCGAATTGCAGGCGGTCGTTGAGCGCCTTGCGGTTTTCCGCGTCCTCGACCACCGCCTTGCGGATGTGCTCCATGCCGACCCGCTGCAGGTAATGCACCGTGCGCTCCAGGTAGAAGGCTTCCTCGCGGTAGAGCTGGAGGAAGGCGCCGTTGTATTCGCGCACTTCTTCGGCGGTCTTGAGCTTGACGAAGAACTCCGCGACCTCGGTCTTGATCCCGCCGTTGCCGCCGATGTACATCTCCCAGCCGGAGTCCACGCCGATGATGCCGACGTCCTTGATCCCGGCCTCGGCGCAATTGCGCGGGCAGCCGGAGACCGCCAGCTTGACCTTGTGCGGCGACCACATGTTGAACAGGTCGTGTTCCAGATCAATGCCCAGCTGCGTCGAGTTCTGCGTACCGAAGCGGCAGAATTCGCTGCCGACGCAGGTCTTCACGGTGCGGATGGATTTGCCGTAGGCATGTCCGGAGGGCATGTCGAGGTCTTTCCAGATGGCCGGCAGGTCGTCCTTCTTCACCCCCAGCAGGTCGATGCGCTGGCCACCGGTGACCTTGACCATCGGCACCTGGTACTTGTCGGCGACGTCGGCGATGCGCCGCAACTCGGCGGCGTTGGTCACGCCGCCCCACATCCGCGGTACCACCGAGTAGGTGCCGTCCTTCTGGATGTTGGCGTGGGCGCGTTCGTTGATCAGGCGCGACTGCGGATCGTCCTTGGCTTCTCCCGGCCAGGTCGAGATCAGGTAGTAGTTCAGGGCCGGGCGGCAGGTGGCACAGCCGTTCGGGGTCTTCCAGTCCATGAAGCGCATGGCGGCGTCGAGACTGGTCAGCCGGTGTTCGCGAATGGCCTTGCGGATCTGCCCGTGGTTGAGGTCGCTGCAGCCGCAGATGGCCTTCTCGCTCTTCGGCTTGACGTCGGCGGCGCCGCCGACGGTGCTGATCAGGATCTGTTCCACCAATCCCGCGCAGGAGCCGCAGGAGCTGGCGGCCTTGGTGTGTTTCTTGACTTCGTCGACGCTGAACAGGCCGTGTTCTTGTATGGCCTTGACGATGGTGCCCTTGCAGACGCCGTTGCAGCCGCATACTTCGGCCGTGTCGGGCATGCTCGCGGCGCTGTTCTGGCCCTGGTGGCCGACATCGCCGAGGGCGTTCTCGCCGAACATCAGGTGGTCGCGGATCTGCGCGACGTTGTGGTTCTCGCGGATCTGCCGGAAGTACCAGCCGCCGTCGGCGGTGTCGCCGTAGAGACAGGCGCCGACCAGTACATCGTCCTTGATCACCAGTTTCTTGTAGACGCCGCCGATGGGGTCGGAAAGGGTGATGGTCTCGCTGCCTTCGCCGCCGATGAAGTCGCCGGCGGAGAACAGGTCGATACCGGTCACCTTGAGCTTGGTCGAGGTCACCGAGCCCTGGTAGCGGGCGTAGCCGAGATGAGCCAGGTGGTTGGCGCAGACCTTGGCCTGCTCGAACAGCGGCGCAACCAGGCCGTAGGCGATGCCACGGTGGTTGGCGCATTCGCCGACCGCATAGATGCGTGGGTCGTAGGTCTGCAGGGTGTCGTTGACCAGGATGCCGCGGTTGCAGGGGATGCCCGCGCTTTCGGCCAGCTCGGTATTGGGGCGGATGCCGGCGGCCATTACCACCAGGTCGGCGGGAATCACGTCGCCGTCGTTGAACTGCACGGCACAGACCCGGCCGCTGCCGTTGTCCATCAGTTCCTGGGTCTGGGTGTTCAGGCGGAAGCGGATGCCGCGGGCTTCCAGCGCGCCTTGCAGGAGTTTGCCGGCGGTGCGGTCCAGTTGGCGTTCCAGCAGCCAGTCGGAGAGGTGCACGACGGTCACGTCCATGCCGCGTTGCTTGAGGCCGTTGGCCGCCTCCAGGCCGAGCAGGCCGCCGCCGATCACCACCGCGTGGCTGTGGGTCCGGGCGCAGTCGATCATGGCCTGGGTGTCGGCGATGTCGCGGTAGCCGATCACGCCCTGCAGGCGATTGCCGGGTATCGGCAGGATGAAGGGGAGCGAGCCGGTGGCCAGCAGCAGGCGGTCGTACTCGGCCTCGCTGCCGTCCGCGGCGACCACCCTGCGGCGAAGCCGGTCGATCTGCACCACCTTGCGGTCGAGGAGGAGCTTGATGCCGTTTTCCGCATACCAGTTGAGGTCGTTGAGGACGATTTCCTCGAAGGTCTGCTCGCCGGCCAGCACCGGGGACAGCAGGATGCGGTTGTAGTTGGGATGGGGCTCGGCGCCGAACACCGTGATGTCGTAGAAGTCCGAGTTGAGCTTGAGCAGTTCTTCCAGGGTACGGACCCCGGCCATGCCGTTGCCGACCATCACCAGCTTGATCTTCTTCATGCGGAGGAGCTCCTGCATAAGGTTGGCGCAAACAAAAAAGGCGTCCCGCTGTTGCCAGCAGGACGCCTTTGTCCAGGTCCCGTTCGGTCGGGAAACGCCGCCTCGTCGTTGAGGCAGGCGCTTTGTTGTCGATTGTCGGGAGAACCAAAGCAGGCGCCGTGCCAACTTGCGCTATTGCCTATCTCCATGGCCTTGCAGGGATAACGCGGGGGCTCCCCACGGTCTTTCTGCTCCGTGCCGGGGCGTGTCGCACCGGGCTGGTGCCACTCAGCCCTTCAGCCAGACCAGGAGTAGCGCCAGGTTGGCGGCCAGGGACAGCAGGGCGATGGCGCGCCAGGTCTGCAGCGGTTCGCGCTCCAGCAATGGGCGGGGCGCCGCGACCGGCAACGCTTCTCCCTGTTGCAGCGAGAGCAGCCATTCCTCGGCGGTCTCGAAGCGCTGTGCGGGGTCGCAGGCGACGGCGCGCAGCAGCAGGTCGTCGATCCAGGCCGGCAGGTCGGGGCGATAGCGGCTGGGCGGGACGGGGCGACCGAAGCGCGGGTGCTGGAAGGCTTCGATCTCGCCATAGGGATAGCGCCCGGTCAGCGCCTGGTAGAGGCAGACGCCGGTGGCGTAGAGATCCTGGCGCACCGAGGGCGAGGTGCCGGAGAAGCACTCCGGCGCCAGGTAGCTGGGCGTACCCGGTAGCAGATGGGGGTCTTCGCGCGACAATCCCGGACACCAGGCCAGGCCGAAATCCAGCAGGCGCAGCTCGCCGTCGCGGCCGAGGTGGAGATTTTCCGGCTTGAGGTCGCGGTGCAGCAGGTTGCGTCGATGCAACTGGCCAAGCCCGTGCAGCAGCTGGTTGGCCAGCCCCAGCCACTCCGGCAGCGACAGCGGGCCATGGTTGCGCAAGCGCTCGGCGAGAGTCTCTCCGGGGTGCTCGCGCATCAGGTAATACAGATGCTGGCGCTGCACCAATCCGTGCAACTCGGGGAAATGCCGGCCCTGGACGCGGCGCAGGAACCATTCCTCGAGCAGCAGGGCCTGGGTTGCCAGCGGATCGTCGGCACGTGCGGCGGGAAGGGTCTTCAGCAGCCAGGGTTGGCCCTGGCCATCCTCGACCCGGTAGAGCAGGGACTGGCGGGATTCGCCGAGCAACTGCCGGACCCGCCAGCCTTCGAAGAGCTGGTCGGGCTTCAGCGGTGGCGGCAGTGGCCAGTGGCCCAGTTGCGCGAGGGCGTCGCCGAGGCTGCCTGCGGGCACGGCTTCAACGCGCACCAGCAGGGCGCTGGCGTTGTCCTGGCTGCCTGCCAGGTGGGCGGCGCGAACCAGAGCCTCGGCGCTGCGCTGCGGCTCTTCGGCGTTGCGCAGGATGCTGCGGATGCCGCTGTCGCCCAGCGTCGCCCAGACGCCGTCGCTGACCAGTAGCCACTGGCTGCCGGGCTCCAGATCGCCTTCCAGATAGTCGACCACCAGATGCTGGTCCAGTCCCAGGGCGCGGGTCAGCACGTGTTGCATGTGCGGCTGTTCCCAGACGTGGTCGCTGGTCTGCCGGAGCAACTCGCCGTCGCGCCACAGGTAGGCCCGGCAATCGCCGACATGGGCCAGGGTGTAGCGGGTGCCGCGCAGCACCAGGGCGGTGAGGGTGGTGAGCAGCGGCTGGCCGCCGCCGTTGGCCTGTAGCCAGCGGTTCTGCGCCAGCAGCAGGCGGTCCAGGGACTGCACGATGGCCCAGGTTTCCGGAGTCGCATAGTAATCCAGGGCCAGCGCTTGCAGGCTGCTGCGCGCCGCCAGGCCGCCATCGGCGCACTGGCTGACACCGTCGGCGATGGCCAGCAGGTGTCCCTTGCTGGCGGCCAGGGCCGGCGCCGGGGTGACCACCCGCAGCGCGTCCTGGTTTTCCGTGCGAGGCCCGCAGGCGCTGGCCTCGCCGATGCTCAGTCGCAGCCCCACGCTCAGACCCGCGCGGCGGTGACCGCGGCCGAGCCCCAGGTGGTGCGCCAGCGCCGCTTCACCCCGTGGAGGCCGAACCAGGCCAGCACGCCGAGACTGGCGAACAGCCACAGGCCGAGCTGGTAGTCGCCGGTGCTTTGCTTGATCGCGCCGAGGCCGGCAGTCAGGCAGAAGCCGCCGATGCCGCCGGCCATGCCGATCAGCCCGGTCATCACGCCGATTTCCTTGTGGAAGCGCTGCGGTACCAACTGGAACACCGCGCCATTGCCGGCACCGAGACTGAGCATGGCGACCACGAACAGGCCGAGGGCGGCCATCGCGCTGGGCAAGTGGAAACCGACCGCGGCGATGCAGATGGCGGCCAGGGTGTATACCATCAGCAGGCTGCGGATGCCGCCGATGCGATCGGCGAGGGCGCCACCGAGCGGGCGCATCAGGCTGCCGGCGAAGACGCAGGCGGCGGTGTAGTAGCCGGCGGTCACCGGGTTCAGGCCGTACTGGTCGTGGAAATAGCCGGGCAGGGTGCTGGCCAGGCCGAGGAAGCCGCCGAAGGTGACGCTGTAGAAGAACATGAACCACCAGCTGTCGCGGTCGCCGAGGGCTTTCAGGTAATCGCCCATGGCCTTGGGCGCCGGCCGCTGCGGGGCGTTGCGCGCGACCATGGCGAACACCAGGAGGGTCAGGACGAGCGGCAGCAGGGCGAAGCCGAACACATTGTTCCAGCCGAACGCGGCGGCCAGGCCGGGGGCGAAGAGGGCGGCGAGCACGGTGCCGGAGTTGCCCGCGCCGGCGATGCCCATGGCCTTGCCCTGGTGTTGCGGCGGGTACCATTGCGATGCGAGCGGCAGGGCCACGGCGAAGGATGCCCCGGCGAAGCCGAGGAACAACCCCAGCAGCAGTGCCTGCGCATAGCTGTTCACGCCCAGCAGCCAGGCGGCCGCCAGGGCGGCGATGACGATGACCTGGGCGAGGATGCCGGCGCTCTTCGGCGACCAGCGATCGGCCAGCAGGCCGAGCAGGAAGCGCAGTACGGCGCCGGCGAGGATCGGCGTGGCGACCATCATCGCGCGCTGTTGGGTGCTCAGTTGCAGGTCGCCGGCAATCTGCACCCCCAGCGGGCCGAGCACGTACCAGACCATGAAGCTCAGGTCGAAATAGAGAAACGCCGCGAACAGGGTCGGCGCATGGCCGGCCTTCCAGAAGCTGTTGTTCATCGAACACCTCGTATCCAGCGGAATCGGGGCGGAACGGCCGCCCGGCGGAAGTTGCATCGCTACAAGGTGAGCGTCCGACAGCGGACCACCCACCCGCCCCGACGCTGGGGCGAAACGACGAAGACGCCACGGGCCTCTGCCGGGAAGGAGAGGCCGCGCGACGTCTTTGTCGGGGATGGGTAACCGCCGTTGGCTACCGTCAGGCAGGACGTAGCAAGCTCTTTGCCAAGTTGTCGAAAGCGCGGCGTAGAGCGGTTGCAGGGACAACCATGGCGTCGGCGTGCACGCCGCGGTGGCAGGCGTCGGGGGCTTGCACAGGGCTGGGGCGGCGCGTCCGTGCGCCGTCGGCGCTTCAGCGATGGGCGGTGTTCAGGTGGTAGATGGTCACGCGGCTGCCTTCGCCGCTGTCGCCGGCGTTGTCGTTCACGTAGGCGCCGGCCTTGAAATAGAGCAACTGGTCGTTCCAGGCGCTGCCGAGGGTCTGGTAGTAAGCGTCCTCTTCGCCGTCCTGGCTGCGTGCGCGCACCGCCAACTCGCCGCTGGAGGTGACGCGCAGGCTGTAGTTGAAACGCTCGCCCAGGCGTACCTGCTCGAGGATCGACACGTTGCGGCTATAGGAATCGTCCGGGTGGTTGCGTACCAGCGCCTCGACCCGGCCGAGGCCTTCCTCGGGCTTGTAGTAGTACTGCAGCTTCACCAGAGGTTCGCCGTCGTCGGTCTGTGGCGACTTGCTGTGGATCTGGCCGATGATCACCTTGTTCTTCGAGGGGACCTTCTCGACGCTCATGGTCACCCGCAGTTCGTTGTCGGCCTGCCAGTAGTACCAGTTGTCGAGGCTGCCGTCGGCCTGGGTTTCGCGCAGTTCGGTGCGAGGATAGGTGCTGTCCTCGGTGTGCGAGCCGTCGATGGGCACCCAGAAGACCAGGCCGCCATCGTTGCCTTGCTGGAAGTACCGGCTCTGGTAGCCGTTGTTGAGTTGCTGGGTGGTGATCACCTGCGGGGTGGGTTCGGTGGGAATGGTAAGGTTCCAGGTGCTGAGATCGATCATGCTGAGCATCTCCTGACCGCTGAGTCGGCGGTGCGGTTCGGGCGGACGCCTGCGGCTCCTAGCCCTGGGCGTCCACTGCGGGCCTCCCTGGTCATGCTAGTCGAGGGTGGCGAGGGGGTAGCTCCCAGAACGGATAGGGCCGTTCCGGGCGCACGAGCATAGCCGCGCCGCTCTGCGCCGGGGGCCAGCAGGGTGGCTGGCGATATGATCGCCAGCTGCCCAGCCGGATTCAGCCGCCGAGCATGTCGTGCATGGCGATGATCTGCTCGGCGACCTGGATCAGCTTCTGCTGGCGGCTCATGGCCTGGCGTCGCATCAGCGTGTAGGCCTCCTCCTCGCCGCAATGCTTCATCTTCATCAGCAGGCCCTTGGCCAGCTCGATGCGCTTGCGCTCGGCCAGCTGCGCCTCGCGCGCCTGCAGTTGAGCGCGCAGCGCCTGGTCGCTCTCGAAGCGCGCCATGGCGACGTCGAGGATCGGTTGCAGGCGGCTGGCCTGGATGCCTTCGACGATGTAGGCGCTGACCCCGGACTGGATGGCGCGGCGCATCACTCCCGGATCGTGCTCGTCGGTGAACATCACGATCGGGCGCGGCTGGTCGCGGCTGACCAGGCAGACCTGCTCCATCACGTCGCGGCCGGGAGACTCCGTGTCGATCAGGATCACGTCGGGACGCAGCGCTTCGACGCGCGCCGGCAGGTCGATGGTCAACCCCGACTCGTCCACCACTTCGAAACCGCTCTCGAGCAGGGCGGCCCTGAGGCGTCCGACTTTCTTCGGCGTGTCGTCGATCAGCAGGATACGCAGCATGGCGGGCGCACCAGGGTCAGAGGTCGATGCCCTGGCCGGTTTCGGCCAGGGCGTGGATCGGGAAGCTGCGGGCGTAGCCGGCGGGGTCGCTGCCGTCCCAGGTGCGCCCGTCGATCAGTGTCGAGCGGCGCATGTCGGCGCCGTCCAGGCACAGGCCAAGGGCCGTCGCGGCATCGCGGTACAGCGCGGTCTGCTGGACCCTGCGGGCGATGCCCAGGTAGTCCGGGTCTTCGCGCAGCAGGCCCCAGCGGCGGAATTGGGTCATGAACCACATGCCATCCGAGAGCCAGGGCCGGTTGACTTCGCCGTCGGCATAGAAACGCAGCGGATGCGGGTCCTGCCAGGCGTTGCCGAGGCCGTCCTGGTAGCGGCCGAAGAAGCGCGGCTGGATCGCGCCGAGCGGAGCGTCGACATAGTCGCGGCCGCTGATCAGTTGCGCGGTGCCCAGGCGGTTCTCGGCGTTCTGTTCGATGAAGCGGCTGGCGTCGAGGACCGCCATGACCAGCGCGCGGGCGGTGTTCGGGTAGGCGTCGACGAAGGCGCGGGTAGTGCCGAGGACCTTTTCCGGGTGGTCCGGCCAGATCGCCTGGCTGGTGGCGATGGTGAAGCCCTGGCCCTGGTCCACGGCCAGGGCGCCCCAGGGACCGCCGGCGCAGAACCCGTCGATGCGCCCGGCCTGGAGATGGCCGACCATCTGCGCCGGTGGAACCACCACGCTGTGCACGTCGTGCAGCGGATGCAGACCGATGCTCGCCAGCCAGTAGTTCAGCCAGAGCGCGTGGGTACCGGTGGGAAAGGTCTGCGCCAGGGTCAGGCGTGCACCATTCTGGCGCCGATGCCGGAGCAGTGCCTCCGCACTGGTCACGCCAGCCTGCTTCAGCGGTTCGGAAAGATTGATCGCCTGGCCGTTCTGGCACAGTCCCATGAGCACCGCCATCTCGCTTGCCGCGCTGCCGCCGAGGCCGAGCTGGACGCCGTAGACCAGCCCGTACAGGCACTGCGCGGCATCCAGCTCGCCGCTGAGCAGCTTGTCGCGCAAGGCGGCCCAGGACGGTTGGCGCCTGAGATTGAGCGTGAGGCCGTAGGGCTGGGCGAAGCCCTGGGTGGCGGCCACGATCAGCGAGGCCGAATCGGTCAGCGCCATGAAACCGATGTCCAGGGCGCTCTTTTCCGGTGCGTCGGAACCGCCGGCCCAGGCCTGGCTGCGTATCGCTCTGTCTGTCATCACCACCTCGAGTGCGGGAGGGCGGCGCGGGCCGTCCCGTTTTCCAGTGCGCCGGCGCCGTCGTCGGCGCGCTTTTCCATAGCTGCCACAGCAAGCGCTATGCCAGGCGGCGCGGGGGTTTTCGCCGGGCAAGAAAAAGCCCCGCACGGGGCGGGGCTTGTTCGACGCGTCGCTGGATCAGGCCTGGACGACCGGGATCTTGGCGTTCGCAGCCGCTTCGCGGAACTCGGCGATCTGGTCGAAGCTGAGGTAGCGGTAGACGTCGGCAGCCATGCTGTCGATGTCCTTCGCGTAGGCCATGTACTCCTCCACGGTCGGCAGTTTGCCGAGGATCGAGGAGACCGCCGCCAGCTCGGCCGATGCCAGGAACACATCGGTGGCATCGCCCAGACGGTTCGGGAAGTTACGGGTCGAAGTGGAGACCACGGTGGAACCGGTCTGGACGCGAGCCTGGTTGCCCATGCACAGCGAGCAGCCCGGCATTTCCATGCGCGCGCCAGCCTTGCCGTAGATGCCGTAGTAGCCTTCCTCGGTCAGCTGGTGGGCGTCCATCTTGGTCGGCGGAGCCAGCCACAGACGGGTCGGGATACCGCCCTTGACCTTGTCCAGCAGCTTGCCGGCGGCGCGGAAGTGACCGATGTTGGTCATGCAGGAGCCGATGAACACTTCATCGATCTTGCGGCCCTGTACGCTCGACAGCAGACGCGCGTCGTCCGGATCGTTCGGCGCGCAGAGCACCGGCTCCTTGACGTCGGCCAGGTCGATCTCGATCACCGCGGCGTACTCGGCGTCCTTGTCGGCTTTCAGCAGCTCCGGCTTGGCCAGCCAGGCTTCCATCGCCTGGGCGCGACGCTCCAGGGTGCGCGGGTCGCCGTAGCCTTCGCCGATCATCCAGCGCAGCAGGGTGATGTTGGACTTCAGGTACTCGGCGATCGCCTGTTCCGGCAGCTTGATGGTGCAGCCGGCGGCGGAACGCTCGGCCGAGGCGTCGGACAGCTCGAAGGCCTGCTCCACGGTCAGGTCGTTGAGGCCTTCGATCTCGAGGATGCGGCCGGAGAAGATGTTCTTCTTGCCTTTCTTCTCGACGGTCAGCAGGCCCTGCTGGATCGCGTAGTAAGGGATCGCATGGACCAGGTCACGCAGGGTGATGCCCGGTTGCAGCTTGCCCTTGAAGCGCACCAGCACCGACTCCGGCATGTCCAGCGGCATCACGCCGGTGGCGGCGGCGAAGGCCACCAGGCCGGAGCCGGCCGGGAACGAGATGCCGATCGGGAAGCGGGTGTGCGAGTCGCCGCCGGTACCAACGGTATCGGGCAGCAGCATGCGGTTCAGCCAGCTGTGGATGATGCCGTCGCCCGGACGCAGCGACACGCCGCCACGGGTCATGATGAAGTCGGGCAGGGTGTGGTGGGTCTTGACGTCGATCGGCTTCGGATAGGCCGCGGTGTGGCAGAAGGACTGCATCACCAGGTCGGCGGAGAAGCCGAGGCAGGCGAGGTCCTTCAGTTCGTCGCGGGTCATCGGGCCGGTGGTGTCCTGGGAACCGACGGTGGTCATCTTCGGTTCGCAGTAGGTGCCCGGGCGCACGCCCTGGCCTTCCGGCAGACCGCAGGCGCGGCCGACCATTTTCTGCGCCAGGGTGAAGCCCTTGCCGCTATCGGCCGGTGCTTCCGGCTTGCGGAACAGGTCGGAGGCGCCCAGGCCCAGCTCGGCGCGGGCCTTCTCGGTCAGGCCACGGCCGACGATCAGCGGGATACGGCCGCCGGCGCGGACTTCGTCGAGCAGGACCGGGGTCTTCAGCTCGAAGGTGGTGACCACTTCGCCGCTGTCGTGGCGAACGACCTTGCCTTCATAGGGGTATACGTCGATGACGTCGCCCATGGCCAGGTTGGTGCAGTCGAACTCGATCGGCAGGGCGCCGGCATCTTCCATGGTGTTGTAGAAGATCGGTGCGATCTTGGTGCCGAAGCAGAAGCCGCCGGCACGCTTGTTCGGCACGAACGGAATGTCGTCGCCGAAGAACCACAGCACCGAGTTGGTGGCGGATTTGCGCGAGGAACCGGTGCCGACCACGTCGCCGACGTAGGCGACCGGGAAGCCCTTGGCCTTGACCGCTTCGATCTGCTTCAGCGGACCGACCGAACCCGGCTGGACCGGCTCGATGCCGTCGCGGGCCATCTTCAGCATGGCCAGGGCGTGCAGCGGGATGTCCGGGCGCGACCAGGCGTCGGGGCCGGGGAGAGGTCGTCGGTGTTGGTTTCGCCGGGGACCTTGAATACGGTGAGAGTCAGCTTTTCCGGGACTTCCGGCTTGGCCTTGAACCACTCGCCATCGGCCCAGGATTGCAGCACGGACTTGGCCGCGGCATTGCCCTTCTTGGCGCGCTCGGCGACGTCGTGGAAGGCGTCGAACATCAGCAGGGTGTGCTTCAGCTGTTCGGCGGCGGTGTTGGCCAGTTCGGCGTCGTCCAGCAGCTCGACCAAGGTGGCGATGTTGTAGCCGCCCTGCATGGTGCCCAGCAGCTCGGCGGCACGTTGCTTGTCGATAAGGGGGGAGGTGGCTTCGCCCTTGACGATGGCGGAAAGGAAACCGGCCTTGACGTAGGCGGCTTCGTCGACGCCCGGCGGTACGCGGTTGGTGATCAGGTCAAGGAGGAATTCTTCTTCGCCGGCCGGCGGGTTCTTCAGCAGCTCGACCAGGCCTGCGGTCTGTTCGGCGTTCAGCGGTTGGGGCACGACACCCTGGGCGGCACGCTCTTCTACGTGTTTGCGGTAGGCTTCAAGCACAGTATTTCCCTCATCAGTGGTCCCGGGGGACACGTATCCAGGAACCGACGCAGATCCGCTCGTCAGGCCCAGGTGGACGGTAATCCACCAACCTACGAGGGCATCGGCAGGTTCCAGACAGAAGCTGTTTTCAAAGTTTTACGCCGGCGGGCTGGGGTGGGGCTGGCGAGACGCTTGAGGGAGGCGCCGTCGCCAGCGTACCTGCCGGAAACTGTGCTCGTGACGCTTTGAAAACAGCTTCTAACGGACATTGGCGCCTAAAAAGGCGGGCCAATGTTACTGGAAACTCGACGCAAAGTTAAGTCGGAAACCCTAGGAACCACGGGGTGAACTTGATTAGACAAAGGGCTAAGATGCCGCTTTGTTTTCGTTGTCCCGGCCATGTCTTCGCAAAGAATCAAAACCCCCTGCGTAGGGCTTTGCTCCACGGTATACGGCGACCTGGTATGCCGTGGCTGCAAGCGTTTCCACCATGAGGTGGTCAACTGGAACCTCTACGACGCCGAGGAAAAGCGGGCTGTCTGGAGTCGCCTTGAGCAGTTGCTGGCCCAGGTGATGGCCGCCAAGCTGGAAGTCTTCGACGCCGCGCGCCTGCGCCTGCAACTGGAGCAGCGGCAGATCCGTTTCGTCCCCGAGCAGTCTCCCTATTGCTGGGCCTACCAGTTGATCGCCCGCGGTTCCCGGCTGATCAACCAGATCGAAGCCTACGGCGTGGCACTGCTGCCGGAATTCCGCGACTGGAGCCTGCCGGACCTGCGCGATGCCATCGACCGGGAATTCTTCCTGCTGTCGGAAGCGCATTACCAGCGCTACATCGCGCCCTCGTTCCTGCAGGCGATCGACAGATAGGCGGTGTCTCCAGCGAAAAAGCCGCCCTTGGGCGGCGTTTTCGTCCGACCAGCGGTCACTCCTTGCTGGCCAGCTCCTCCAGGTGGGCGATGATGTCGTCCGGCTTCAACACCAGCACGTCGCTTTCCAGGGTATCCAGCACCACTTCCGCGGTATTGCCGATCAGCGCGCCGGACAACCCGGTGCGCGCCACGGTGCCGATCACGGTGACCACCGCGTCGAGCTTCTGCGCGGTGCGCGGGATCAGCACGTCGGCCGGACCTTCCTCGATGTGCAATTGTTCGTCGCTGAAACCGTACTCGGCCTGGAAGGTGCGGCAGGCCTCGCGATAGCGGGCCTCGATGGTTTCGCTGAGCTGGAAGGTCGGGTCGGCGGAGGAGAGCATCGGCGAGGGGTGGGCGCTGATCACGTGCAGCGTGGCCTTGGCCAGGCCGGCGATGTCGTAGGCATGGCTGATGATCCCGGCGTGCAGGGAGCGGTGCTCGCCGTCGTTGTTGCCGACGTCGACCGCGGCGAGGATCTTTCCGCCCGTCCAGGGCCGGGCGGTCTTGGTCATCAGTACCGGACAGGGCGCGAAGCGCAGCAGCTTCCAGTCGTCCGGGGTGAGGATGGCCTTTTTCAGCGGGTTGTCGGGAAAGTGCTGCTTGATGATCAGCCCGCAGCCTTCGGCCTGTTGCTCGGCGATGATGGTCTGGTGCAGGGAGTCCTTCCAGGCCTGGTTGGTCGAGACGCTGTAGCCTTCCTCGCGCAGCTCCTGGGCCAGGTCGTTGAGAGCGGCGCTGTGGTCGCGGCGCTTCTCGCAGACCAGCAGGTGCAGGTGCGACTGGGTCACGCCGGCGATCAGTTGTGCCCGTTTCAGGGCGAGACCTTCCAGCTGGTCCGGTTCAATCACCACGAGGATGCTGCGAATGGCTTGCATGATCGTCTCCCTGAGTGCTTGTGGTTATCGCTGAAACAACTCTAGACGCAATCCAGCCGCTGCTCTTGATGCATATCAAACGGGTCGGCCTGCCCGACCGCCGCAGCTTCCGTATAATGCTCCGCCTTTCCTGCCCCGACCAGCGTCATGGCAGGCCCTTTCCAGAATGAGTGACCTGCACCATGTTGCCCGAGATCGACCAATTCCTTGCCTGTTCCACTCCCGCCGCCTGGGTCGAGGCGGCCCTGGAGCGCCAGGACGTCATGCTGCTGGACCACAAGGCCTGCGAGATGAAGGCCGCGGCGACGGCGATGCAACTGATCGGCAAGTACTCCGGCCGCCTGGACCTGGTGAACAAGATGAGCCGCCTGGCGCGCGAGGAGCTGCGCCACTTCGAGCAGGTGCTGGCGATCCTGAAGAAACGCGGTATCCCGGTGGTCAATGTCAGCGCCTCCCGCTACGCCTCGGCGCTGCGCGACCTGGTGCGCAAGCAGGAGCCGCAGCGGCTGACCGATACGCTGGTGGTCGGCGCCTTCATCGAGGCGCGTTCCTGCGAGCGCTTCGCCGCCCTGGTGCCGCACCTGGACGCGGAGCTGGCGAAATTCTACGGCGGTTTGCTGAAGTCCGAGTCGCGGCATTTCCAGGACTACCTGAAGCTGGCCTACCAGTACGGCGACGAGGCCGACGTGGAGCGGACGATCGAGGTGGTGCGGGCCAAGGAGGCCGAGCTGATCAGCAGTCCGGACAACGAATTCCGCTTCCATAGCGGCCTCCCGGTGGACCTGGTGGCCTGAGCCGGAAACAAGAAAGCGCCCCGCGGGGCGCTTTTTTTGCTGCCTGGATCAGTCCTTGACCTTGAGGTCGAGGGCCAGGTCGCGGGCGGCCTTGGTCGCCAGAACGCCCATCAGCTGGCCGATCTCGTCCTGGCGGCTCGCCGCGCCGTTGGCGCCGGCACCCATCATTACGCTGGGGACGGGGGCCTGGGCGGCGGCTTCGGCCCAGACCTTGTTGATCGCGATCAGCGCGTCGAGCTTCGGCTGCAACGCGCCGTCCGCCTTGATCACCGCTTCGCGGGCGTAAGCCTCGGCGTCGGCGGTGATCTTGGTGGCCTGGGCGGTCACCGTGGCCTTGTCGCGCAGCAGTTCGGCGGTCTGCTTCTCGATCTCGGCGCGCTGCTTCTCGCGCTCGGCGTTGATCACCGCCAATTGCTTGTCGGTTTCCGCCTGGGTGGTGCGTTCGATCTGGTCGCGCAGGGTTTCCTGGCGCTTGGCCTCGACTTCCTTCTCGCCGCGGGCGGTGACCAGCAGCTTTTCCTCTTCTTCCTTCAGGCGGTTCTGCCGCGCCACCGCCAGCTCGGCGAGCGCCTGCTGGACCTTGACCATGCGCTGCTTGTACTGCGGGTTGGGATCGACGTTGGTGATCCGCGCTTCCACCACCTCGACGCCGAACTTGCGGAACTGCTGTTGCTTGCGTACCGGGATGCCCTTGGCATCGGTGACCTTCTCGGTGACGAACTGGCTGGCGTTGTTGTCGCCGAACGCTCCCTGCTCGGTGCCGGCCTGGAGGATCGCGGTCTGGTGCGGAATGGCGCCGCGCGGCCCGCGGACTTCCTTGCGCTTGATCAGGTACAGGCCGTCGTTGAGCTGGTTCTCGAACTCGGCGGCGAATTCGCTGCGGGCTCCGGCGTAGTAGTCGTCGGCGCTCATCAGCGAAGCGGTGGCCTGGAGGGTTTCCTTGATCGCCGGCACCAGTGCGGTGCGGATGAAATTGTCCGGGTTGCGGTATTCCTGGGCCATCTTCAGGAACGGCTCGCCGCCGGGCAGGCGAAAGCGCGCGGAAGATTCGACCTTGGCGTCGACGTTGCCGAGGAACACGATCGGGAAAGCCTCGATGGTGGCGCCGAGGCCGTCGTTGTCCGGATTGGTGTCGTTATCGTCCATGACCAGCACGGACTGCACGCTGATGGCCTTCTTCCAGGTGGTGGCGCGACCGAACCACTTGGTCGCGTAGCCGACGTCATCGACGATCTTCTCGTCGCCGAAGATGGTCCTTACGTGGGTCATGAAGCCGGCTTCGTTATAGAAGAACACGCCGTTGAACAGGCCGAAGCCGAGGGCGAGCATGCCGAGGGGGGCGGCGACGAACTTGATCAGGTTTCCCTTCGAGATGATCACGATCATTCCTTGATGCGGGGTGGGGGAGCGCGATCCTGCTGAAAGGTGGCCCGCGACGTCAAGATGGACAGCGGAAAAAATGCGAATCGCATAATGCTTCGCTGAAAGGCCCGCATGGCGGGCCTGGGGTGGGTCAGAGCGGGAAGGGCGCCTGGCGATGGCCGTTGGCGTCGATCTCCAGGGCCCAGCCCTGGCGGTCCCAGTCGCCGAGCACGATGCGCCGGGCGGGCTGGCCGTCGATGTCCAGCGGGTGTTCGGCCGGCCGATGAGTGTGGCCGTGGATCAGGGTACGCACGCCATGCCCGCGCATGACCCGGGGCACTTCTTCGGGCGTGACATCGATGATGTCGACGGCTTTCATGCGGGTCTGCGCGCGGCTTTCCTTGCGCAGCTTGCGTGCCAGCTTGTGCCGGGTGGCCAGTGGCAGGTGGCGCAGTACCCAGAGCGTGAGCGGGTTGCGCAGCCAGCGGCGCAGGCGCATGTAGGCCTCGTCTCGGGTGCACAGGCTGTCCCCGTGCATCAGCAATACCGGCTCGCCGTA
Source organism: Pseudomonas aeruginosa (assembly GCF_001457615.1). Lineage (GTDB taxonomy): Bacteria > Pseudomonadota > Gammaproteobacteria > Pseudomonadales > Pseudomonadaceae > Pseudomonas > Pseudomonas aeruginosa. The sequence continues at coordinate 3,568,112 of NZ_LN831024.1, read as the reverse complement.
CAGGTCGATCACGCTCGGGTCGGGCAGCAGCGTGCATCCGGCCTCGCGGCAGAACGCCTTGCCAATGAGGAAGTCGCGATTGCCGTGCATCAGGTAGATGCGCGTACCGCCGTCGGCCACCTGGCGCAGGGACTGGGCGATGGAGCGCTGGAAGGCGTCCATGCCGTCGTCGCCGATCCAGGCTTCGAAGAAGTCGCCGAGGATGTACAGGGCCTCGGCCCGGCGGGCGCGCTCATCGAGGAAAGACAGAAACGCCCGGGTGATGTCCGGGCGTTCCGCTTCGAGATGCAGGTCCGAGATGAACAGGACGCTCATCGCTTCATTCTTCGACGATTTCGGCCTTCTCGATGATCACGTCCTCGGCCGGCACGTCCTGGTGGCCGCTGCGCATGGTGGTGGCCACGCCCTTGATCTTGTTGACCACGTCCATGCCCTCGACCACTTCGCCGAAGACGGCATAGCCCCAGCCCTGGGTGGTGGGGGCGGTATGGTTGAGGAAATCGTTGTCGGCGACGTTGATGAAGAACTGCGCGCTGGCCGAATGCGGGTCCATGGTACGAGCCATGGCGATGCTGCCGACCTTGTTGGTCAGGCCGTTGTTGGCTTCGTTCTTGATCGGTGCGCGAGTGGGCTTCTGCTTCATGCCCGGCTCGAAACCGCCGCCCTGGATCATGAAGTTGTTGATCACGCGGTGGAAGACGGTGTTGTCGTAGTGGCCGCTTTTCACGTACTCCTTGAAGTTCGCCGCGGTTTCCGGGGCTTTCTCTTCATCGAGCTTCAGGGTGATGACGCCATGGTTGGTATGCAGCTTGATCATGTGGGTAATCCGCTTTGTCGTGAAAATCGAAGGCCTGTCAGGGGGTTGACAGCTTCGGCTATGATAAGCGCTTTGATTTGCCCGGCCTACCCTGGTCGGGCGAGAGCATGACCAAGGATCCCATGAGCAAGCCAGAGACCACCGCCGCCCCGAACTTCCTGCGCCAGATCGTTCAAGCCGACCTGGATGCCGGCAAGCACGCGAAGATCGTCACCCGTTTCCCCCCGGAGCCCAACGGTTACCTGCACATCGGCCACGCCAAGTCGATCTGCCTGAACTTCGGCCTGGCCCAGGAATTCGCTGGCGATTGCCATCTGCGCTTCGATGACACCAACCCGGCCAAGGAAGACCAGGAGTACATCGATGCCATCGAGGCCGACATCAAGTGGCTGGGCTTCCAGTGGTCCGGCGAGGTCTGCTATGCCTCCAACTATTTCGACCAGTTGCATGCCTGGGCCATCGAGCTGATCAAGGCCGGCAAGGCGTTCGTCTGCGACCTCGGTCCCGAGGAAATGCGCGAATACCGCGGCACCCTCACCGAGCCGGGCCGCAACAGCCCTTACCGTGACCGTTCGGTGGAGGAGAACCTCGACCTGTTCGCCCGCATGAAGGCCGGTGAGTTCCCCGACGGCGCCCGTTCGCTGCGGGCGAAGATCGACATGGGTTCGCCGAACATGAACCTGCGCGATCCGATCCTGTACCGCATCCGCCATGCGCATCACCACCAGACCGGCGACAAGTGGTGCATCTACCCGAGCTACGACTTCACCCACGGTCAGTCGGACGCCATCGAGGGCATCACCCATTCGATCTGCACCCTGGAATTCGAAGACCATCGTCCGCTCTACGAGTGGTTCCTGGCCAACCTGCCGGTACCTGCGCAACCGCGCCAGTACGAATTCTCCCGGCTCAACCTGAACTACACCGTGACCAGCAAGCGCAAGCTCAAGCAACTGGTCGACGAAGGCCATGTCAGCGGCTGGGACGATCCGCGCATGTCGACCCTGTCCGGCTATCGCCGCCGCGGCTACACCCCGGAGTCGATCCGCAACTTCTGCGAGATGATCGGGGTGAACCGTGCCAGCGGCGTGGTCGACATCGGCATGCTCGAGTTCAGCATCCGCGACCACCTGGACGCCACCGCGCCGCGTGCCATGTGCGTGCTGAAACCGCTCAAGGTGGTGATCACCAACTACCCCGAAGGGCAGGTGGAGAACCTCGAGTTGCCGCGTCATCCGAAGGAAGACATGGGAGTGCGCGTACTGCCGTTCGGTCGCGAGCTGTTCATCGATGCCGGTGACTTCGAGGAAGTCCCGCCGGCCGGCTACAAGCGCCTGATCCCCGGTGGCGAGGTGCGTCTGCGCGGCAGCTACGTGATCCGTGCCGACGAAGCGATCAAGGATGCCGACGGCAATATCGTCGAACTGCGCTGCAGCTACGATCCGGACACCCTGGGCAAGAACCCGGAAGGCCGCAAGGTCAAGGGCGTGATCCACTGGGTGCCGGCCGAGGGCAGCGTCGAGTGCGAAGTGCGCCTGTACGATCGGCTGTTCCGCTCGGCCAATCCGGAGAAGGCGGAAGAGGGCGGCAGCTTCCTCGACAACATCAACGCCGACTCCCTGCAGGTACTGACCGGCTGTCGCGCCGAGCCGTCGCTGGGCCAGGCGAACCCGGAGGATCGCTTCCAGTTCGAGCGCGAAGGCTATTTCGTCGCCGACCTGAAGGACTCCAGGCCGGGCAAGCCGGTGTTCAACCGTACCGTCACCCTGCGTGACTCCTGGGGACAGGGCTGAGGAAAGACCGTGCTGCAGATCTACAACACGCTGAGCAAGACCAAAGAAGTCTTCACGCCGCTGGTCGGCAACCAGGTGCGCATGTACGTGTGTGGCATGACCGTGTACGACTACTGCCATCTGGGCCACGGCCGCAGCATGGTGGCGTTCGACGTGATCACCCGCTGGTTGCGCCACCGTGGCTACGACCTGACGTACGTGCGCAACATCACCGATATCGATGACAAGATCATCAATCGCGCCAACGAGAACGGCGAGCCGTTCGATGTGCTGACCGAGCGCATGATCGCGGCGATGCACGAGGACGAGGCCCGGCTGAACATCCTCAAGCCGGACCAGGAGCCGCGCGCCACCGATCACATCGCCGGCATGCACGCGATGATCCAGACCCTGATCGACAAGGGCTATGCCTACGCGCCGGGCAACGGTGACGTGTACTACCGGGTCGGCAAGTTCGCTGGCTACGGCAAGTTGTCGCGGCGGCGGGTCGAGGACCTGCGCATCGGTGCGCGGATCGAGCCGGGCGAAGCGAAGGAGGATCCGCTCGATTTCGTGCTCTGGAAGGGCGCCAAGCCGGGCGAGCCGAGCTGGTCGTCGCCCTGGGGCGAGGGGCGCCCGGGCTGGCACATCGAATGCTCGGTGATGTCCACCTGCTGCCTGGGCGATTCCTTCGACATCCATGGCGGTGGCAACGACCTGGAGTTCCCTCACCACGAGAACGAGATCGCCCAGAGCGAGGCCGCGACCGGCAAGCCCTACGCCAAGTCCTGGCTGCACTGCGGGATGATCACCATCAACGGCGAGAAGATGTCCAAGTCGCTGGGCAATTTCTTCACCATCCGCGAAGTGCTGGAGAAATATCACCCCGAAGTGGTGCGTTACCTGCTGATCGCCAGCCATTACCGCAGTCCGATCAACTACTCGGAGGAGAACCTGCGCGAGGCCAAGGCGGCCCTGGACCGTTTCTACAACGCGCTCAAGGGGCTGCCCGAGGCGGCGCCGGCGGAAGCGGCGGAGTATGTCGAGCGCTTCGCCGCGGCGATGGACGACGACTTCAATACCGCGGGTGCCTGCTCGGTGCTGTTCGAGCTGGCGCGGGAGGTCAATCGTCTGCGCGAAAGCGACCTGTCGGCGGCGGCCGCGCTGGCCGCGCGCCTGAAGCAGTTGGCTGGCCTGCTGGGGGTGCTGCAACTGGAGCCGGAAGCCTTCCTGCAGGCGGGCGCCGAGGGCAAGGTCGATGCGGCCGAGGTCGAGGCGCTGATCCAGGCGCGCCTGGAGGCGCGGGCGGCGAAGAACTGGGCGGAGTCCGACCGGATTCGCGATCGGCTCACCGCCATGGGCGTCGTGCTGGAGGATGGCAAGGGCGGCACTACCTGGCGCCTGGCCGACTGAACCCGCAGCGATAAATGAAAAGCCCCGCGAACGCGGGGCTTTTCATTACCGGCGACCTCAGTCGTGCAGGTGTTCGGCGGCGTGCAGGGTATTTTCCAGCAGGCAGGCGCGGGTCATCGGCCCGACGCCGCCCGGCACCGGGGTGATCCAGCTGGCGCGTTGCGCTGCCACTTCGTATTCCACGTCGCCGACCAGTCGGCCGTCGGCCTGGCGGTTGATGCCGACGTCGATGACGATGGCGCCTTCCTTGATCCACTCGCCCTTGACCAGTCCCGGCTTGCCGGCAGCGACCACCACCAGGTCGGCACGCGACACATGGTCGGCCAGGTCGCGGGTGAAGCGGTGGGTCACGGTGACGGTGCAGCCACCCAGCAGCAACTCCAGAGCCATGGGGCGGCCGACGATGTTCGAGGCGCCGACCACGACCGCATCCATGCCGTACAGGTCGGCGCCGGTGCTGGCGAGCAGGGTCATGATGCCTTTCGGGGTGCAGGGGCGCAGGAGGGGCATGCGCTGGGCCAGGCGGCCGATGTTGTAGGGATGGAAACCGTCCACGTCCTTGTCCGGGTGGATGCGCTCCAGCAGCAGGGAGGCGTCCAGGTGGGCGGGCAGGGGTAGCTGGACCAGGATGCCGTCGATGGCGGGATCGTCGTTCAGGCGGTCGATCAGGGCCAGCAGGTCGTCCTGGCTGGTTTCGGCGGGAAGATCGTAGGCCTGGGAGAGAAAGCCGACTTCCTCGCAGTCCTTGCGCTTGTGCGCCACATAGACCTGAGAGGCCGGATCGGTGCCGACCAGGATCACCGCCAGGCCGGGAACGCGCAGGCCTTGCTGGCGGCGCTCGGTCACGCGTTGGGCTATCTGCTGGCGAAGGTTGGCGGCGATCGCTTTGCCGTCGATCAGTTGTGCGGTCATGTCGGAAGGGTAACCATCGAATCGGGTGGAAAAAGGACGCGCATTTTCGCATGGACGCCGCCCGGGGCAAAGGAGGCGACCCGCGGATTTGCCGTAACTCCTTTATATAGCTGAATTTTTTTAAAAAACCCGTTGACGGCCTTTCGCCCCCTGTATAACATGCGCCCCGCTTGCCGAGCACAGCCGGACGCAGGGTAAGAGGTAAAGCAAGTCGGTTGCTGACTTTGTGATTGCCAGAGCTTAAAGTTTGCGCTCAGCATTGAATGCAGATGAATAAAGCGCCCGTAGCTCAGCTGGATAGAGCATCCGCCTTCTAAGCGGATGGTCGCAGGTTCGAGTCCTGCCGGGTGCGCCATTCGGCGAATCGGCAAGAAGCAGGCGATGTTTTACCGCAAGTCGTAATATGGTGGGCGTAGCTCAGTTGGTAGAGCACAGGATTGTGGCTCCTGGTGTCGTGGGTTCGATTCCCATCGTCCACCCCATATTCCGAAGCGCCAGGCCCGGGGCCTGGCGTTTTCATTTCCAAGCAGTGTCCCGCGGACGTGGTGGAATTGGTAGACACACTGGATTTAGGTTCCAGCGCCGCAAGGCGTGAGAGTTCGAGTCTCTCCGTCCGCACCACCTTCAGGCTCGGCTTGTCCGGCCGCTGCGGTTGAAGCCGGAACGTCCGGCACGATTCACGATATGGTGGGCGTAGCTCAGTTGGTAGAGCACAGGATTGTGGCTCCTGGTGTCGTGGGTTCGATTCCCATCGTCCACCCCATATTTAGAAGCGCCAGGCCTTGTGCCTGGCGTTTTCGTTTGCGCTTCACGATCTCTTCTCCGCTTGCCTTTCCGGTACCCAATCCGCCCTCATGGGCGCGACGGCAGGTTGAACTTGTTCCGGGTCCGGCGCTCTTAAGCGAGCCTGTCGTTCCTGGCGGGTCCGTATATGCAGTCTGGGTGAAGCGACATGTCGATGAAATGGACCGAGCAGCGCTTGCGCAAGGCTCTCAAGCAGATGGCGAACAATCATGAATCGGCTGCGGTCGAGGTCATGCGCGCCGTCGAGCGGGCGAACGATCCGAAGCTGGCGCAGCGCCTGCTCGAGGTGATCGAGCAGATGCACCAGGATGCCGATGCGCTGCGCTCCATCGACGACGAAATCGCCAGCGGCGTGATCCGTTGCCAATGAGGCCGTAGACGCTCCGCAGTTCAGGACTTCCCGGCTGAAACCGGCGCATCCGGCCGGTTCGCCAGTTTCGGGCGCAAGGTCGCGCCCTGGGCTGTGTTCCGGCGAACGGTATAAGGTTGGCGGCCGCGGAAGGCGAAGGCGGTGAACATGTTCGTATTCTCTCTCGGTGCGTTTCAGAAACGGTATTCCACCAGGGCGCTCGGGCCGATGCTGTCATGCCACTCTTCGGCGACAGCGGCGGAGCAGAGGCTGGCGAGCGTGCCGGCGAGGCACAGGGAGGGGCTTCTCATGGGGACTCCTTCCGTTGCAGCCAGGGACGTGCCTTGGTGCCTTGCTGGGCGAAGCGGTAGCCGAGCGCGTTCAGACCGTCGAAGTCGCGACTGAAGGTGTCTCCCAGGCCCTGGCCGCTGCCGGCCAGGACGGCGTGTGCGCTGTCGATGGGTTGCAGGATGAACTCGCCGGAGCGGGTTCCTCCGGCTTGCCCGCGCACCAGCAGGAAGCCGTCTTCGATCCTGATGCTCAGGCCGTTCAGGTAGCTGTGCCGGCCCGTGCTGGCGACGCGGTAGGTGCCGACGGCTTCGGTCCAGGCCTGGGGCAGGGATGTCGGCTCGATGCGCTCGCCGAGGTAGGCGGTCTGGTCGTGGCGGCGGGACACCAGGATTCGGCGTTGGCCGTAGCTGACCACGTCCAGTTGCAACTGTCCGGCGCTGTCCACGCCGACAGGCCAGAACCCCAGCAGTCTTTTTCTCATCTGCAGCCAGCCCGAGGTGTCGCGCAACAATTCCACGCGTTGTTCGCCGAAATCCGCGTACAGGCGACCCCTGCGCTCGTACAGGCGAACCTGGCCTTGGCGGGTTGCGTAACGACCGTATAGCTGTCGCCGGTCCTCCGGGCTCGGCACCTTCAGTGCGGGGGCGCGCGCGGGGGTGGGCTGTACGGCGGGGCGACGAGCGCCCTGCCTGACCTGCAGCATGAGCGACGCCGCTTGCCGGGCCAGGGAGGCGGTGAGCGAACCGCGGTCATCGGCGTTGCTCATGACAATGGCGGCGAGGCGCTGTTCCGGCAGCAGAACCAGGTGGGCGCTGAATCCTGGGGTGGCGCTGGCGTACTCATAGTGACGGATGCCCCCTTCCAGCGGCGCGGAGCCGCACGGGCTGAGGAACCAGGCCAGGCCCACCTGGCAGTCGAAGTCCAGGGCATTGCCGGCGTTCTGCTGGCGGAACATCTCCTCGACGGAGTGTTTCCTGAGAAGCTGGCGCTCCTTGTGGCGCCCGTTGGCGAACAGCATGCGGACGAAGCGGCTGAGGTCGACCGGGCTGCTCCACAGATCGTTGACCGGGAGGTCGCTGGCGGAGCCGGGGCGACCGCCGCCGCTGTAGCCGTGGGCGCGTTGCGCCTGGGGCAGGGCGTTCCTGGCGAAGCTGGAGCGAGTCATCTGCAAAGGGTCCAGCAGGTGCTCGCGCATGTGCTGCTCGAAGTGCTTTCCGGTGTTGCGCTCGATGGCCGCGCCGACCAGTTCGTAGCCAAGGTTGGAATGGGCGACCTGGGTTCCCGGCGGATTGCTCAGCCAGACACCGGATACTTTCGCCGGCAGTTGGCCGAGTGAGTTCGGGCGTTCGCCGAACAGGGGCGGCAGGTGTTCGCCAGGAAGGCCGGACTGATGGCTGAGCAGCCGGCGGAAAGTGATCGCGCGATCCGCCTCGCTCTGGTCGGCATGGAAGCGTGAGCGTACGTAGAACTCGCGCAAGGTGTCCTGGAGCGGAGCGTCGAGAGAGAGTTGGCCCCGTTCGGCCAGTTGCAGGGTCGCGCTGGCGATCAGTAGCTTGGACAGGTCGCCGGCGTGGAATGCGGTGTGCTCGCTGGCGTTGATCCTGTGCTGTCGGTCGGCATAGCCGAAACCGCGGGCCCAGACCAGTTGCTGGTCGTCGACCAATGCCAGGGCCAGGCCGGGCACGTCCTGCCTTTCCATTTCCCGGCGGATGTGGCGTTGCAGATAGTCGATGACCTCGCCGTAGTTGCCCACGGCGGCGCTCGGCGCTGGCGGGGCGGGCGGCAGTCCGTGGCAGCCGCTGGTGCCGAGCAGGCAGCCGAGAAGGGAAAGATGCATTGCACGAAACATGGAACACCTGGCGGAAAGGCGAGGTGTCCCATGCTAGGGCGGGCCTGGCTGGCAGTCCTTACGGCTTTGTCAGCAATCTGTGAAAGATTGTTAAGCCTCCGCTGTCAACGGGGTCGCTCCCAGGTCAGGCGGAAGGAGGCGCCTCCCTGCGGCGTTTCCAGCGCTTCCGCATAGCCGCCGTGCCATTGCGCGACCCGGCGGACGATCGCCAGGCCCAGGCCGAAGCCGCCGGTGCTGCGATCGCGGCTGTCGTCCAGGCGCGAAAAGGGTTCGAAGATCTTCTGCCGGGCGTCCGCCGGTATCCCGGGGCCGTCGTCGTTGACCCGTATCTGACAGCTGTCGCCTTGATCGAGGAGGGCGATTTCGACGCGCGAGTGTGCGTGGCGAATGGCGTTGCGCAGCAGGTTGATCACTGCGCGCGCCATGAAGCGAGGCTCGATGCGGATCTGTTCGACCTGGCAGGCGCTGATCTCGCAGGTGACTCCGGCGGCTTCGGCTTCCAGGGCGACGTCGGCGACGACGCTATCCAGCCAGCTCGCGGCGTCGACGATTTCCCGGTGGCTCCCGACGTTGCCGTGCTCCAGGCGGGCGTAGGTCAGCAGTTCGGAGACCATTTCCTCCAGTTCGCCGAGATCGGCGCGCATGTCCTCTATCAGGTCGTGGCGTACTTCGGCGTCGACCTGCTTGTTCAATTGCTCGAGTTCGAAGGACAGGCGGGAGATCGGCGTGCGCAATTCGTGGGATACCGCGTTGGTCAGTTCACGCTGGTTGCTGATCAGGCTTTCGATGCGGTCGGCCATCTGGTTGAAGTGCTGGGCCAGGGTGCGGATGTCGGAGCGTCGGAAAATGCGCGTGCGCGATGACAGGTCACCGTCGCCGAAGCGTTGCGCGGCCAGGCGCAGGGTCTCGAGGTCGCGCCAGTGCGGGCGGACCCATACCAGCAGGGCGATGCCGACCAGCACGCCGAGCAGGATGTAGGCCAGCACGGTGAATAGTGGGGGCAGCGAGGGTTCCGGCGGCAGCTTGATGTCGAGCAGTTGCGGGCCCGCGTCGATGCGGCTGATGAATTCCGTGAAGTCCTCGCGTACCACCAGCAGGTTCTTGTCGAGGAGGGCCTGCTCTTCCTGCGTCAGCTTCGCCTGCCTGGCATCCGTCAGGCTCAGCTCGAGCCCGTAGTGGGGACGCCAGTCTTCGAGCTGTCGCTGGCGTCCGGCCTGGTCCAGCGGGGCCAGCTTTTCCACCAGCGAATAGGCCTGGCCGCGAACGGCGTCGCGGTGATAGTTCTCGACGATGCTGTCGTAGAACGCGTCGATGACATGGTCGACCACGAAGATAGCGGCGGCGAACCCCAGGGCCAGCAGCAGGTAGAGGCGCAGGAACAGGCGCAGCATTCAGAGCTCCCAGCCCAGCGGGTTGAACAGGTAGCCCTTGCCCCAGACGGTCTTGATCCGGACCGGCTCGCGCGGATTGTCCTTCAGTTTATTGCGCAGCTTGCTGATGCAGACGTCGACGCTGCGGTTCAGGCCGTCGAAACCGATGCCGCGGATCTGGTTGAGGATCTCGTCGCGGGAAAGTATTTCCCCTGCCTGGCTGGCCAGCAGCCAGAGCAGCTCGAACTCCATCGTGGTCAGTTCGATGCCGAGGCCTTCGAGTTCCGCTTCGCGCCGCCGTCGGTCGATGTTCAGCTTGCCGAATGTCAGGCTTTCCGGGGAGGCGGGAAGGGGCGCGTGCCGGCGCATCAGGGCGCGCAGGCGGGCGAGCAGCACCGGTGGCTCGATCGGCTTGATCACGTAGTCGTCGGCGCCGGACTCCAGGCCGAGGATGTGATCGAGATCGTCCTCCTGGGCGGTGAGTATGAGGATCGGCAGGTTCGCGACCCGGCGGATCTCCCGGCACACCTGCAGACCATTCTGTCCGGGGAGCATGAGGTCGAGAACCACCACTTGCGGCTTGAAGTCGAGGAAGGCGGCGAACGCGGCATCACCGCGATGCACCTGGCGCACTTCGAAACCATGCTGGGAAAGGAAACTGGCGATCAGGCGGGCGAGCTTCTGGTCGTCTTCGACGAGCAATACCTTGCTGAGGGTAGGGCAGTCCATAGGGTTTCATCGGTCGGAGCGGAATCGGCTGGCATTATATGCGCCCGCTTCCGGCGAAGCTCCAGCGACTCGTTCGAGATCGGGCTGCGATCGGCGGAAGCGGCCGGAAACACCCCGGGGATCCGCCTGCACCCTGGCGGGGTGACTTCTGCTTTTCCCTCTACTAGAATGCATGCCCTTGATTCTGGGAGCCGGAAGGACCGGCTTACGTCTGTGCAACGAGGAATATCCATGCAAGTTTCTGTTGAAAGCACTTCCGCTCTTGAGCGCCGCATGACCGTTGGTGTGCCTGCCGAGCGTATCGAGACCGAAGTCAACAAGCGTCTGCAGCAGACCGCCCGTCGTGCCAAGATTCCAGGTTTCCGCCCCGGCAAGGTGCCGATGAGTGTCATTCGTCAGCGCTACGAAGCTTCCGCGCGCCAGGAAGCCATGGGCGATCTGATCCAGGAAACCTTCTACGAAGCCGTGGTCGAGCAGAAGCTGAATCCGGCCGGTTCGCCGTCGGTAGAGCCCAAGTCCTTCGAGAAAGGCAAGGACCTGGAATACATCGCAACCTTCGAAGTCTTCCCGGAATTTACCGTTTCCGGCCTGGAAGACATCAAGGTCGAGCGCCTGCAGGCCGAAGTTTCCGATGCTGATGTCGACAATATGCTCGACGTCCTGCGCAAGCAGAACACCCGTTTCGAAGTGGTCGAGCGTGCCGCTCAGAACGATGACCAGTTGAACATCGACTTCGTCGGCAAGATCGACGGCGAAGCCTTCGCCGGCGGTTCCGCCAAAGGCACCCTGCTGGTACTGGGCTCCGGTCGCATGATCGCCGGCTTCGAAGAAGGGCTGGTGGGGGCGAAGGCCGGTGAAGAGCGTGTGCTCAACCTGACCTTCCCCGAGGACTACCAGAACCTGGACCTGGCCAACAAGGCTGCCGAGTTCACCGTTACCGTCAATAGCGTAGCCGAGCCCAAGCTGCCGGAACTGAACGAAGAGTTCTTCGCTCTGTTCGGCGTGAAGGAAACCGGTCTCGATGGCTTCCGCGCCGAAGTGCAGAAGAACATGGAGCGCGAGCTGCGCCAGGCGATCAAGTCCAAGGTCAAGAACCAGGTCATGGAAGGTCTGCTGCAGGCCAACCCGATCGAAGTGCCCAAGGCCCTGATCGGCAACGAAGTGAACCGTCTGCGCGTGCAGGCCGTCCAGCAGTTCGGTGGCAACATCAAGCCTGACCAACTGCCGGCCGAGCTGTTCGAAGAGCAGGCCAAGCGCCGTGTGGTGCTGGGCCTGATCGTCGCCGAAGTGGTCAAGCAGCATGAGCTGAAGGCCGACGAAGGTCGCGTTCGCGAAATGATCGAGGAAATGGCCTCGGCCTACCAGGAGCCCGAGCAGGTTGTCGCCTGGTACTTCAAGAACGAGCCCCAGCTGAACGAAGTCCGTTCTGTTGTACTGGAAGAACAAGTCGTAGATACTGTCCTGCAAAAGGCCACTGTGACCGATAAGCAGGTATCCTACGAAGAAGCGGTCAAGCCGGCCGAAGCTCCGCAAGCGGCCTGATTCGTTCCTCTCGTTCGAATCCCACAAGCCAGCCTTAGTGCTGGCTTGTGCGTCTTTGAGGCTTCACTATCTGTTAGGGAGTGATCGCAAGACATGTCTCGCAACTCTTTTATTCCGCACGTTCCCGATATCCAGGCCGCCGGTGGCCTGGTGCCCATGGTGGTGGAGCAGTCCGCCCGCGGCGAGCGCGCCTACGACATCTATTCGCGCCTGCTGAAGGAGCGGATCATCTTCCTGGTCGGCCAGGTCGAGGACTACATGGCCAACCTGGTGGTTGCCCAGTTGCTGTTCCTGGAGGCTGAAAATCCCGAGAAGGACATTCATCTCTACATCAACTCGCCGGGTGGTTCGGTGACTGCCGGGATGTCCATCTACGACACCATGCAGTTCATCAAGCCCAACGTCTCGACCACCTGTATCGGCCAGGCGTGCAGCATGGGTGCCCTGCTGCTTGCGGGCGGTGCCGCCGGCAAGCGCTACTGCCTGCCGCATTCGCGGATGATGATCCACCAGCCGCTGGGCGGTTTCCAGGGCCAGGCCTCGGATATCGAGATCCATGCCAAGGAAATCCTCTTCATCAAGGAGCGTCTGAACCAGATCCTGGCGCACCACACCGGCCAGCCCCTGGACGTCATTGCCCGCGATACCGATCGTGACCGCTTCATGAGCGGTGACGAAGCCGTCAAGTATGGCCTGATCGACAAGGTCATGACCCAGCGCGACCTGGCCGTCTAAGGCTCCGCAATACTGGCGGTCGAGACATTCGGCCGCCTCGTGGGCTTGAAAATGCCCACAATTGCCTTCATCTTGTGTTTGAAGCTACCCATTGGATCGATCGAATGACTGATACCCGCAACGGCGAGGACAACGGCAAGCTGCTGTATTGCTCCTTCTGCGGCAAGAGCCAGCACGAAGTGCGCAAGTTGATTGCCGGCCCCTCGGTCTTTATCTGCGACGAGTGTGTCGACCTGTGCAATGACATCATCCGCGAGGAGGTGCAGGAAGCGCAGGCGGAAAGTAGTGGGCACAAACTTCCGGCGCCGAAAGAGATCCGCACCATCCTCGATCAGTACGTGATCGGGCAGGAGCGGGCCAAGAAGGTTCTGGCGGTAGCGGTATACAACCACTACAAGCGCCTCAACCAGCGTGACAAGAAGGACGATATCGAGCTCGGCAAGAGCAACATTCTGATGATCGGCCCAACCGGCTCGGGCAAGACCCTGCTGGCCGAGACCCTCGCACGTCTGCTGAACGTGCCGTTCACCATCGCCGATGCGACCACGCTGACGGAAGCGGGCTACGTGGGCGAGGATGTCGAGAACATCATCCAGAAACTCTTGCAGAAGTGCGATTACGATGTGGAGAAGGCCCAGATGGGCATCGTCTACATCGACGAGATCGACAAGATTTCCCGGAAATCGGACAACCCCTCCATCACTCGCGACGTCTCCGGCGAGGGTGTGCAGCAGGCCCTGCTGAAGCTCATCGAGGGTACCGTTGCCTCGGTACCGCCGCAGGGCGGTCGCAAGCATCCGCAGCAGGAGTTCCTGCAGGTCGATACGCGCAACATCCTGTTCATCTGCGGCGGCGCTTTCGCCGGTCTGGAGCGGGTCATCCAGAACCGTTCCGCGCGCGGCGGCATCGGTTTCAATGCCGAAGTGCGCAGTCAGGAGATGGGCAAGAAGGTCGGCGAGGCGTTCAAGGAAGTCGAACCGGAAGATCTCGTCAAGTTCGGTCTTATTCCCGAGTTTGTAGGGCGTTTGCCGGTGATCGCGACTCTTGATGAGCTCGACGAGGCTGCGCTCATGCAGATCCTGACCGAGCCGAAGAACGCTCTCACCAAGCAGTACGCCAAGCTGTTCGAAATGGAAGGCGTCGATCTCGAATTCCGTCCGGACGCACTCAAGGCGGTTGCCCGCAAGGCGCTCGAACGCAAGACCGGTGCACGTGGCTTGCGTTCAATTCTCGAAGGTATCCTTCTCGATACCATGTACGAGATTCCCTCCCAGCAGGATGTCAGCAAGGTGGTCATCGATGAGAGTGTCATCGATGGCTCGTCGCAACCCCTGATGATCTACGAGAACAGCGAAAAGCCAGCCAAGGCTGCGCCTGAGGCATGAAAGAGCAGGGGCCTTCGGGCCCCTTTTCTTTTCCGACTGGCACGCTTGTTTTTTCCCGGGCCTAACCCCATCTTAGGCTGAAAGGTCTTCCTATCTGTTTCGTGGCCAAGTGCCGCTGTAGAGCCGACATTATGAAAACACTCGTCGAATTGCCCTTGCTGCCGCTACGTGACGTGGTGGTGTACCCGCACATGGTCATCCCGTTGTTCGTCGGTCGGGAAAAGTCCATCGAGGCCCTGGAGGCAGCGATGACCGGCGACAAGCAAATCCTCCTGCTGGCGCAGAAAAACCCCGCGGACGATGATCCGGGCGAAGATGGCCTGTACCGCATGGGTACGGTCGCTACCGTGCTGCAGTTGCTCAAGCTGCCGGATGGCACCGTCAAGGTGCTGGTCGAAGGCGAGCAGCGCGGCCAGGTCGAGCGCTTCATCGAGGAAGAAGGGCACATTCGTGCCGCGGTCCAGGCCATCGACGACGCCAATGTCGGCGAGCGCGAGGCCGAGGTCTTCACTCGCAGCCTGCTGAGCCAGTTCGAGCAATACGTCCAGTTGGGCAAGAAAGTCCCCGCCGAGGTGCTTTCCTCGCTGAACAGCATCGACGAGCCGAGCAGGCTGGTCGATACCATGGCCGCGCACATGGCGCTGAAGATCGAGCAGAAGCAGGACATCCTGGAGATCACCGACCTGTCGTCGCGGGTCGAGCATGTCCTGGCGCTGCTGGATGCCGAGATCGACCTGCTGCAGGTGGAAAAGCGTATCCGCGGCCGGGTCAAGAAGCAGATGGAGCGCAGCCAGCGCGAGTACTACCTGAATGAGCAGATGAAGGCCATTCAGAAGGAACTCGGCGATATCGACGAAGGGCACAACGAAGTCGAGGAGCTGAAGAAGCGCATCGACGCTGCCGGCCTGACCAAGGAGGCGCACACCAAGGCCACTGCCGAGCTGAACAAGCTCAAGCAGATGTCGCCGATGTCGGCGGAAGCCACCGTGGTGCGTTCCTACATAGACTGGCTGCTGAACGTGCCGTGGAAGGCCGAGAGCAAGGTGCGCCATGATCTCGCCAAGGCGGAAGACATCCTCGATGCCGACCATTATGGCCTGGAAGAGGTCAAGGAGCGCATTCTCGAGTATCTCGCCGTGCAAAAGCGGGTGAAGAAGCTCAAGGGCCCGGTCCTTTGCCTGGTGGGACCGCCCGGCGTGGGCAAGACCTCCCTGGCCGAATCCATCGCTCGCGCCACCAATCGCAAGTTCGTGCGCATGGCGCTCGGCGGCGTGCGTGACGAGGCCGAGATCCGCGGTCACCGTCGTACCTATATCGGCTCCATGCCGGGCCGCCTGATCCAGAAGATGACCAAGGTCGGCGTGCGCAACCCGCTGTTCCTCCTCGACGAAATCGACAAGATGGGCAGCGACATGCGCGGGGATCCCGCCTCGGCGCTGCTCGAGGTGCTCGACCCGGAGCAGAACCACAACTTCAACGATCACTACCTGGAAGTCGACTACGACCTGTCCGACGTGATGTTCCTCTGCACCGCGAACTCGATGAACATCCCGGCGCCCCTGCTGGATCGGATGGAAGTCATCCGCCTGCCGGGCTACACCGAGGACGAGAAGGTCAATATCGCCGCCAAGTACCTGATTCCGAAGCAGGTCCAGGCCAACGGCCTGAAGAAGGGCGAGCTGACCTTCGAGGAAGGCGCCCTGCGCGACATCATTCGCTACTACACCCGCGAAGCCGGGGTGCGCAGCCTCGAGCGGCAGATCGCCAAGGTCTGCCGCAAGGCGGTGAAGGAGCATGCCAAGCTCAAGCGTATCCAGGCGGTGGTGTCCAGCGAGACGCTGGAGAACTACCTCGGCGTGCGCAAGTTCCGTTATGGCCTCGCCGAACAGCAGGACCAGATCGGCCAGGTGACCGGGCTGGCCTGGACCCAGGTCGGCGGCGAGCTGCTTACCATCGAGGCGGCCGTGGTACCCGGCAAGGGCCAGTTGACCAAGACCGGATCGCTGGGCGACGTGATGGCGGAATCGATCACCGCGGCGTTGACCGTGGTGCGCAGCCGCGCCCAGAGCCTAGGAATCGCGGCGGACTTCCACGAGAAGCGCGACATCCATATCCACGTTCCGGAAGGCGCTACGCCGAAGGATGGCCCGAGCGCAGGCATCGGCATGTGCACGGCGCTGGTTTCGGCGATCACGCAGATCCCGGTGCGCGCCGACGTGGCAATGACCGGGGAGATCACCCTGCGTGGGCAGGTGCTGGCGATCGGCGGGCTGAAAGAAAAACTTTTGGCGGCGCACCGCGGCGGGATCAAGACGGTGATCATTCCCGAGGAAAATGTTCGCGACCTGAAGGAAATTCCGGACAATATTAAGAGTGATCTGGTTATTAAACCGGTTAAATGGATTGACGAAGTCCTGCAAATTGCGCTGCAATACGCCCCGGAGCCCTTGCCCGATGCGGCTCCGGAGATGGTTGCAAAGGATGAAAAACGCGAGCCTGATTCCAAGGAGCGAATTAGCACGCATTAGTCGGTAGGTATTCTTGACACTGTTTTTGGGCCCTTGTTATAAAGCGGCACTTGCTGAGTCAGTTGGCCTACCAGCGCAGAATTTCCTTACACCTAACACATAGAAACATACTCAACAGAAATAAGGGGACTTAGAGTGAACAAGTCGGAACTGATCGATGCAATTGCCGCATCTGCTGATATCCCGAAAGCTGTTGCCGGTCGCGCACTGGACGCAGTGATCGAGTCCGTCACTGGCGCCCTGAAGGCTGGTGACTCCGTCGTGCTGGTTGGTTTCGGCACCTTCGCTGTCAAAGAGCGCGCTGCTCGCACCGGTCGCAACCCGCAAACTGGCAAGCCGATCAAGATCGCCGCTGCCAAGATCCCGGGCTTCAAAGCCGGTAAAGCCCTGAAGGATGCTGTCAACTAAGCGTCTTTTGGGACTCGTTCTACCCAGGTCGGCCAAGGCTGGCCTGGCTGCGGAGCGGTAGTTCAGTCGGTTAGAATACCGGCCTGTCACGCCGGGGGTCGCGGGTTCGAGTCCCGTCCGCTCCGCCAGTTACGAGAAGGCGCATCCTCGGATGCGCCTTTCTTATATCCGCATCTCTTACCCACGCCGCGCCGCCCAAGACGGCTGGTCGTGGCAGTTTTTGGGGGCTGCATGCTGCAGAACATCAGGGATAATTCCCAGGGCTGGATCGCCAAGACCATCATTGGCGTGATCATCGTTCTCCTGTCGCTGACCGGCTTCGACGCGATCATCCGGGCCACCGACCACTCCAACGTGGCCGCCAAGGTCAACGGCGACGATATCAGTCTCAATGAAGTCCAACAGGCCGTGGACATGCAGCGTCGCCAGCTGCTGCAACGCCTGGGCAAGGATTTCGATCCATCCATGCTGGATGACAAGCTGCTCAAGGAAGCGGCCCTGAAGGGGCTGATCGAGCGTACCCTGCTGCTCCAGGCCGCCAAGGACGACAAGTTCGCCTTCTCCGACCAGGCGCTGGACCAGTTGATCCTGCAAACTCCCGAGTTCCAGGTCGACGGCAAGTTCAACGCGGATCGCTTCGACCAGGTCATCCGCCAGATGAACTACAGCCGCATGCAGTTCCGCCAGATGCTCGGCCAGGAAATGCTCATCGGCCAGCTTCGCGCCGGCCTGGCGGGCACCGGTTTCGTCACCGACAACGAATTGCAGTCCTTCGCTCGCCTCGAGAAGCAGACCCGCGACTTCGCCACCCTGGCGATCAAGGCCGACGCCTCCAAGAGCAGCGTGAGCGACGACGAGGTGAAGGCCTTCTACGAAGGCCACAAGAGCGAGTTCATGACTCCCGAGCAGGTGGTCGTCGAATACGTGGAGCTGAAGAAGTCCTCCTTCTTCGACCAGGTCAAGGTGAAGCAGGAAGACCTCGAGGCGCTGTACCAGAAGGAAATCGCCAACCTTTCCGAGCAGCGCGATGCCGCCCACATCCTGATCGAGGTGAACGACAAGGTCGGCGACGAGCAGGCCAAGGCGAAGATCGACGAGATCAAGGCTCGCCTGGCCAAGGGCGAGGATTTCGCCGCGCTGGCCAAGGAGTTCTCCCAGGATATCGGCTCGGCCGCCACCGGCGGCGACCTGGGCTACGCCGGTCGCGGCGTGTACGACCCCGCGTTCGAGGAGGCGCTGTATGCGCTGAAGCAAGGTGAGGTATCCGCCCCGGTGAAGACTCCGTACGGCTACCACCTGATCAAGCTGCTGGGCGTGCAGGCGCCGGAAGTACCGAGCCTGGAAAGCCTCAAGCCGAAGCTCGAGGACGAACTGAAGAAACAGATGGTCGAGCAGCGCTTCGTCGAGGCTACCAAGGACCTGGAAAGCTCCGCCTACGAAGCCGCCGACCTGAGCCAGCCGGCGCAGGAAATGGGCCTGAAGGTCCAGACCAGCCAGCCGTTCGGACGTTCGGGGGGCGACGGCATCGCTGCCAACCGCCAGATCGTGCAGACCGCGTTCAGCGCCGAGGTGCTGGAAGAAGCCGCCAACAGTGGCGCCATCGAGCTGGATCCGGACACCGTGGTGGTGCTGCGGGTCAAGGAACACAACAAGCCGAAGGAGCAACCGCTGGAGCAGGTCGCGGCGAACATCCGCGAGCGCCTGGCCGCCGAAAAGGCCGCCGAGGAGGCGCAGAAGCGTGGCGAGGCCCTGATCGCAGAGCTGCGTGAAGGCCGTACCTCTTCCGCAGCGGGTGAGTCGTGGAAAGTGGTCGAGGCGGCCTCCCGCGGCCACGAAGGCGTCGATCCGAAACTGCTCCAGGCGGTGTTCCGCATGCAGCGTCCGGAGGCCAAGGACAAGCCTTCGTTCTCTGGCGTGACCCTGGCCAATGGCGATTACGTGGTGATCCGCCTGAATGGCGTCAGCGAGCCGGAGGAGGCTATCTCCGACGACGAGAAGGCCATGTACCGCCGCTTCCTGGCTTCGCGCAGCGGACAGGCAGACTTCGCCGCCTTCCGCCGTCAGTTGCAGGACAAGGCGGAAGTCGAGAAATACTGAGACCGAGATGCAGAGAAAAGGCCGCTTACGCGGCCTTTTCTTTATTCCTCCCATGAAAAATGGCCGCTCGAAGCGGCCATTTTTCATGGGCGGGGTGATCAGTCGTCGTCCAGCGGGCCCATGGCGGTAGTGTTGAAGCCGCCATCGACGTAGAGGATCTCGCCACTGATACCGCTGGCCAGGTCCGAACAGAGGAAGGCGCCGGCATTGCCGACTTCCTCGATGGTGACGTTGCGCCGCAGCGGCGTCTGCCGCTCGTTGGCGGCCAGCATCTTGCGGAAACTCTTGATCCCGGAGGCGGCGAGCGTTCGGATCGGCCCTGCGGAAACCGCATTGACCCGGGTGCCTTCCGCGCCCAGGCTGCCGGCCAGGTAGCGGACCCCGGCCTCCAGGCTGGCCTTGGCCATGCCCATTACGTTGTAGTTCGGCATGGTCCGTTCGGCGCCCAGGTAGGAGAGGGTCAGCAGGCTGCCGTTGCGGCCCTTCATCATTTCCCGTCCGGCCTTGGCCAGGGCGATGAAGCTGTAGGCGCTGATGTCGTGGGCGATGCGGAAGCCCTCGCGGGTGGTCACCGCGGTGAAGTCGCCGTCGAGCTGATCGCCTGGAGCGAATCCGACGGAGTGGACGATGATGTCCAGGCCGTCCCAGTGCTTGCCCAGGGCGGCGAACACCGCTTCGATCTGGCTGTCGTCGGCCACGTCACAGGGGAAGCACAGCTCCGGCCGCGAGCCCCAGCCACTGGCGAACTCCTCCACCCGGCCCCTGAGCTTGTCGTTCTGGTAGGTGAAGGCCAGTTCGGCGCCTTCCCGGTGCATGGCGGCGGCGATGCCGGAAGCGATGGAGAGCTTGCTGGCGACTCCGACGATCAGGGCGCGTTTTCCTGTGAGAAATCCCATGGTCCGTTCCTTGTCTGCTACTCAGTTTTCCGCGCTTGCCGGGGCCATGAAGGCAGCCTCCAGCAATTGCTGCGTATAGGGATGTTGCGGCGAGGCGAAAACCGCTTCGGCGCTGCCCTGTTCCACCACCTTGCCATGTCGAACCACCATCAGCTGGTGGCTGAGCGCCTTGACTACCGCCAGGTCGTGGCTGATGAACAGGTAGGTGAGGTTGTACTTGCCCTGCAGTTGCCGCAGCAATTCCACGACCTGGCGCTGCACGGTGCGGTCGAGCGCCGAGGTCGGTTCGTCGAGCAGGATCAGCGCCGGTTTCAGCACCAGCGCCCGGGCGATGGCGATGCGCTGGCGCTGGCCGCCGGAGAATTCGTGGGGGTAACGGTAGCGGGTCTGCGGATCGAGCCCGACCTCCACCAGCGCGTCGATGATCGCCTGCTCCTGTTCGGCCTCGCTGCCGATCCTATGGATGCGCAGGCCTTCGCCGACGATCTCGCCGACACACATGCGTGGGCTGAGGCTGCCATACGGGTCCTGGAACACCACCTGCATCTCGCGGCGCAGCGGGCGCACGTCATGTTGCGCGAGACCGTCCAGCCGGGTGCCTTCGAAGCGGATGCCGCCCTGGCTTTCCAGCAGCCGCAGGATTGCCAGGCCAAGGGTCGACTTGCCCGAGCCGCTTTCGCCAACGATGCCCAGCGTCTGCCCGCGGGGTAGTTCGAAATTGACCCCGTCGACCGCCTTGACGTGGTCCACGGTGCGGCGGAACACGCCTTTGCGGATCGGGAACCAGACCCGCAGGTCGTCCACCGCCAACAGGGTTTCACCGGGCGGGTTGCTTGCCGGCGCACCGCTGGGCTCGGCGTTGAGCAGCTCGCGGGTATAGGGGTGTCGCGGGGCTGCGAAGAGTTCCTGGCAGGAAGCCTGCTCGACGATCCGCCCTTGTTGCATGACGCAGACGCGGTGGGCGATGCGCCGGACCAGGTTGAGGTCGTGGGTGATCAGCAGCAGGGACATGCCCAGGCGTGCCTGCAGGTCCTTGAGCAGATCGAGGATCTTCAACTGGACGGTGACGTCGAGCGCGGTGGTCGGTTCGTCGGCGATCAGCAGTTGCGGCTCGCAGGCCAGGGCCATGGCGATCATCACCCGCTGCCGCTGGCCGCCGGAGAGTTCGTGTGGATAGGCTTTCAGGCGCTTGGCCGGTTCGGGGATGCCGACCAGCTCGAGCAGTTCGAGAATTTTCGCGCTGGCCTTGGCGCCACCCAGGCCCTTGTGCAGGGCGAGGACCTCGGCGAGCTGCTTCTCGATGGTATGCAGCGGATTGAGCGAGGTCATGGGTTCCTGGAAGACCATGGCGATGCGGTTGCCGCGGATCCCGCGCAGGCGCCGTTCCGGGAGCTTGAGCAGATCCTCGCCCTGGTAGTGGATGCTGCCTGCTGGGTGGCTGGCGACGGAGTAGGGCAGCAGGCGCAGGATGGAGTGGGCGGTCACCGACTTGCCCGAGCCGCTTTCGCCGACCAGGGCCAGGGTCTCGCCCTGGCGGATGTCGAAGCTGACGCCTTCGACCACCCGCTGGCGTTGCTCGCCGGAGAGGAATTCGACGGCGAGGTCGCGGATTTCCAGAATGTTCTCGCTCATCTCATTTCCTCGGGTCGAAAGCGTCGCGGGCGGCTTCGCCGATGAACACCAGCAGGCTCAGCATGACCGCCAGCACCACGAAGGCGGAAATGCCCAGCCAGGGTGCCTGGAGGTTGGACTTGCCCTGGGCGACCAACTCGCCCAGCGACGGCGCGCCAGGCGGCAGGCCGAAGCCGAGGAAGTCCAGGGAGGTGAGGGTGCCGATGGCGCCGGTGAGGATGAACGGCATGAAGGTCAGGGTCGAGATCATCGCGTTCGGCAGGATGTGACGGAACATGATGGCGCTGTTGCGCATGCCGAGGGCCCGGGCGGCGCGGACGTATTCCAGGTTGCGCCCGCGGAGGAACTCGGCGCGGACCACGTCCACCAGGCTCATCCAGGAAAACAGCAGCATGATGCCCAGCAGCCACCAGAAGTTCGGCTGGACGAAGCTGGCCAGGATGATCAGCAGGTAGAGCACCGGCAGCCCCGACCAGACTTCCAGGAAACGCTGGCCGAGCAGGTCGACCCAGCCGCCGTAGTAGCCTTGCAGGGCGCCGACGGTGACGCCGATCAGAGAACTGAGCACGGTCAGGGTCAGGGCGAAGAGTATCGACACGCGGAAGCCGTAGATCACCCGGGCGAGCACGTCGCGGGCCTGGTCGTCGGTGCCCAGCCAGTTTTCCGCCGACGGCGGGGCGGGGGCGGGAACCTTCAGCTCGTAGTTGATGGTGTCGTAGCTGTAGGGGATCGGCGGCCAAAGCACCCAGCCGTCCTTCTCGGCGATCAGTTGGCTGATGTAGGGGCTCTTGTAGTTGGCTTCCAGGGGGAATTCGCCGCCGAAGGTGGTTTCCGGGTAGCGTTTGAAGACCGGGAAATACCAGCCGCCGTCGTAATGCACGACCAGCGGTTTGTCGTTGGCGATCAGTTCGGCGCCGAGGCTGCCGACGAACAGGATGAGGAACAGCCAGAGCGACCACCAGCCACGCTTGTTGCTCTTGAAGCGGGCCCAGCGGCGCTGGTTGATGGGAGACAGGCGCATCGGATTACTCCCGGTTCTCGAAGTCGATGCGCGGATCGACCAGGGTGTAGACGATATCGCTGATCAGCTTCATGACCAGCCCGAACAGGGTGAAGATGAACAGCGTGCCGAAGACCACCGGGTAGTCGCGGTTCATCGCCGCTTCGAAGCTGAGCAGGCCGAGGCCGTCGAGGGAGAAGATCACCTCGATCAACAGCGAACCGGTGAAGAAGATCCCCAGCAGCGCAGCCGGCAGGCCGGCAATCACCAGCAGCATGGCGTTGCGGAATACGTGCCCGTAGAGCACGCGGCGTTCGGTCAGGCCCTTGGCGCGGGCGGTGACCACGTATTGCTTGCCGATCTCGTCGAGGAAGCTGTTCTTGGTCAGCAGCGTGATGGTGGCGAAGTTGCCGATCACCAGGGCGGTTACCGGCAAGGCCAGGTGCCAGAAATAGTCGAGCACCTTGCCGCCGAGGCTGAGCTGGTCGAAGTTGTTCGAGGTCAGGCCGCGCAGGGGGAACCAGTCCCAGTAGCTGCCGCCGGCGAACAGCACCACCAGCAGGATGGCGAAGAGGAAGGCGGGAATGGCGTAGCCGACGATGATCGCCGAGCTGGTCCAGATGTCGAAGACGCTACCATGGCGGACCGCCTTGGCGATCCCCAGCGGGATCGACACCAGGTACATGATCAGCGTGCTCCAGAGCCCGAGCGAGATCGACACCGGCAATTTCTCGATGATCAGGTCGGTGACCTTGGCGTCGCGGAAGAAGCTCTGCCCGAAGTCCAGGTGCAGGTAGTTCTTCAGCATGATCATGAAGCGCTCGGGGGCCGACTTGTCGAAGCCGTACATGCGCTCGATCTCTTTCACCAGCTCCGGGTCCAGGCCTTGCGCACCGCGGTATTGCGAGCCGGCCACGGCGACTTCGCCGCCGCCGCCGGAGATGCGCCCGGTGGCGCCGCCGGAAGCGGCGTCGAAGCCTTCCAGCTTGGCGATCATCTGCTCCACCGGACCGCCGGGAGCGGCCTGGATGATGATGAAGTTGATCAGCAGGATGCCGAACAGGGTAGGGACGATCAGCAGCAGGCGCCGCAGGATATAGGAGAGCATGCGGCGTTACTCCCGTTCCGGCTCGGCGTCTTGCGTGGCTTCGGCTTGCGCCTTGCTCGGCAGCGCCTTGTCGCTGGTCTGCCACCAGGTCATCAGGCCCCAGTCGTAGAGTGGCGTCACCTTCGGCCGGCCGAAACGGTTCCAGTAGGCGACCCGCCAGGTATCGACGTAGTAGTTGGGAACCACGTAGTAGCCCCACGACAGTACGCGGTCGAGGGCGCGGGTATGGTCGATCAGGCTTTGCCGCGAGTCGGACTGGATCAGGCTTTCCACCAGGCTGTCGATGGCCGGGTCCTTGAGGCCGATGAAGTTGCGGCTGCCGGCCTTGTCGGCGCTGCTGGAATGCCAGAACTCTCGCTGTTCGTTGCCTGGCGAGTTGGATTGCGGCCAGGTCGCCGAGGTCATGTCGAAATCCCGCGAGCGCAGGCGGTTGACGAACTGCGAGACGTCGACGCGACGGATCTGCATGTCGATGCCAAGTTCGGCCAGGTTGCGCTTGAACGGCAGGATGACCCGTTCCATGTTGGCCTGGAACAGCATGAACTCGAAGCTCAGTGGCTGGCCGTCGGGACCTACCATGCGGTTGTTCTCGATCCTGTAGCCGGCCTCGGTGAGCAACTGGTAGGCCTTGCGCCGCTGCTCGCGGATCACCCCGCTGCCGTCATTGACCGGATTCTGGAAGACCTGGTCGAAGGCCTCGTCGGGAATCTTGCCGCGCAGCGGTTCGAGGATCTTCAGCTCGGCTTCGCTGGGCAACTGGTGGGCGGCCATCTCCGAGTTCTCGAAATAGCTGTTGGTGCGCTTGTAGGAGCTGAAGAACAGCTGCTTGTTCGACCATTCGAAGTCGAACAGCAGGCTGATCGCCTGGCGTACCCGGCGGTCCTGGAACACCGGGCGGCGGATATTGAAGGCGAAGCCCTGCATCCCCACCGGGTTGTGGTTGTGGATGCTGGCCTTGATGAAGCGCCCGTCGCGCAATGCCGGCGACTCGTAGCCGGTGGCCCAGTCCTTCGCCGAATATTCGAGGTTGACGTCGTACTGGCCGGCCTTGAAGGCTTCCAGGGCGACCGACATGTCGCGATAGGAGTCGATGGTGATGGTGTCGAAGTTATAGAGTCCGCGGGAGACCGGAAGGTCCTTGGCCCACCAGTCCTTGACTCGCTCGTAGCTGATGGAGCGTCCCGGATCGACCTTGGCGATGCGGTAGGGACCGCTGCCTACCGGGATTTCCATGCCGGTCTTGGAAAAGTCGCGGTCGGCCCACCAGTGTTTCGGCAGGATCGCGATCTGCCCGAGGATCAGCGGCAGTTCGCGGTTGCCGGCGTGCTTGAAGTCGAAGCGCACGCGAAGCTTGTCCTCGGCGACCACCTTGTCGACGTCCGCATAGTAGTTGCGGTACATCGGGTCGCCCTTGCTCACCAGCGTCTCGAAGGTGAACACCACGTCTTCGGCGGTGACCGGCGTGCCATCGCTGAAACGGGCCTGGGGGCGCAGGTAGAAGCGCACGTAGCTGTTGTCCGGTGCCTTCTCGATCTTCTCCGCGAGCAGGCCGTATTCGGTGAACGGCTCGTCCTGCGACTGGAAGGCCAGGGTGTCGTAGATCAGGCCCAGCGAAGGGGCCGAGACGCCCTTGCCGATGAACGGGTTGAGGCTGTCGAAGCCGCCGAAGTCGGCCTGGCGGAGGATGCCGCCTTTTGGCGCATCCGGATTCACGTAGTCGAAATGCTTGAAATCGGCGGGATACTTCGGAGGCTCATCGTAGAGCGTCAGTGCATGTTTCGGGGCGGCGAGGAGCGGGCCGCAGCAGCCGAGCAGCAGGGCTGCCAGCAGAGGGGTGAAGCGGGGACGGATCATCGGGACGTCTCCAGGTTTTTCTGCCACCACGCGCGCAGGCCCAGGGTGTAGGGCGGGGTGGCGACGAAGGCGAAGCGGTTGCGGTACGCCAGACGGTGCGAATTGAGGTACCAGTTGGGAATGCTGTAGTACTGCCAGAGCAAGGTCCGGTCCAGGGCGCGCGCGGCGGCGACCTGTTCGTCGCGGCTGTGGGCGCCGAGCAGGCGGTTGAGCATGGCGTCGACCACCGGGTTGGCGATGCCCGCGTAATTCTTGCTGCCCTTGACCTTCACCTGGCTGGAGTGGAAGTACTGCCACTGTTCCAGGCCGGGACTGAGGGTCTGCGGCAGGGTCATGAGGATCATGTCGTAGTCGAACTGGTCCAGGCGCTGCTTGTATTGGGCGCGGTCGACGGTGCGCAGGCGCGCGTCGATGCCGATGCTGGCGAGGTTTTCGCGATAGGGCTGGAGAATACGCTCCAGGCTCGGATTGACCAGCAGGATTTCGAAGCGCAGCGGTTCGCCCTTTTTATTCAGCAGTCGGTCGCCGGACAGCTTCCAGCCGGCATCGGCCAGTAGACCGAGTGCATGCCTGAGGGTTTCACGGGGAATGCCGCGCCCCTCGGTGGTCGGCAGGCTGAACGGCTGTTTGAACAACTGCGCCGGCAATTGCTTGCGGTACGGCGACAGGTACAGCCATTCCTGGCCCTCCGGGACGCCGCTGGCGGCGAATTCGCTGTTCGGGTAGTAGCTGCGCGAGCGCAGGTAGGAATTGCTGAAGAGGGCGCGATTGGTCCATTCGAAGTCGAACATCTCGCCCAGCGCCTGGCGTATCGCGCGCTCCTTGAACACGGCGCGACGGGTGTTCATGAACAACGCCTGGGTCTGGCTGGGGATCTGGTGCGGGATTTCCGTGCGGATCACATCGCCGCGCAGAACCGCGGGGAAGCGATAGTTGTTCAGCCAGTTCTTCGCCTGGTGCTCGATGTAGAAGTCGAACTCGCCGGCCTTGAAGGCTTCGAAGGCGACGCCGTTGTCCCGGTAGAAGTCCACCACGACCCGGTCGAAATTGTATTTGCCGCGGTTCACCGGCAGTTTTTCGCCCCACCAGCCCTTCACGCGTTCGAACACCAGGCGGCGCCCGGGATCGACCTCGACGATGCGATAGGGACCGCTGCCCAGCGGCGCGGTGAAGGTGGTGGCGCGGAAGTCGCGATCCTTCCAGTAATGCTGCGGCAGCACCGGAAGCTCGCCCAGGCGCAGGATCAGCAGCGGGTTGCCGGAGCGCCGCAGGACGAAACGCACCCGGTGGGGGGTGAGGATATCGACCCGCTTCACCTCCTGCAGGTAGGTGCGGTACATCGGGTGCCCCTGCTTGACCAGGGTGCGATAGGAAAAGGCCACGTCGCTGGCGGTGATCGGCCTGCCGTCGTGGAAGCGCGCTTCCGGCCGCAGGTTGAATACCACCCAGCTGCGGTTTTCCGTGTATTCCACGCTCTTCGCGATCAGGCCATAGCTGGAGGCTGGTTCGTCGCCGGACGGGTCGTACAGGCCGGTGCCCACCATCAATGGTTCGTTCAGCTCGTTGACTCCGTACTGGAGGAAATCGCCGGTGCCGATCGGGCTGGTGCCTTTCAGGGTGTAGGGGTTGAGCGTGTCGAAGCTGCCCGAGGCCATCAGGCGCAAGGTGCCGCCTTTGGGGGCGTCGGGATTGGTCCAGTCGAAGTGCTGGAAATTGGCCGGATACTTGAGCGTGCCGAATTGGGCATAACCATGGCTCTGGGTAATCGCGGCGAAGCTGGGCAGGCTCACGGCCAGGCCGAGGATCAGGAAGGAGAGGCGACGCATCAGGCGTGTGTCCGGGTCCTTGGCTATTTTTGACAACGAATCGTCAGGCAACAGTAACACCTTGCCCGCACAGGAAAAAAGAGGGAGCGCGGGCCTGTCCGGCCTAGGGTCCGGGGTTCTGGCCGCGCTTGCGAAAACGCCACGCCGGCAGGAGCGGGCGTGGCGTTTCGGGACGGCCTGCAATGGGCTGTCAGCGGCTCGCGGTGTCCAGGTACAGGGTCAGGGTCTGGCCGGGCTTGAGCGCCTGCTTGCTGCGCGGGTTCCAGCGCTGCAGGTGCTTCATTTCGACATTGAAGCGCTTGGCGATCAGGTACATCGAGTCGCCTTGCTTGACCTTGTAGTAGGTGGCGCTGTCGCGCTTGCCGGCGGCGTTTCCCTTGCGGGCCGCCAGGGCCTGGGTGCCGCCTTGCAGCTTGAGGGTCTGGCCGACCTTCAGGGCGTGCTTGTCCAGGCCGTTCCAGCGCTTCAGGTCGTTGACGTCGACGCCGTTGTTGCGGGCGATCTGCCACAGGCTGTCGCCGTTCTTGACCTTATAGGAGCGGGTCCTGGCCGGGGTGGAAGCCTGTCGGGCGAGTTGCTGGTAGACCGGCTTGACGGCGCCGCCGGCGATCTGCCCGGGGATGCTCAGTTGCTGGCCCTTGCGCAGGTGGTTGCTGGACAGGCGGTTGGCGCTCTTGAGCTCCGCTACGGTGATCCGATAGCGGTTGGCGATGCTGTGCAGGCTGTCGCCGCTACGCACCCGGTATTGCTGCCAGGCGGTGACTTCCTTCGGCTTGAGGGTGTCCAGCGAGGCGGTCAGGAACGCCGCTTTCTCCATCGGCACCAACAGTTGCTGGGGGCCGTCCATGGTCACGCGGCGCTTGTAGGCCGGGTTAAGCTGGTACAGCTCGTCCTCGTCCAGGTTCGCCAGCGCGGCGACGCTGGACAGGTCGATCCCGCGCTTGACCCGGACGGCCTGGAAGTAGGGCTCGTTGTTGATCGGGTTCAGGCTGATGCCGTAGGAATCCGGCGCCATGACGATCTGTGAGAGGGCGAGCAGCTTGGGTACGTAGTCCTGGGTTTCCTGCGGCAGCGGCAGGTTCCAGTAGTCGGTCGGCAGGCCCAGTTTCTCGTTGCGTTCGATGGCGCGGCTGACAGTGCCTTCGCCGGCGTTGTAGGCCGCCAGGGCGAGCATCCAGTCGCCGTTGAACATGTCGTGCAGGCGCTCGAGATAGGTCAGGGCGGCATTGGTCGAGGCGGTGATGTCGCGGCGACCGTCGTAGAAATTGGTCTGGCGCAGGTTGAAATGCTGGCCGGTGGCGGGAATGAACTGCCAGAGGCCGGCGGCGTTGCTGCGCGACAGGGCGAAGGGGTTATAGGCGCTTTCGATGACCGGCAGCAGCGCCAGTTCGAGCGGCATGTTGCGTTCTTCCAGGCGCTCGACCACGTAGTGCATGTAGAGGCTGCCGCGCGCGCTCGATTGTTCGAGGAACGACTGGTTGCTGAGGAACCAGAGGCGCTGGCGTTCGATGCGCGGGTTGGTGCTGATCGCATCCTGGAGCTGGAAACCGTCGCGCATGCGGTCCCAGATGTCGTTGTAGGCGGCGTTCTGGCCGGGCTGGGTATGCAGCCAGGAGGGGTTGAACTGGACGTCGACGGCTCGGGCGCCGGGACGTGCTGCTTTGGCCTGGGCCTCCCCCTTGATCTGGCCGCTGCCCTGGCAGCCGGCGAGCGCACCGGCGATGAGCAGGATGGACACCCGAACGGCGCGAGCCAGGGCGTCTAGATCGGGGGTTTTACGTGTCTGTGGCGGCATCGGCTGAGTGCTGTTCCGGGCAAAAATTCAGCCGATTCTAGAAATGACCTCAAGAGTGGTCAAGATTTCGCCAACCTTCAGAACTGGTCCTTCCAGGCCCTCAGGACGGCGAAAACCTCCTCCGGGGTGCGGTTTTGCTGGCCGCTCCGCTGGTCGGCTTTTTTCTTAACAGAATTTTCCGAAACGCGAAGAAATGGATTGGTCGACAATTCCAGCGAGATTTCCGACGGCAGGGTGATGCGGTCCCGTTCGCGCAGCCGGGTCGCTTCCTCGAAGCGTTCCCGCAGCGCCGCGTTGTCGGGCTCCACCGCCAGCGCGAAGCGCAGGTTGCTCAGCGTGTACTCGTGGGTGCAGTAGACCCGGGTGTTGGCCGGCAGCGCGGCCAGTCGCGCCAGGGAATGATGCATCTGCGCCGGGGTGCCTTCGAAGAGACGGCCGCAGCCGGCGGCGAACAGGGTGTCGCCGCAGAACAGCAGCGGCGTCTCCGCCGGGTGGTAGTAGGCGATATGGCCGAGGGTATGGCCGGGCACGTGGAAGATCTCGAAGACCAGGCCGAGCACCTCGACCCGTTCGCCGTCTTCCAGCGCCAGGTCGCGGGCCGGGATCTTCTCGTTGGCCGGGCCGAGAACCCGCGCGCCGGTCAGTTCCTTCAGGGCCGCGACGCCGCCGACGTGGTCGTGATGGTGGTGGGTCACCAGGATATCGCTCAACCGCCAGTCGGGATGGGCGGCCAGCCAGGCTTCCACCGGCTTGGCGTCGCCGGGGTCGACCACCGCGCAGCGACGGCTTGTCGCATCTTGCAACAGCCAGATGTAGTTGTCGTTGAAGGCGGACAGGGCGTCGATCTGTATCATGGGTCGATGTCGCTAAGCAGAAGTCATTGGCGCATAGTATTGCTTATTTTCCCGTCGTGCCGGCGTCCGTCGCCGCGAAGGGGAAGACGCTGGAGGTACGCATGAACGAACCGCAAGCCTTCGCCCAGACCGATGCCGAGTGGCTGGCATCGATCAACCGGGCGCGCGACTGGTTCCAGGGCCCGCTGGGCAGCCTGATGCTGGCCGAGGAGCGACGCCTGTTGTGCGACGAGCTGACCCGTTACTTCGGTGGCTACCTGGTGCACTACGGACCGCATGCCGAACTGCCGCCGAGCACCGGGCAGATTCAGCGCGGTGTGCGCCTGGGGCCGCCGCTGCCGGGCGTGGACATCGCCTGCGAAGAGGGCGCCTGGCCGCTCAGCGAACATGCCGCGGACGTGGTCCTGCTGCAACACGGCCTGGATTTCTGCCTGTCGCCTCACCGTCTCCTGCGCGAAGCCGCGCGTACCGTTCGTCCGGGCGGCCACCTGCTGCTGATCGGCATCAACCCATGGAGCCTGTGGGGCATCCGTCATTATTTCGCCGGGGATGCCTTGCGCCAGGCCCGCTGCATTCCTCCGTCGCGGGCCTGCGACTGGCTCAACCTGCTGGGCTTCGCGCTGGAGAAACGGCGCTTCGGGTGCTATCGTCCGCCGCTTGCGTCGGCAGCCTGGCAATCGCGCCTGGCTCGCCTGGAGCGCTGGGGCGACGCCTGGCAGTCTTCGGGCGCCGGCTTCTATCTATTGGTGGCACGCAAGCTGGTCGTGGGGTTGCGCCCGTTGCGCCAGAGCAAGCGCGAACCGCGCGGTCAGCTGGTGCCCATGCCGGTGGCGAAAGTCAGCCGGCGAGATTCCGAAATTTAGGCATGACAGATAAAGAACAGGTAGTGATCTATACCGACGGCGCCTGCAAGGGCAACCCTGGGCGCGGCGGCTGGGGGGCGTTGCTCCTCTACAAGGGCGCCGAGCGAGAGCTTTGGGGCGGCGAGCCGGACACCACCAACAACCGCATGGAGCTGATGGCGGCGATCCAGGCGCTGGCGGCACTCAAGCGTTCCTGTCCGATCCGTCTGATCACCGACTCGGAATACGTGATGCGCGGCATCACCGAATGGTTGCCGAACTGGAAGAAGCGCGGCTGGAAGACCGCCAGCAAGCAGCCGGTCAAGAATGCCGACCTCTGGCAGGCCCTGGATGAACAGGTCGCCCGGCACCAGGTGGAGTGGCAGTGGGTCCGCGGGCATACCGGCGACCCCGGCAACGAGCGGGCCGACCAGTTGGCCAACCGTGGCGTCGCCGAATTGCCGCGCTGAGCGGCCACACCGAAACAAGCGTTCAGCAGCCACGGCTGCAGCGAAACAGAGAAAGGCTCTATAGATGCGTAGCGTCGTACTGGATACCGAAACCACCGGCATGCCGGTGACCGATGGTCACCGGATCATCGAGATCGGCTGTGTCGAGCTGGAGGGGCGCCGCCTGACCGGTCGCCACTTCCACGTCTACCTGCAACCCGATCGCGAGGTCGACGAAGGGGCGATCGCCGTCCACGGCATCACCAACGAATACCTGAAGGACAAGCCGCGCTTCCGCGAGGTCGCCAACGATTTCTTCGAATTCATCCGCGGCGCCCAGCTGATCATCCACAACGCGGCGTTCGATATCGGCTTCATCAACAACGAGTTCGCCCTGCTGGGCCAGCAGGACCGCTCGGACGTGACCGAGTACTGCTCGGTGCTGGATACCCTGCTGATGGCCCGCGAGCGCCATCCGGGCCAGCGCAACAACCTCGATGCGTTGTGCAAGCGCTACGGCGTGGACAACTCCGGCCGCGACCTGCACGGCGCGTTGCTCGACGCCGAGATCCTCGCCGACGTCTACCTGGCGATGACCGGCGGCCAGACCAGCCTGTCGCTGGCCGGCAGCGGCGCGGAAGGCGACGGCAGCGGCCGGCCGATGGTCAGCCCGATCCGTCGGCTCGATCCGGCGCGGGTCGCCACCCCGGTGCTGCGCGCCAACGCCGAAGAGCTGGCTGCGCATGCGGCGCGGCTGGCGGTGATCGAGAAGTCGGCAGGTGGTCCGTCGCTCTGGGCGCAACTGGAAGCGCCGGTCGGCGAATAGCCTGCCCATGCACCACGGGCGCCGCGTTCAGCGCGTCGCCCGCTCCACCAGCAAGGTGTCGCAGAACTGCTCGAAACGGCGGATCCTGCCGTCCTCCACCGTCCATACGTGTGCCACGCGCGCTTCGAACGACTTGCCGCTGCGACGGTGGGTCGCTGCATATCGACCGACGGCGACCACGCTGTCGCCGCCGTCGATCAGGCGCTCGATCTCGACCCTGAAGCCCTCCCAGTCCCGCTGCAAGGCCTGGAACACACCGGCGCCGATGGCGGCCGCGCCGACATAGGTGCCGGCCAGCGGGAAACCGGCCATTTCCGTCCATTCGGTGCGTTCGTCCATGTCCGCCAGCATTCCGGCGAGGTCCCCACGGCTAGAGGCCGCATAGTGATCGCTGACGATCCGATAAGCGCTGCGCATCGTTGTCGCTCCGTAGCAGGGCAGAGAGGTCCATGCTCCTCGCTGGCGGGAGCGGAGGCAAGCGCGGCGCGCCGACTTGTGTTGCCGCGACCTTTTCTTACAAGGGCAAGCCGCCGGGGGTTACGCGCGTGCCGGCAAGTCTCTACCCTGAGCCGACCGGCGGGGTTCGCCCGCCTGCTGCTCGGGATCAACAATGTATAAAGACCTCAAATTTCCCGTCCTCATCGTCCATCGCGACATCAAGGCCGACACCGTTGCCGGCGAACGCGTGCGGGGCATCGCCCACGAACTGGAGCAGGACGGCTTCAGCATTCTCTCCACCGCCAGCTCCGCCGAGGGGCGCATCGTCGCTTCCACCCACCACGGCCTGGCCTGCATCCTGGTCGCCGCCGAAGGTGCCGGGGAAAACCAGCGCCTGCTGCAGGATGTGGTCGAACTGATCCGCGTGGCCCGCGTGCGGGCGCCGCAATTGCCGATCTTCGCCCTCGGCGAGCAGGTGACCATCGAGAACGCGCCGGCCGAGTCCATGGCCGACCTGCACCAGTTGCGCGGCATCCTCTACCTGTTCGAAGACACCGTGCCGTTCCTCGCCCGCCAGGTCGCCCGGGCGGCGCGCAACTACCTGGCCGGGCTGCTGCCGCCATTCTTCCGTGCGCTGGTCGAGCACACCGCGCAGTCCAACTATTCCTGGCATACGCCGGGCCACGGCGGCGGTGTCGCCTATCGCAAGAGTCCGGTGGGACAGGCGTTCCACCAGTTCTTCGGGGAGAACACGCTGCGTTCCGACCTGTCGGTCTCGGTCCCCGAGCTGGGCTCGCTGCTCGACCATACCGG
This sequence comes from Pseudomonas aeruginosa, assembly GCF_001457615.1. Taxonomy (GTDB): domain Bacteria; phylum Pseudomonadota; class Gammaproteobacteria; order Pseudomonadales; family Pseudomonadaceae; genus Pseudomonas; species Pseudomonas aeruginosa. The sequence continues at coordinate 3,534,778 of NZ_LN831024.1, read as the reverse complement.
CCCCCTGGCCGAGGCCGAGGACCGTGCCGCGCGCAATTTCGGCGCCGACCATACCTTCTTCGTGATCAATGGCACTTCCACCGCGAACAAGATCGTCTGGCATTCCATGGTCGGTCGCGAAGACCTGGTGCTGGTGGACCGCAACTGCCACAAGTCGATCCTCCACTCGATCATCATGACCGGGGCGATACCGCTCTACCTCACTCCGGAACGCAACGAACTGGGAATCATCGGGCCGATCCCGCTGAGCGAATTCAGCAAGGAGTCGATTGCCGCGAAGATCGCCGCCAGTCCGCTGGCGCGCGGTCGCGAGCCGAAGGTGAAGCTGGCGGTGGTGACCAACTCCACCTACGACGGCCTGTGCTACAACGCCGAGCTGATCAAGCAGACCCTCGGCGACAGCGTCGAAGTGTTGCACTTCGACGAGGCCTGGTACGCCTATGCCGCGTTCCACGAGTTCTACGACGGACGCTATGGCATGGGCACCTCGCGCAGCGAGGAGGGACCCCTGGTGTTCGCCACCCACTCCACGCACAAGATGCTCGCCGCCTTCAGCCAGGCCTCGATGATCCACGTGCAGGATGGCGGGACCCGGAAGCTGGACGTGGCGCGCTTCAACGAAGCCTTCATGATGCACATCTCGACCTCGCCGCAGTACGGCATCATCGCTTCGCTGGACGTGGCTTCGGCGATGATGGAAGGGCCCGCCGGGCGTTCGCTGATCCAGGAGACCTTCGACGAGGCCCTCAGCTTCCGCCGGGCCCTGGCCAACGTACGGCAGAACCTGGACCGGAACGACTGGTGGTTCGGCGTCTGGCAGCCGGAGCAGGTGGAGGGCACCGATCAGGTCGGCACCCATGATTGGGTGCTGGAGCCGAGCGCCGACTGGCACGGCTTCGGCGATATCGCCGAAGACTACGTGCTGCTCGATCCGATCAAGGTCACCTTGACCACCCCGGGCCTGAGCGCCGGCGGCAAGCTCAGCGAGCAGGGGATTCCGGCTGCCATCGTCAGCCGCTTCCTCTGGGAGCGCGGGCTGGTGGTGGAGAAAACCGGTCTCTACTCCTTCCTGGTGCTGTTCTCGATGGGCATCACCAAGGGCAAGTGGAGCACCCTGGTCACCGAACTGCTCGAATTCAAGCGCTGTTACGACGCCAACCTGCCGCTGCTCGACGTCTTGCCCTCCGTGGCCCAGGCCGGCGGCAAGCGCTACAACGGAGTGGGCCTGCGCGACCTCAGCGACGCCATGCACGCCAGCTACCGCGACAACGCCACGGCGAAGGCCATGAAGCGCATGTACACGGTGCTGCCGGAGGTCGCGATGCGGCCGTCCGAGGCCTACGACAAGCTGGTGCGCGGCGAGGTCGAGGCGGTACCGATCGCTCGGTTGGAAGGGCGCATCGCGGCCGTCATGCTGGTACCCTATCCGCCGGGTATCCCGCTGATCATGCCGGGTGAGCGCTTCACCGAGGCGACCCGCTCGATCCTCGACTATCTCGAGTTCGCGCGGACCTTCGAGCGCGCCTTCCCTGGTTTCGACTCCGATGTGCACGGCCTGCAGCATCAGGACGGACCGTCCGGGCGCTGCTATACCGTTGAATGCATAAAAGAATGAGGCCGACAGGCTAAGGGGTGTCGATGGCGGGGGGAGAGAAGGCCGGCAAGCGCGGCATGGGGTTCTGGACCTGCAGCGCGCTGGTGATCGGCAACATGGTCGGTTCGGGAGTCTTCCTGCTTCCCTCCAGCCTGGCGGCGTTCGGCGGGCTCAGCCTGTTCGGCTGGCTGGTGTCGAGCACCGGCGCGGTGCTGCTGGCGCTGACCTTCGCCCGCCTGGCGCGGGTCAACCCCGGCGCCGGCGGCCCCTACGCCTATACCCGCGACGGTTTCGGCAGCTTCGCCGGCTACCTGTGCGCCTGGACCTACTGGAAAGCCGCCTGGATCGGCAACGCGGCGATCGCCGTGACCCTGGTCGGCTACCTGCGGGTGTTCATCCCGGCGCTGGCGGATCCGCTGCTGATGGTCTGCGTGGCCATCGCCGCGATCTGGCTGTGCACCCTGATCAATCTGCGAGGCATCGGCACCTTCAGCGTGGTGCAGAACCTGCTGACCATCCTCAAGCTGCTGCCGTTGTTGCTGGTCGGTATCCTCGGCTGGTTCCACTTCAATCCCGAGCACCTGGCGATCCCGGCGCGCAGCGAGCTGCCGAACATGGGCTATGCCCAGGCGATCGCCACCACCGCGGCGCTGACCCTTTGGTCGTTCATCGGCCTGGAGTCGGCCACCGTGCCGGCCGACGACGTCGAGGACCCGCGCCGCACCATTCCCCGCGCGACCCTGTTCGGCACGCTGGCCGCGGCGGCCCTCTACATCCTCTCGATCACTGCGGTGCAGGGCCTGATGCCGCCGGAGGTGCTGGCCCGCTCCACCTCGCCGTTCGCCGACGCGGCACGGATCCTGATGGGCGACTGGGGCTACTACCTGGTGGCTGCCGGGGCGGTCATCGCCTGCCTGGGCGCGCTCAATGGCTGGGTCCTGTTGCAGGGCCAGATCCCGGTGGCTCCGGCGCGCGACGGGCTGTTCCCTGAGTCGCTCGGCCAGCTCAACAAGAACGGCGCGCCGGCCCACGGCCTGCTGGCCTCGGGGCTGCTGGTGACGGCGCTGGTGATGGTCGACGGGCATGGCGACCTGGTCGATGTGTTCAACGTGATCATCCTGCTCGGCACCATGACCGGGGTGGTCCCCTACGCGTTCTGCACCGCCGCGCTGTTGCAACTGCTGGCGGTGCGACCGGACGAGTTCTCGCCGCGTTCACGCCGGCAATTGCTGGTGATCGGCTCGCTGGGCTTCGCCTACTCGCTATGGGCGCTGTATGGCACCGGCCAGCAGGCGATCTTCTGGGGCTTCCTGGTGCTGATGGCCGGTATCCCAATGTACACCTGGCGGCAATGGCGCAACCAGGTCAACGGAGTGCCGACGCTCAAAGCCAATGACTGACCGCCCACCAGCCCAGGCCGCCCATCACCAGGGTGTAGGGTAGCGCCATCCAGACCATGCGGCCGTACGACAGGCGCACCAGCGGGGCGATGGAGGAGGTCAGCAGGAAGAGGAACGCCGCCTGGCCGTTGGGCGTCGCTACGCTGGGCAGGTTGGTGCCGGTATTGATCGCCACCGCCAGGGTATCGAAATGCTCGCGGCTCATGTGGCCGGCATCCAGCGCCTGTTTCACCTCGGTGATGTAGATGGTGGCGACGAATACGTTGTCGCTGATCGCCGAGAGCAGGCCGTTGGCGATGAACAGCATGCCCGGCTGGCGTTCCGCCGGCAGCGCCAGCACCGCCTGGATGATCGGGGTGAACAGGTGCTGCTGGTGGATCACCGCGACCACCGCGAAGAACACCACCAGCAGCGCAGTGAACGGCAGGGCCTCCTGGAAGGCGCGGCCGATCTGGTGTTCGTCGGTGACGCCGGTGAAGGCAGTGATCAGCACGATCACCAACAGGCCGATCAGGCCGACCTCGGCGACATGCAGGGCCAGCCCGACGATCAGTACCAGCGCCGCCAGGGCCTGCACCAGCAGCGCGGCCTTCTGCTGCGCTCCGCGTTTGCGGCTTTCGCTGGCGGCGTACTCGGCGAGCACCTGGCGCACCGCCGCCGGCAACTGGGCGCCATAGCCGAAGCGGCGGCTCTTCTCCAGCAGCACGCAGGTCAGCAGGCCGGCCGCCAGTACCGGCATGGATACCGGCGCGACCTGGCGGAAGAACTCGACGAAATGCCAGCCGGCCTCGTGGCCGATCAGCAGGTTCTGCGGCTCTCCCACCAGGGTGCAGACGCCGCCCAGCGCGGTGCCGACCGCCGCGTGCATGAGCAGGCTGCGGAGGAAGGCGCGGAATTCCTCGAGATGGGCCCGGTGCAGCTCGGGGACCTGGCGGTCGGTGGCGGGATCGTAGTCCTCGCTGGCGCGCTGCCCCGAAGCGACCCGGTGATACACGGCGAAGAATGCCACCGCCACGCTGATCACCACGGCGGTCACGGTGAGGGCGTCGAGGAAGGCCGAGAGGAGGGCGGCCAGCAGGCAGAACAGGAGCGATAGCAGGGTCTTCGAGCGCACGCCGAGCAGCAGGCGGGAAAACAGCAGGAGCAGCAGGTCCTTCATGAAGTAGATGCCGGCGACCATGAACATCAGCAGCAGGAGCACCGGGAAGTTGTGCTGCAATTCCGCATAGAGCGCCTCGGGGGTAGCCAGGCCAAGCAGCAGCGCCTCCAGCACCAACAGGCCACCCGGCTGTAGCGGATAGCATTTCAGCGCCATGGCCAGGGTGAAGATGAACTCGCCGACCAGCACCCAGGCGCTTGTCACCGGCCCGGCCAGCCATAGCAGCAGGGGGTTGAGCAAGAGGAAGGCGAGCACCGTCAGCTTGTACCAGCGCGGCGAATGCCCGAGGAAGTTCTGTGCGAAAGCCTGGCTCAGGGGACTGCTCACGATGGACTCCACGGCAAGGAAAAGACTGAAAATGCCAGCAGGACTTTCGTTGGATCAAGCGTTTAGCGCAATCATCGAAGAGATTGCGGTATCAATGGGCGTGCCGTGCATCACATAGTGCAGCATCGACATTTGGCTCGCCCTTGTTATAGTTGCGGGATTTTCCGCACAACAAAAATCTCTGCGTTCTGACAGCGCAGTTGCTCTGCCGAGGACTATCGCCGTGACCGAGTACAACGCATTCCGTGTGGAGCTGGCAGACAAGATCGCCCACGTCCAGATCAACCGTCCGGACAAGATCAATGCCATGAACCAGGACTTCTGGCGCGAGATCATCGAGATCTTCCGCTGGGTCGACGATACCGACGAAGTGCGGGTGGTCGTGCTGTCCGGGGCGGGCAAGCATTTTTCCTCGGGGATCGACCTGATGCTGCTGGCCCAGGTCGGCAGCCAACTGGGCAAGGACGTCGGCCGCAACGCCGACGCCCTGCGTCGCAAGATTCTCGAGCTGCAGGCCTCGTTCAACGCGGTCGACAACTGCCGCAAGCCGGTGCTCGCGGCGATCCAGGGCTACTGCCTGGGCGGCGCCATCGACCTGGTCTCGGCCTGCGACATGCGCTACTCGACCGCCGACGCGCAGTTCTCGATCAAGGAGATCGACATCGGCATGGCCGCCGACGTCGGCACCCTGCAGCGCCTGCCGCGGATCATCGGCGATGGCATGATGCGCGAGCTGGCCTACACCGGGCGCATGGTCGACGGCGAAGAGGCACGGAGCATCGGCCTGGTCAATCGTACCTACGCAGACCAGGCCGCATTGATGGATGGGGTCTTCGAACTGGCGCGGCAGATCGCCGCGAAGTCGCCGATCGCCATCCGTGGTACCAAGGAAATGATCCGCTATATGCGCGACCACCGGGTCGACGACGGCCTCGAGTACGTCGCTACCTGGAACGCCGCCATGCTCCAGTCCGCCGACCTGCGGGTGGCGATGGCCGCGCATATGGCCAAGCAGAAGCCGGAATTCGCTGATTGATGCCGTTGTATATTCTTGCGCGGGAGGCGCACTAGACCGATGGTCACAGGAGCCACGTCCCTCAGTCTGGTGCGCGACGAGTTGTTCGCCACCATGGAACAGGCCGAACAGGGTCTTGAGCAGTTCATTGCCGAGCGGCAGAACGGCAGCCTGCTGCAGCACGCCGTCGAATGCCTGCAACAGATCCGCGGCACCCTCAACCTGATCGAGCTGGCCGGCGCCGAGCTGCTGGCCCAGGAAGCCCTGCAGCTGGCGACCGACATTCCCACCGGCGTCAGCGAGGAGCGCGACGGCCAGCTGGCAGCCCTGGGCAACGCCCTGTACGTGCTGCGCCGCTACCTGGAGAACGTCGAGGCCAATCGCCAGGAGATCCCCGAGCTGCTCTTGCCGGCGATCAACGAAGTGCGCTGTGCCGCAGGGCAGCCGGCGCTGCCGGAAAGCTTCTTCTTCAGCGCCCGCCTGGATATCCCGCGGCCGCCGAGCACTGCCATCGACCACCTGCCTTCCGAAGCCGAACTGGGCGAGGAAAGCCGGCGGATGCGCCACATGTACCAGATCGGCCTGCTCGGCCTGATCCGCGAACAGAACCTCTATCCCAGCCTCAAGCTGATGGGCCGCGCGCTGGCGCGCCTCGACAGCCTGCACGGCGGGGTGGCCCGTTCGCGGCTGTGCTGGATCGGCGCCGCGGCGATCGAGTCGATCGTCGATGGCCAACTGTTGCCGCGCAAGTCGCGCAAGCAACTGTTCTCGCGCATCGACCGCGAGCTCAAGCAATTGCTGATCGGCCCGGCCTACGAGGCGCCGCGCCATCTGCTCAAGGAACTGCTTTACCTGGTGGCGCTGTCCGACGGCCAGGGCCCGCGTTCGCGCGAGGTCCGCGAACTGCATGGGCTGGCGCCGCTGCCGTTCACCGACCACCTGCTGGAAGAGGAATCGCAGCGCCTGTCCGGCCCCGGCCAGTCGGTGATGCGTTCGCTGTCCACGGCGATCCGCGAGGAACTCGCCGGGGTCAAGGACATGCTCGACCTGATCGAGCGCGGCGTGGCCCAGCCGGATAGCCTGACCAACCTGCATGCGCAACTGGGCAAGCTGAGCAAGACCCTCGGCATGGTCGGCCTGAACTCGGCCGGCACCGCCCTGCAGACCCAGCTACCCACCGTGGCCGCCTGGGCTGCCAGCGGCGTCGCCGATTCGCCGCCGGCGTTGCTGCGCCTGGCCGATGCGGTGCTCTACGTGGAAAGCATGGTCGGCAACCTCGAACGCGGCGAGCGCCGCATCATCCGGCCGACTCCGGCGGAGCCCGGGCAGGAAGCCGATGCGTTCGCCGTGCACCAGTTGGCCGAGGCGCGCATCGTGGTGATCGAGGAGGCCAAGGCCGGCCTGGCCCTGGCCAAGCGTGCGATCACCGCGTACCTGGAATCCAATGGCGACAAGCTCAACCTGGCCAACGTCCCGGCCAGCCTGCAGGCGGTCCGGGGCGGTCTCTGGTTCCTCGGTCAGGAGCGCGCCGCGCTGCTGGTCGGCGGCTGCGCCGACTACATCCAGCAGCGCATGATCGAGACCGCGCAGATGCCTTCGGAGCAGATGCTGGAAACCCTCGCCGACGCCCTGACCAGTCTCGAATACTATCTCGAGGGCGGTGCCGTGCTGCGTCCGCAGGGCCAGCCGGACGTCCTCGACCTGGCCAGCGCCAGCGTCAAGGCGCTCGGACTGCCGGTGGCCGCCTGATGGCCGGCGAGTTCCGCTGGCAGGCAGGTCGGCCGGCTACCGCCCAGGTCGGCGGCTGGGTGCTCGCGCACTGTCAGCAGCGCTTCCTCCAGGACGACAACGGCCTGCTGTTCCCCCGCGAATGGCTGAAGCGCCAGGAACTCCCGCTGCTCGCCGAACATGGGGTCGGCCATTGGCAGGGCGAGCCGGTCTACGTGCTGGAACTGGACGAGCCGATCGAGCTGCCGGGCATGGCCTGGGCGCCGTTGCGGCAGTTCATGCTGCACGGCGATTTCGATCAGTTCTGCATGCTCGGCTATGCCAGCCAGATCGGCATCTGGGCACGTCACAACCGGTTCTGCGGCAATTGCGGCACACGCATGCAGGCGCAGGACCACGAGCGGGTGATGCAGTGTCCGCAGTGCGGGCTGCACCAGTACCCGCGCCTGTCGCCGAGCATGATCGTCCTGGTGACCCGGGGCGACGAGGTGTTGCTGGCGCGTTCGCCGCGCTTCGTGCCGGGGGTCTACAGTACCCTGGCCGGCTTCGTCGAGGCCGGCGAGTCGGTGGAGCAGTGCGTGGTCCGCGAGGTGCGCGAAGAGGTCGGGGTGGAGGTCGCCAATCTCGAATACATCGGCAGCCAGAACTGGCCGTTCCCGCATTCGCTGATGCTCGGTTTCCACGCCGAGTACGTGTCCGGCGAGATCGCCCCGCAGGAAGACGAGATCGAGGACGCCCAGTGGTTCTCCCTCGATGCCTTGCCGCCGCTACCGGCGCAGCGCTCGATCGCCCGGCACCTGATCGACCTGTACCTGGCGCGCCGCTCAGGCGCCGCTGAACCAGTGCTGCCAGGCTAGCCGCGCGGTCAGCGCCAGGACCACCAGGATGAACACCGGGCGAATGAACCTCGCCCCGCCGCCGATGGCGGTGCGCGCGCCGAAATAGGCGCCGACCATCAGCGACGCACCCATGCACAGGCCGAGCAACCAGATCACCTGGCCGGAGGCGACGAACACCGCCAGCGCCACTATGTTGCTGACGAAGTTCATGCTCCGCGCCACACCGCTGGCGCGGACCAGGTCCAGCGGGTACATGAGCAGCGAGCTGACGGTCCAGAACGCTCCGGTGCCCGGTCCCGCCACGCCGTCGTAGAAGCCCAGGGCGAGGCCTTGCGGCCACTGGCGCTTGCGTCCGACCGGCGCATCGGCGTCCAGCGGCGCCTTCGGCGTGCCGCCGAAGAGCATGTAGAGGCCGCAGGTGAATACCACCACCGGGAGCATCCGGTTCAGCCACTCGGCGGGCAGCAGGTGAGCCGCCCAGGCGCCTATGGCGGCGCCGATCGCGGTGGCGAGCAGACCGTAGCGCCACTTCCCGGGATGGAACAGCTTGCGCCGGTAGAAGGTGTAGCTGGCGGTCGCCGCACCGAAGGTCGAGCTCAGCTTGTTGGTACCCAGCGCCAGGTGCGGCGGGACCCCGGCGGTGAGCAGCGCAGGGATGGTCAACAGGCCGCCGCCGCCGGCGATGGCGTCGATGAAGCCGGCGAGAAAGGCCACCACGGCCAGGATGATCAGGGTGCTGGGGTCTATCGCGAGTTCGAAGGGCATGAAAAACCGGACCTGCTTCCAATCGGGAAACGGCCTCGCTGGCCGTCGGGAGGAGGGGTGCGCATAATGCCCGCAATTTCACGCAGAAGGAATCGCTTGCATGCAGTACGACGGTCTGGCCTGGGCATTCGCGTTACTGGCCTTGCTGGCCGCCCTGGTCGCGGTGCGCATCCTCTTCGAACGCACCTGGTTCCTCGGCTGGCTGCGCGGCACCTGCGGCTTGGCCTTCGTCGCCGTGGCGGCGCTGCTGCTGGTGCTCGCCTGGGACCTGCGCAGCTATTCGCTGCTCAAGCTCGAGCAGCCGATGGCCACCCTGAGCTTCCAGGCCGAAGGGCCGCAGCGCTACCGGGTGCTGATCCAGGAGGGCGCCAACGAGCGCAGCGTGGTGCTGGACGGCGAACTCTGGCAACTGGACGCGCGGATTTTCCGCTGGAAGGGGCTGGCCGCGTTGATCGGTCTGGCGCCGGGCTATCGCCTCGACGCGCTCAGCGGCCGCTTCCTGGCTCTCGAGCAGCAGTCCCGGGGCCGCCGCCTGGGCTTGTCGCAGAGTCCGCTGGGGGTCGATCTCTGGCGCTGGCTGCGGGCCGGCGAGCACGACCTGTTCCTGTTCGAGCCGCTGGCGGGGCGGGTGACTTTCCTGCCGATGGCGGACAAGGCGGTGTTCGCGGTGAACTACGGCGTCGCCGGGCTGCTTGCCGAGCCGATGAACCTGGCGGCCGAGGAGGCGCTCAGGGACTGGCGCTAGGCCATGCGAAAAGCCGGGGCGGCGGCGATCGCCTGGGCGGTTTCGCGAAAGCGTTCGATGAGTTCCGACGGCGTGCGGTAGGCCAGCGCCAGCCGATAGGGAATTCGCGCCCGCCGCCCTTGCAGGGGACGAAAGGTGACCCCCGGCGGGCGCAACGGTTGTAGCAGCGAAGGCACTAGCGCGACGCCGATGCCGCCGGCCACCAGCCCGGCGATGGTCTGCATCTGCCGCGCCTCCTGCACCACCTCCGGGACGAAGCCGGCTGCCGCGCAGGCGGCGACGATCAGGTCGTGCATGCCCGGCCCATAGTGCCGTGGAAACAGCAGCCAGGGTTCTCCGGCCAGTTGTTCCAGGCGCAGGCGCGCATGGCGTGCCAGCCGATGCCCTTCGGGCAATGCCACGCGCATGTCGCCGTCCACCAGTAGATGTGTGTACAGGCCGGGCTGGCGGTCGACCGGCAGGACGATCAGGCCGGCATCGATGCGGTCTTCGCGCAACGCCTCCAGTTGCCCCGCGGTGGTGTCTTCCTGGAGCTGGAAGTCCAGCGCGCCATGCTGGTGGCGGAACGCCTGGAGTATGCGCGGTAGCAGAATATTGATGGTGCTGTCGACGAACGCCAGGCGCAACGTTCTGCGTCCGCTGGCGGCGCTGCGCGCGGCCGCCAGGGTGCGTTCGGCCTGGGCCAGGGTGCGCCGGGCTTCGTCGAGGAACGCGCGGCCTGCCGGCGTCAGGCGGTGGATACGGTTGTCACGCTCCAGCAGGCTGGCGCCGACTTCTTCTTCCAGCCGCCGGATCGCAGTGGTCAGCGGTGGCTGGGCCATGTGCAGGCGCTCAGCGGCGCGGCGGAAGCTCAGCTCCTCGGCAACCGCGACGAACTGGCGGAACTGGCGTAAGTCGGCCATTGCGATATCTCCCGGATATGGTGAGTTAAGAAAGACAGTATTGGATATATCGCGGCGGATCCGTCGAAAATCCATCCGTACGCTCGCTCTGGCCAGACGAGGCGTTCCATCCATTACAGAGGAAGCCCGTCATGCACACTCATTCTCCAATCCCCCGTACCGCCCTGGTCACCGGCGGCTCGTCGGGCATCGGCCTGGCCATCGCCCGGCGCCTTCGGCAACAGGGTTATCGGATCGCCCTGGTGGCCCGTGATTCCCAGCGCCTGCAACGCGCTGCCGCCGAGTTGGGCGGTGTGCCCTGGATGGCCGCCGATCTTTCCCGCCGCGAAGCTGTCGAGGCGGTGGCCGCCTGGGTTGGCGACACCTTCCAGGGGCTCGACGTGCTGGTGAACAACGCCGGGTTCACCCGAAAGATCGCCGCCACCACTCCGCTGGCTGAGGCCGAGCGGGAATGGGATGCGCTGCTGGACGGCAACCTGAAAAGCGCGTTCCTCATGTCGCTGGCGGTGTTGCCGCATTTCGCGGAAGAGGGCGGGCGGATCATCCATATCGGATCGATCGCTGCGCAGACCGGTAGCGGCAGTCCTGGTGCGCTGGGCTATGCGGCAGCCAAGGCCGGCCTGCATGGCTTCGGCGTGGCCCTGGCGCGGGAACTCGGTTCGCGCGGGATCACGGTGAACAGCGTGGCGCCGGGTTACATCGCCGACACCCGGTTCTTTCCCGGCGGCCTCGATCCGCAACGGGTCGCCGCCATCGTCGGCGAGACCCCGCTGGGCAGGACCGGCCGGGTCGAGGACATCGCCGCGGCGGTGGCCTGGCTGGCCTCGCCCGAGGCGGGGTTCGTCACCGGAACGGTGGTGTCGGTGAACGGTGGCTGGCGGGTCGGCAACTGAAGTGGAAGCGGCGGGTAACGCCTATGGGGGTACTCGTCCGGCTACCCGAGAACGCAGGTGAATAGCCGTGGGGCGCCTGTCCCGCGCTGGTGCGAGGCATTGGCAATCCTGAAATGAAAAGAGGGAGCCCTGGCTCCCTCTTCGCGCGTTCGCCGTTCCGTCAGGAAAGGAAGCCGCCGTCGACGTTCAGCGCCACGCCGGTGGTGTAGCTGGACGCTTCGCTAGCCAGGTAGAGTACGGCGCCTGCCATTTCGCTCGGCTCGGCCACGCGCTTGAGCGGGATGCGCTGCAGGGCGAGGTTGCGGATCGCGTCGTTCTTCACCAGCGCCGAAGCGAACTTGGTGTCGGTCAACCCTGGCAGGAGGGCGTTGCAGCGGATGCCGAACTGCGCGCATTCCTTGGCGAAGACCTTGGTCATGCTGATCACGGCGGCCTTGGTCACCGAGTAGATGCCCTGGAACTCGCCGGGCGATACGCCGTTGATCGAGGCCACGTTGATGATGCTGCCGCCGCCGTGTTCCTTCATCAGCTTGCCGCCCTCGATGGACATGAAGTAGTAGCCGCGGATGTTGACGTCGACGGTCTTCTGGAAGGCGCCGAGGTCGGTTTCCAGTACGTTGCAGAACTGCGGGTTGGTGGCGGCGTTGTTGACCAGGATGTCGAGGCGGCCGAACTGCTCGCGGATCTGTGCGAAGACGTTCTGGATCTGCTCCATCTCGCCGATGTGGCAGGCGATCGCGGTGGCCTTGCCGCCCTCCGCGGTGATCGCGTCGGCGACCGCCTGGCAGCCATCGATCTTGCGGCTCGAGACGATCACGTGGGCGCCTTGCTGGGCCAGCAGCTTGGCTATCGCCTCGCCGATGCCGCGGCTGGCGCCGGAAACGAAGGCGATCTTGCCGTCGAGGTCGAACAGGTGGGTCTTGGACATGGGCTATCCCCTTGTAGTGGTCGGTTACAGGCGGGAGCGCTCGATGGCCTGCAGGCTCATCTGCTCCAGCAGCTTGTTCATCTGCACGAACTGGGCGAAACGCTTGTCCTGGGTCTGCCCGTGGTAGTAGCGGTAGTAGATCTGCTGGACGATGCCGGCAAGACGGAACAGGCCATAGGTGTAGTAGAAGTCCAGGTTGTCGATCGGTGGGATCCCGGCCCGCTCGGCGTAGTAGTCGGCGAACTCTCGGCGGGTCAGCATGCCCGGCAGGTGGCTGGGCTGGCGGCGGGTCAGCTGCACCGGAGCCGGGTCGCCGGCTTCCACCCAGTAGGCGAGGGTATTGCCGAGGTCCATCAGCGGATCGCCGAGGGTGGCCAGTTCCCAGTCCAGCACGCCGATGATCTGCATCGGGTTTTCCGGGTCGAGGATCACGTTGTCGAAGCGGTAGTCGTTGTGCACGATGCCCGGCTTGTGGTGATCGGCCGGCTGCTTGTCCTTGAGCCAGGCCTTGACCGGTTCCCAGAGCGGCGCGTCGGGGGTCAGGGCCTTCTCGTAGCGGTCGGTCCAGCCGGCGATCTGGCGCTGCACGTAGCCGTCCGGGCGGCCCAGGTCGGCCAGTCCGCAGGCGGCGTAGTCGACGTTGTGCAGTTCGACGAACTTGTCGATGAAGCTCTTGCACAGGCTGCGGGTCTGTTGTTCGTCGAGATTCAGCTCAGGCGGCAGTTCGGCGCGCAGGATGATGCCCTTGACCCGTTCCATGATGTAGAACTCGGCGCCGATCACCGACTCGTCGGTGCAGTAGAGGTAGGCTTTCGGGCAGTAGGGGAAGCCTGCGTTCAACTGGTTCAGGATGCGGTATTCGCGGCCCATGTCGTGGGCCGACTTGGCCTTGTGGCCGAATGGCGGGCGACGCAGGACGAACTCTTGGCGCGGATACTCGATCAGGTAGGTCAGGTTGGACGCGCCACCGGGGAACTGGCTGATCTTCGGGGTGCCTTCGAGGCCGGGGATATGGGCTTTCAGGTACGGGTCGATGACGGCGGCGTCGAGTTCTTCGCCGGCGCGGATGCGAGTGGATTGGTCGGTCAGCGACATGGGGTTCCCTTCTCGTGGTGCCACGGCGGAGCCGCGGGAGCCGGTGCGCGCATCAGGCTGCGCAATGATGGTGACCGGCGATAATTGGCTAATCTAATGCCCTGTCCCGGCCCTCACAAGCCGCCGCCAGGCGTTATGGGCAAGCGTGTTGCCGCTCCATCACGGTCCCTGATCGTCGGCCTGGAGGAATGCCGGACGAAAAAAAACCGGAGCCGCGAGGGACTCCGGTTTTCCTTCTGGCATGGCGCCGGAAACGGTCAGACCGGGAACAGTTCGCCCAGCTTCATCGCCAGCATCATGTCGCCTTCGGCGCGCAGCTTGCCGGCCATGAAGGCCTGCATGCCGTCGGTCTCGCCGCTGGTGATGCCCTTCAGGGTTTCGCTGTCCATGATCAGGGTGACGTTGGGGTTCTCGGCGTCGCCCTGTACCACTTCGCAGGTACCATCCTTGACGACCAGGTAGTGGTTGTCGCCGTCTTCGATGTTGAACTGGAACACCAGATCCAGGCCGGCGGCCGCGCTGGCGTTGAACTTGCTTTTCATGGTGGAGACGATGTCAGCAACGGTGGTCATGGGTTCTATTCCTTTCTTCTAGGGTTTTTTCGGCGACCGGAACGGTCGCGGTAGGCCGGCTCATCGATAGGTGATGAGTTCCGGCGCCTTCAACAGTTCCAGGTGCACGTGACTGTTGAAGGAAGCCAGGGACACTTCCTCGCCGCGGAATTTCAGGCGAGTCAGCGAGGTATTGACGATCTGCCAGTTCAGCTCGAAGGCCTTGAGCGGCGGAACGCCGACGATCAGCTGGAGCAGGGCGGTAATGGTACCGCCGGAGGTGAACACGGCGACCCTGTCCTTGCCGCTGGCCTGCGCCAGCAGACGACGAAGACCGTCATGGACCTTATCGAGGAATTCCTGCCAGCTTTCCAGCCCATCTTTCTCATGGTTGCCGGAAACCCAGCGCGCGATGATGGTGGAGAACAGGCGCTGGAACTCGGCCCGATGCTCGGCCGCATGGCGAAGGATGTGCAAGGCTTCCGGCTGCTCATCGAGCAGGTCCGGCAGGTGCGCGCGGATCACCGCGTCGGCTTCGAATTCGTTGAACGCCGGATCGACTTCCAGCTCCGGCGTGGCCAGCCCGGAGGACTCCAGGCGTTCGAGGGCGGCGCGGGCGGTGTGCTGCTGGCGGCGCAAGCCGCCGCTGAGGACGCGGTCGAAACGGACGCCGAGGTTCAGCAGGTGGTCGCCGAGGATTTCCGCCTGGCGGATGCCGGTCGGCGACAGCACGTCGTAGTCGTCGGCACCGAACGACGCCTGGCCATGTCGAATCAGGTAGATGCTGCCCACGGGCGGACCTCGGCGGGTGAAAGTTCCGCGAGGGTATGAGGATCACCCAGGGCTGTCAACGAAAAAACATACGCTTGTTTGAATGTCATTCGCTGCCTTTATCGGCTGCTCCGGGCGCGCCCTGCAAAGGCTCTCCAGGCAGTGGCATCGCTGGCCGCCCGTCGGTGGCCTGGGTATGCTTGCGCAATCGTGTCGCCCGTAGACGGGTGCGTCAACAGTAGAGAGGGGGTTGTGTGGAGTTCATTGCCGAATATGCGGGCTTTCTGGCCAGGACCGTGACCGTGCTGGCGGCGATCATCGTGGTGCTGGTGGTGATCGTCGCCCTGCGCGGCCGCGGCCGGCGCGGCGCAGGCGGGCACCTCGACGTGCAGAAGCTCAACGATTTCTACAAGGACCTGCGCGAGCGGGTCCGCCACAGCGTCCTCGACAAGGCCAGCCTCAAGGCCTTGCGCAAGGAGGAGAGCAAGGCGGCGAAGCAGGCGAAGAAACATCCTGAACAGAAGTCGCGGGTCTACGTGCTCGATTTCGACGGCGACATCAAGGCCTCGGCTACCGAGCAACTGCGCCACGAAGTGACTGCGGTGCTGAGCATGGCGGGCAAGGACGACGAGGTGGTGCTGCGCCTGGAAAGCGGCGGTGGCATGGTCCATGGCTACGGCCTGGCGGCCTCGCAACTGGCGCGCATCCGCCAGGCCGGTGTGCCGCTGACCGTGTGCGTCGACAAGGTGGCGGCCAGCGGCGGCTACATGATGGCCTGCATCGGCGATCGGATCCTTTCCGCGCCCTTCGCCATCCTCGGCTCGATCGGCGTGGTGGCGCAGTTGCCCAACGTCCACCGGCTGTTGAAGAAGCACGATATTGACTTCGAGGTGCTTACCGCCGGCGAATACAAGCGTACGCTGACGGTATTCGGCGAGAACACCGAGAAGGGCCGGGAAAAGTTCCAGGAGGACCTGGAGGTGACCCACGAACTGTTCAAGAACTTCGTGGCCCACTACCGGCCGCAACTGAACATGGACGAGATCGCCACCGGCGAGGTCTGGCTGGGCCAGGCCGCACTGGGCAAGCTGCTGGTGGACGAACTCAAGACCAGCGACGAGTACCTGGCCGAGCAGGCCAGGGAGCGCGATGTCTACCAGGTGCAATTCGTCGAGCGCAAGAGCCTGCAGGAACGCGTCGGCCTGGCCGCCAGCGTGGTTATCGACCGCGTGCTGGTGACCTGGTGGGGGCGGCTCAACCAGCAGAAGTTCTGGCAATAGGCCGGCGCCGACAGGGACGAACACGCTGTCTTCAGGGTTTTCACGAGAGGAGGTCGAAATGGCTGTATTCAAGGCGTTGTGGGTGACGGAAGCGCCCCACGGCGTTTACGAAACGCAGGTGGTCGAGCGCGATACCGGCGACCTGCCGGCGGGCGACGTACTGATCCGCGTGCAGTATTCCTCGCTGAACTACAAGGATGCGCTGTCCGCCAGCGGCAACCGCGGGGTGACCCGCAAGTACCCGCATACCCCCGGCATCGATGCCGCCGGTGTGGTCGCCGAGTCCTCGGTGGCCGAGTTCGCGGCCGGTGACGAGGTGATCGTCACCGGCTACGACCTGGGCATGAACACCGCCGGCGGTTTCGGCCAGTACATCCGCGTGCCCGCGGCCTGGGTGATCAAGCGCCCGCAAGGCCTGAGCCTGCGCGAGGCGATGATCCTCGGCACCGCCGGCCTGACCGCGGCGCTCTGCGTCGAAAAGCTGGAGCGCAGCGGCCTGCGCCCCGACCATGGCTCGGTGCTGGTCACCGGCGCCAGCGGCGGGGTCGGCAGTATCGCCGTGGAACTGCTGGCCAAGCTCGGCTACACCGTGGCGGCCGCCACCGGCAAGCTGGAGCAGGCCGAGTTCCTCAACCGCCTGGGGGCCAAGCAGATCCTCGATCGCGCCACCGTGGCCGATGGCGTCGACAAGCCGTTGCTCAAGGAACAGTGGGCCGGCGCGGTGGACACCGTCGGCGGCGACATCCTCTTCAATGTGGTCAAGTCGTTGCAGTACGGCGGCAGCGTCGCCTGCTGCGGCCTGACCGCCGGCGCCGGCTTCAAGGCCTCGGTGCTGCCGTTCATCCTGCGCGGGGTCAACCTGCTCGGGGTGGACTCGGTGGAGCTGCCGCTGGTGGTCAAGGCATCCATTTGGGACAAGCTGTCGCTGCAATGGAAGCTCGACAACCTCGAAGAGGTGGCGCGCGAGATCGCCCTCGAAGAGCTGCCGGGGGCGATCAACCAGATCCTCGCCGGCAAGCTGGTCGGCCGGGTGCTGGTCAACCTCGGCTGAGGGCGTTGCCGGAGCCCAGCTCCGGCAACAGGTAGCCCGCCCATAGCGATTCGGCGAACTGCGGCCGGAAGAAGCCGAAATGGCCGATGTGGCGGGCGCCGATTTCCTCGGGAGCGATGCGCCAGGCGGTTTTCGGCGCTTCGCGGTAGAAGCCCAGCAGCGACTCGATGCTGCGTCGGGACATCATTTCATCGTCGGTGAACGACAGCGACACGATGGGCGTGCGTACGGCGGAGAAGGCGCGGCGGATGGCCTCGCCATCCGCGAGGGCGTACTGCGGATGCAGGCACCAGCGTCGCCATTGTTCGATCACCCCGCGCGGCAGGTCGCCGACCATGCCCAGGCGGCGCCCGGGAAAATAGCCGAGCAGCGGCGTCAGCAGGGGCGCGACGAGGTACCAGAACAACCAGACCTTGTTGCGCAACCGCGGGCTGTTTTCCTTCCAGTAGCCACTGCCGCTGGCGATGCTGAAGACCCTATCGATACGCTCGCGCCCTTCGACGAAGGGCAGGATCTGGCCGCCCAGGCTATGGCCGATCCAGTACAGGGGCTTGCTCCCGCTCTCGGCGAGCGCGGCGGCGAGCATGGCGCTGCAGTCATGACGGGCCCAGCCCAGCACATCGACCTCGAGACCGCGCAGCGAGCCGTTGCGCGATTGCCCCATGCCCAGGTAGTCGAAGGTGATGGCCAGGTAGCCGCGCTCTGCCAGCCAGGCGGCGAAGGGCGCGTAGAAGCGCTGTTCCACTCCCATCGCCGGGACGATCAGGAGATAGCCGCGCGGCTCCCCGGCAGGCCGGTACCAATGGCTGGCCAGCGGATGGCCGTTGCCGTTATCGATGAGGCGTGGTTGCGGAGGGTTCATGCCGGTCTCCGTGGTCTGCTCATGGCTTCGAGAATAGAGCTGGCCGCCAGGGCGCCTCCAGCCGGCCGAAAGCACGGCCGGGGCGCCTTGGCGGTCAGGCCTGGCTGACGTACATGGTGATCTCGGCGCGGAATACCGGCTTGTCGTCGACATAGGCGACCACCGGCACCACCAGGTTGCCGGTGGCTTGCCAGTCGATCTGGCTGCCGTCGGCCACCGCGCGCACGTCGCCAGTGGCCTTGGCCAGGTACTCGACGGTCATGCCGCGCGGAATCCAGCGATGGCCGGCGGGAATCGAGGCGTCGGTCATGGTCCCGGCGGCCAGTTCGGCGGCATTGCACAGGGCGATGGCATGCACCGTGCCGATATGGTTCAGCACCTCGCGGCGCTTGGGGAAGGTGACTTCGGCATAGCCGGGACGCAGTTCGACGAACTGCGGGGCGATGCTGGCGAAATAGGGTGCGAACTGGCCGATCATGGCGCTGAACTGGGCCGGGCCGACCTGCTGGTACATCTGCATCATCTGACTCATGGAAAACTCCGGGCGTTTCAGGATTGAAGATGTGTGCGCACCGGGGCAGTATACGAAGGTTAGAAATTTATTCTAGAAAAATATTCTAGTCAGCGTTTCGACGATTAACGACAAGGACCGACATGGGCCGTTCTTCCCGCAAAGACGAGATTCTCCAGGCCGCCCTGGCCTGCTTCAGCGAGCATGGCGTAGACGCCACCACCATCGAGATGATCCGCGACCGTTCCGGAGCGAGCATCGGTAGCCTCTACCACCATTTCGACAACAAGGAACGCATCCATGGCGAACTCTACCTGGCCGGGATCGGCCAGTACGCGGCGTTGCTCGAAGCCGGCTTCGCCAGGGCGCGCAGCGCCGAGGAAACGGTCAGGTTGCTGGTCACCAGCTACATCGACTGGGTCGTGGCGAATCCCGACTGGGCACGCTTCATCCTGCACAGCCGCGGGCGGGTGGAGGCGGGGGAGCTGGGCGAGCGCCTGCGGGCCGACAACCAGGCGCACTTCGCACGGATCCATGCGGCGCTGGCGGGATATCGGGCCGAGGGCCTGTTCCGCGAGATGCCGGACGACTGCTTTGCTTCGGTGGTGATCGGCCCGGCCCACGACCTTGCCCGCCAGTGGCTGGCCGGGCGAACCCGGGTGGCGTTGGCCGACTGTCGCGAACTGCTGGCGCAGGTGGCCTGGGACAGCGTGCGGGCGGCCTGAGGCGTCCGTGACCTCGGGAATGAAAAAGCCCCGCGGCTGCGGGGCTCTTCCGTCAGGGCGGGGGTCAGCCGCGGCGGCGGAACAGCGGTAGCGGCTGCTCCACCGAGGTCTGGTAGACCTCGCTGAAGTCGTCCAGGCTGGCCAGGGCGTCTTCCGGGCTGCGGTCGGCACGGATGGCATAGGCGTCGAAGCCGCAGCGGCGCATGAAGAACAACTGGTCGCGCAGCACGTCGCCGATCGCGCGGATCTCGCCCTTGTAGCCGTAGCGCTCGCGCAGCAAGCGCGCGCTGCTGAAGCCGCGGCCATCGGTAAAGGCGGGGAAGTTCACCGCGATCACCTGGAACCTGTCGAGGTCGCCGGCGATGCTTTCCGGCTCCTCGTCCGCGTCCAGCCAGACCCCCAGGCCGCCGTCGCGGCCGCGCAGGGCCGGGCCGTGCTCGAGCCACAGGGCCAGCGGGATGATCACGTCGTCGCTGTTGGGTACGCTTTCCAGGGTCGCGTCCTTGGGCAGCAAGTGCCAGCGGTCGTCGACCACCTGGCGGTCCTTAATGATTCGCTGCATATACGCGCTCCTTGAACGGGTCGATACCGATACGGCGGAAGGTGTCGATGAAGGGTTCTTCCTCGGTCCGGCGTTCCACGTAGACCTGGATGATCTTGTCGATCACGTCGGCCATCTGCTCCTGGGCGAAGGACGGGCCGAGGATCTGCCCGAGGCTGGCGTCGCGCGCCGAGCTGCCGCCGAGGGAGACCTGGTAGAACTCCGCGCCTTTCTTGTCGACCCCGAGGATGCCGATGTGGCCGACATGGTGATGGCCGCAGGCGTTCATGCAACCGGAGATGTTCAGGTCGATGTCGCCGATGTCGAATAGATAGTCGAGATTGTCGAAGCGGCGCTGGATGGCTTCGGCGATCGGGATCGACTTGGCGTTGGCCAGGGAGCAGAAGTCGCCGCCGGGGCAGCAGATGATGTCGGTCAGCAGGCCGACGTTGGGGGTGGCGAAGCCCAGTTCGCGCAGTTCGCCCCAGAGGGCGAAGAGTTCGCCCTGCTCGACGTCGGCGAGAATGATGTTCTGGTTATGGCTGTTGCGCACCTCGCCGAAGCTGTAGCGGTCGGCGAGATCGGCGATGGCCTCCAGCTGTTTGTCGGTGACGTCTCCCGGCGCGGTGCCGGTGGGCTTCAGCGAGAGCGTCACGGCGACGTAGCCGGGCTTCTTGTGGGCGAAGGTGTTGCGTGCGCGCCAGCGGGCGAAGCCGGGGTGCTCCGCGTCGAGCCGGGCGAGGGACTCGTCGAGGTCGTCGAGGGCCTTGTAGGCCGGATCGACGAAATGCGCGGCGACGCGCTGGACTTCCGCCTCGGTGAGGGTGCTCGGTCCGTCCTTGAGGTTGGCCCATTCGGCCTCGACGCGCTCGGCGAAGACTTCCGGGGTCAGCGCCTTGACCAGGATCTTGATCCGCGCCTTGTACTTGTTGTCGCGCCGGCCATAGCGGTTGTAGACGCGCAGGATGGCATCCAGGTAGCCGAGCAGGTGCTGCCAGGGCAGGAATTCATTGATGAAGCTGCCGACGATGGGGGTTCGGCCCAGGCCGCCGCCGACCGAGACGCGGAAGCCGAGCTCGCCGGCCTCGTTCTTCACCGCCTCCAGGCCGATGTCGTGCACTTCGATGGCGGCACGGTCGCTCACCGCGCCGTTCACCGCGATCTTGAACTTGCGCGGCAGGTGGGCGAACTCGGGGTGGAAGGTCGACCATTGGCGGATGATCTCGCACCAGGGGCGCGGGTCCACCAGCTCGTCGCGGGCGACGCCGGCGAACTGGTCGGTGGTGGTGTTGCGGATGCAGTTGCCGCTGGTCTGAATCGCGTGCATCTGCACGGTGGCCAGCTCGGCGAGGATTTCCGGCACGTCTTCCAGCTCCGGCCAGTTGAACTGCACGTTCTGCCGGGTGCTGATGTGGGCGTAGCCCTTGTCGTAGTCGCGGGCGATCTGCGCCAGCTTGCGCAGTTGGCGCGAGGAGAGCAGGCCATAGGGAACGGCGATGCGCAGCATCGGGGCATAGCGCTGGATATAGAGACCGTTCTGCAGGCGCAGCGGGCGGAACTCCTCACCGGTCAATTCACCCGCCAGGTAACGGCGGGTCTGGTCGCGGAACTGCTTGACGCGGTCCTCGACGATCCGTTGGTCGTACTCGTCGTATACGTACATGAATATTCCTGCTGTCAGGCTATGCGGCTTACTGCGTTAACCAGCGCGCACGGCTACGCGCTCCACGCGGAGTGGGCGCACGATACCAGTTCATATTTATGCGTAAAAGTGATGTTTGAGTATATGGTAAGAACCAAAAAGACTAAGTCGCCAGGCAAGCATAACCGCTTCGCAACGGCGCCTTTCTTGAGCGATGGGCGGCAATGGTCTTAACTGGAGAGTGCCTTTCGATGTCTTCGTCCCGATACCCACAAGAAACAGGGGGAGTCATGAGCGAGCCGAGCAAAACCCAGGAAAACCGCGACAGCGTGGTCGACGCCCGCGCGGCCTTCGTCCTGATCCTGCTGGTGGTGGCTACCGCGGTGTTCTGGGTCAGCCACCAGTGAAAGCCCGCCTCGGCGGCGCAGAGGTCACAGGCCGCTGAGGCTCAGCACCAGTTTCACGATCCCGGCCAGCAACAGCACGAACACCAGGGTGAAGAGCAGGCCCAGCATGATGAAGTGCACGGGCTTGCCGTGGGTGAAGTCGCGGGCGCGGTTTCGCCCGCTCTGTACGCCGAAGGCGGCAGCCATCACGCTATGCAGCATCTGCCAGAAGGTCGGCGGCTTCTGGTTCGGTTCTTCCGTCTCGATACCCATCGGTGGTCCTCCCTTTTCCATACCTGCCCTGAGAGTCTAGACCCTTGGCGGGAGGAGGGTGGCTTCAGGCCTGGCGGGCGGGGATGCGCCGTTCCACCGTGCCCTGCGTGGCCCTGGCGCGCAGTTGCCCGCAGCCGCCGTCGATGTCCTGGCCGGCCGAGTTGCGCACCTTGGTCAGCACGCCGCGGCTGTGCAGGTAGCGCACCAGCTCGACGATCCGCTCCCCGCTCGGGCGCCGGTAGGCGTCGCCGTCCATGCTGTTGTAGGGGATCAGGTTCATCACCGCGAAGCGGCCCTTGAGCAGGCGCAGGATGCCGTCCATTTCCTCCAGGCTGTCGTTGATCCCTTCGAGCAGGGTCCATTGGTACTGGATCGGATAGTCGACCCGGCGGGCGTAGGCCTCGCCGGCTTCCACCAGTTCTTCCGGGCTCAGCGGCGGCGCCTTGGGCAACAGTTGCCGGCGCAGTTCGGCGCGGGTGCTGTGCAGGGACAGGGCGAGGGCGGGCTTCACCCGTTGCCGGGGCAGGCGCTCGAACACGCGGGGATCGCCGACGGTGGAGAACACCAGGTTCTTGTGGCCGATGCCGCCATCGGTGCCGAGCAGGTCGATGGCTTCGAGGACGTTGTCGAGGTTGTGCGCCGGCTCGCCCATGCCCATGAACACCACTTTCTTCACCGCTCGCCGACGGCGCGCCAGGACCACCTGGGCGACCATCTCCAGGCTGCCGACCTGGCGCAGCAGGCCGCTGCGGCCGGTCATGCAGAACACGCAGCCGACCGCGCAGCCGACCTGGGTCGAGACGCACAGCCCACCGCGCGGCAGCAGCACGCTTTCCACCATCTGACGGTCGGCCAGTTCCACCAGCAGGCGCGACGAGCCGTCGCTCGCCGGATGCTCGCTGTGCAGGCGGGCGATGCCTTCCAGTTCCGCTGCTACCTGGGGCAGACCATGGCGTACGCCCAGCGGCAGGAAGTCCTCGGCCCGCTGGCGGGCGGTGCAGGCATCGAGGGCGCGGCCCTGCAGCCAGGCGCGGACGATCCTCCCGCAATGCAGGGGCTTGGCGCCGAGATCGGCGAGGCGCTGGTGGAGGTCTTGGCTACGCATGGGGCGCGCATCCTACCATTGCCCGTCATGAGGCGGTATGGCCGGCGCCGACGTGCTATCGTTGCGCTCCGCTCCACCGCAGCAACGGAACCGTTCCATGAAATTCGTCCACCAGCGCGAACACCTCAACGAAGACGACATCGTGGTCATCGAGTGCTCGCAGCAATGCAATATCCGCCTGATGAACGACGCCAATTTCCGCAGTTTCAAGAATGGCGGGCGGCATAGCTACCATGGCGGCGCCTTCGACCGCTTCCCGGCGAAGATCAAGGTGCCCAGCACCGGGTTCTGGAACATCACCATCGATACCGTGACCCGGCGCCCGATCAGCGTGACGCGCAAGCCGAACTTCAAGTGGTCGATCAAGTTCGTGCGCCGTTCCGGTTCGCAGTTCACCTGAGGGCGCGCGTCCCATGAGTGCGAAAATGGACGAGCAGGCGCTTCTGGCGTTGCTCCGCGAGCTGGCCATCGACAGCCAGCGGGTCGAGCATCCCGCGATCGCCTCCATCGAGGAATATTACGCGCAGGGCATCGAATTGCCCGACCAGGGCATCAAGAACCTGTTCCTGCGCAACCGCAAGGGTACTCGCCACTACCTGGTGCTGCTCGACGAGCGCAAGGAGGCCGACCTGCCGGGCATCGCCGAACAGATCGGCGAAAGCCGCCTGTCGTTCGCCTCGGTCGAGCGCCTGCGCGAATACCTCGGCGTCGAACTGGGCTGCGTGACGCCTTTCGCGCTGGTCAACGATCCGCAGCACAGGGTCGAGGTGTTGCTCGACGATGCCATCCGCCAGGACCAGTTGCTCGGTTTCCACCCGTTGGTGAATACCGCCACCGAGTGCATCCGCTACGCAGACCTGCTGGCTTTCCTCGCCCACACGGGGCATGAACCGCGCCTGATCCGGGTGTAGGTCGCAGCTTCGCGCCTGCCGGCGCCAGGCCAGGTCGTGCCGGCGCCGGTTTCACTCGAAGAAGTTGTGCCAGCAGTCGCTCAACGGGCCGACCTCGAAGGTCTTGCACCAGGGTTGGGCTTCCAGCCACAGGCGGGCGCTTTCCCGGTCCGCCTCGTCCAGGCTGCCGACCCGCGCCAGGCACAGGTAGCCGCTGATCTCCGCCTGTTCCGGCGAGCCGCCACCGCCGAACACCCAGCCCTGGGCCTCGACGAAGTCGATCAGATGGTCCAGCGCATCGTCGTGGGAGAGGGCGTTGCGGTCGTAGGTCAGTTCGAAGCTGAAGCCGAACTCCTGGAACTCGCCCAGGCGCAGTTTCTTGCGCAGGCGGCGCTTGCGCGGCTTTTCCATCTGCTCGGGAGTGAGGAATTTCATCGTCGCCTTCCTG
Organism: Pseudomonas aeruginosa; assembly: GCF_001457615.1. Taxonomy (GTDB): domain Bacteria; phylum Pseudomonadota; class Gammaproteobacteria; order Pseudomonadales; family Pseudomonadaceae; genus Pseudomonas; species Pseudomonas aeruginosa. The sequence goes on along the minus strand of NZ_LN831024.1, from coordinate 3,510,352 downwards.
GTCAGTCATCGTAGCCAAGGTTCGGCGCCAGCCAGCGCTCGCTGACGCTGGCTTCCTGGCCCTTGCGCTGGCTGTAGCGTTCCACCTGGTCCTTGTCGATCTTGCCGACCGCGAAGTACTGCGCCTGCGGGTGGGCGAAATACCAACCGCTGACCGCCGCGGCCGGGAACATCGCGTAGTGCTCGGTCAGGCTGACGCCGGACAGGCCCTGCGGATCGAGCAGTTCGAACAGAGTGCCTTTCTCGGTATGGTCGGGGCAGGCCGGGTAGCCCGGTGCCGGGCGGATGCCGACGTATTGCTCCTTGATCAAGGCCTCGTTGTCGAGGTGTTCGTCGCGGGCGTAGCCCCAGTACTCCTTGCGCACCCGCTCGTGCAGCCACTCGGCGCAGGCTTCGGCGAGGCGGTCGGCGAGCGCCTTGACCATGATGCTGTTGTAGTCGTCGCCCTTGGCTTCGTACGCCTTGGCCACTTCCTCGGCGCCGATCCCGGCGGTGGTGATGAAGCCGCCGATGTAGTCGCGCACGCCGCTTTCCTTCGGCGCGACGAAATCGGCCAGCGACAGGTTCGGCTTGCCGTCCGGCTTGATCGTCTGCTGCCGCAGGTGGTGCAGGGTGGCGAGGGTCTCGCCATCGGCGCCGTAGACCTCCAGGTCGTCGTGCTCGACCTGGTTGGCCGGCCAGAAGCCGAACACCGCGCGGGCCTTGATCAGCTTCTCGTCGATCAGCTTCTTCAGCATCGCCTGGGCGTCGTTGAACAACGAGGTGGCGGCCTCGCCGACCACCTCGTCGGTGAGGATGCGCGGGTACTTGCCGGCCAGGTCCCAGGAAATGAAGAACGGCGTCCAGTCGATGTACTCGGCGAGCACCGCGAGGTCGATCTCGTCGAGCACCCTGACGCCGGTGAAGGAAGGCGTCGGCGCCTGGTAGCCGGCCCAGTCGAACGCCGGCTTGTTGGCGATCGCCTGTTCGTAGCTCAGCCGCTCGGTGCGGGCGCTGCGGTTGGCCGTGCGTTCGCGGACCACCGCGTAGTCGGCGCGGGTGCGGGCCACGTAGTCGGCCTTCAGCTCCTTGGACAGCAGGCTGGTGGCCACGCCTACCGCGCGCGAGGCGTCGGTGACGTAGACCACCGCGTCGTTGCTGTACTGCGGATCGATCTTCACCGCGGTATGCGCCTTCGAGGTAGTGGCGCCGCCGATCATCAGCGGCAACTGGAAATTCTGCCGCTGCATTTCCTTGGCGACGTGGACCATCTCGTCCAGCGACGGCGTGATCAGGCCAGACAGGCCGATGATGTCGCATTTCTCGGCGATGGCGGTCTGCAGGATCTTCTCCGCTGGCACCATCACGCCGAGGTCGACCACGTCATAGCCGTTGCAGCCGAGCACCACGCCGACGATGTTCTTGCCGATGTCGTGCACGTCGCCCTTCACCGTGGCCATCAGGATCTTGCCCTTGGCTTCCGGCTTGTCGCCTTTCTCCGCCTCGATGAAGGGAATCAGGTGGGCCACCGCCTGCTTCATCACTCGCGCGGACTTGACCACCTGCGGGAGGAACATCTTGCCGGCGCCGAACAGGTCGCCGACCACGTTCATCCCGGACATCAGCGGACCTTCGATGACCTCGATGGGACGCGCACACTGCTGGCGGCATTCCTCGGTGTCCTCGACGATCCAGGTGGTGATGCCCTTGACCAGCGCATGCTCGAGGCGCTTCTCGACGCTGTAGCTGCGCCATTCCTCGTCCTCGGCCTCCTTGACCGCGCCGCCGCCCTTGTAGTCGTCGGCGATCGCCAGCAGGGCCTCGGTGGCCTCGGGCGTGCGGTTGAGCACCACGTCCTCGACCCGGTCGCGCAGCGCTTTCGGAATCTCGTCGTAGATTTCCAACTGGCCGGCGTTGACGATGCCCATGGTCAGGCCGTTGCGGATCGCGTAGTAGAGGAACACCGAGTGGATCGCCTCGCGTACCGGGTTGTTGCCGCGGAACGAGAAGGACACGTTGGACACCCCGCCCGAGCTCAGGGCGTAGGGGAGGTTGTCGCGGATGTAGGCGCAGGCGTTGATGAAATCGACCGCGTAGTTGTTGTGTTCCTCGATGCCGGTGGCGATGGCGAAGATGTTCGCATCGAAGATGATGTCTTCCGGTGGGAAGCCGACTTCGTCGACCAGGATGTCGTAGGAGCGCTTGCAGATTTCTTCCTTGCGCGCCTGGGTGTCGGCCTGGCCGTCCTCGTCGAAGGCCATCACCACCACCGCGGCGCCGTAGCGCTTGCACAGGCGGGCATGGTGCTTGAAGGCCTCGACGCCTTCCTTCATCGAGATCGAGTTGACGATGCCCTTGCCCTGGATGCACTTCAGGCCGGCCTCGATCACTTCCCACTTGGAGGAGTCGATCATGATCGGCACGCGCGAGATGTCGGGCTCGGAGGCGATCAGGTTGAGGAAGGTGACCATGGCCGCCTTCGAGTCCAGCATGCCTTCGTCCATGTTGATGTCGATCACCTGGGCGCCGGCTTCCACCTGCTGCTGGGCGACCTCGAGAGCTTCCGCGTAGTTTTCCTCGCGGATCAGCCGGGCGAACTTGGCCGAACCGGTGATGTTGGTGCGCTCGCCGACGTTGACGAACAGCGAGCTGCGGTCGATGGTGAACGGCTCCAGGCCGGACAGGCGACAGGCCCGGGGAATCTCCGGGATGGCCCGCGGCGGGTACTTGGCCACTGCCTTGGCGATCGCCTCGATGTGCGCCGGGGTGGTGCCGCAGCAGCCGCCGACGATATTGAGGAAGCCGGCGGCGGCGAATTCCTCGACCACCACGGCCATTTCCGCCGGCGATTCGTCGTATTCGCCGAAGGCGTTCGGCAGGCCGGCGTTGGGGTGGGCCGAGACATGAGTGTCGGCCTTGGTCGACAGTTCCTCGATGTACGGCCGCAATTCCTTGGCGCCGAGGGCGCAGTTCAGGCCTACCGAGATCGGCCGGGCATGCCGCACCGAGTTCCAGAAGGCCTCGGTGGTCTGGCCCGACAGGGTGCGGCCGGAGGCGTCGGTGATGGTTCCGGAGATCATGATCGGCAGCTCCACGCCGAGTTCCTCGAACACGCCCTGGACGGCGAAGATCGCCGCCTTGGCGTTGAGGGTGTCGAAGATGGTCTCGATCAGGATCAGGTCGGCGCCGCCTTCGATCAGGCCGCGGGTCGCCTCGACGTAGTTCTCCACCAGTTCGTCGAAGGTGACGTTGCGGTAGCCGGGGTTGTTCACGTCCGGGGAAATCGAGCAGGTGCGGCTGGTCGGGCCGAGCACGCCGGCGACGAAACGCGGCTTGTCCGGGGTCTCGGCGGTCTTCGCGTCCGCCACCTGGCGGGCCAGGCGCGCCCCTTCGACGTTGAGTTCGTAGGCCAGCGACTGCATGCCGTAGTCGGCCTGGGACACCTGGGTGGCGTTGAAGGTGTTGGTCTCGAGGATGTCGGCGCCGGCGTCGAGGTAGGCCTTCTCGATGGCCTGGATCACGTCCGGGCGGCTCAGCAGCAAGAGGTCGTTGTTGCCTTTCACGTCGCTCGGCCAGTCGGCGAAGCGCTCGCCGCGGTAGTCGGCCTCTTCCAGCTTGTAGCTCTGGATCATGGTGCCCATGCCGCCATCGAGGATCAGGATACGTTCCCTGAGGGCGTGCTGGAGGGCTTGCAGGCGGGCGCTGCGATCGGTGAGCGGGCTGGACATGGATGGACCTGGCGTCAGTGGGCGGAAAGGTGAAAAGCATAACAAAGGCAGGGGCTTTCCGGCCGGGGGTGGTCGGACCATGAATTTCATTCAAGTTGAAGGATGTTCATTCGCGGGCCGGAAAAATCCCTGGCGCCGTTTTGTCGCAGTATACGGGCGGAATGCGGAGGTCGGAGTGCGCAGGCAGGCGGCGAAGGGACGGGCGAGTGGAGTCGGGATGCTCGTGGGGAATCGTGCTGCGAATGAGTCTGGCTCATTCGCAGCACGGCCTGAATCAACTGGCCCTGGGCAGGCTGCAACTGGCCAGGGAGTAGACGTAGTAGTTGAGGCGGTCGCGGTCGGTGCGATTCCACACCTGGCCGACCGACTTCAGGCCCTGGCTCTGGCCGACCGCGCCGGCGATGCTGCCGCACCAGCACATCGGGTACTTCTGCCGATACAGCGGACCGCTGATGACCACCGCGACGTGCCCGTAGGTGCGGCCCTTCAGGCCGGCGATCACCAGGAAGCCCTGGGCCGCCTTCTGCGCGGCCTCGGCGCCGGAGGCGAGCTTGGTCCAGCTCTGCTCCAGGCCGTCGACCATGGCGTTGGCGTTGCCGCGGGGCATCGGTACGCCCAGCTCGGCGGCCACCGACTGGACGAAGCCGGAACAGTTGTCCTTGTTCGGGGTGCCGGCCAGGTAGCTCTTGTCCCAGCTGTTCTTGCAGGCGTTGACGATGCATTGATCGAGACTGTCCATGTATCACCTATGCGTGTCGATAAGGGGCGCTCCGGCCCGGATCATTTCTTTGCGGTCTGGCAGAACGGCGCGAGCGAACGCTTCACGACCTTCGCGCAGCTGTCGACGGATTCGCCCGAGCATTTCTGACCCAGGCGCAGCCCGTCCTTGTCCACCGCCCAGCGCTGGCCGGAGATGTCCTCGCGGTGCACCACCTTGCAGGTGGCGCTGTCGTAGGACACCAGCTCGGCGCTGGAGCCGCTGAATTCATGCATCAGCACGCGCCGACCGTCCTGGCTCAGGAACACGCCGCCGCGCGACCAGATGCCGCCGTCCTCTATGCGGCAATCGTTGCCGCTGTCGCGGTCGGCCAGGTAGACCGGCGGTTCGGGAAAGGCATCGGGGTTGTCGTCGTTGGGATCCTCGTTGCTGAACATCACGCGGACGTGCTCGTCCTCGCCGCCAAACATGTTCGGCGAGCCGAACTGGGGCACGATTTCCAGCTGGGTGAAAGTACAGTCCGCCGCCTGGGCCGAAAGGCTCAGGAAGAGAGCGGCGAAGCTGCCGGCGAGCAGTTTCATGGGGCGGGTTCTCCGTTGGGCCGCCAGGGCGGCGAAAGGATGGACCAGGCCGCGCCGGGCGCGAACGGAAGCGCCGCCTGACGACAGCAGGCGGAAAGCGGCGAAGAGGGGACGTGGGGCGCACGCGAACCGGCGCGGATGGGGCGCGGCGAGTCGAAACATATCCCTGTTTCCTCGAAGTCATCGTCCTTGATCGCCAGGGCGGGCCTGGGAGCCCGGCTAGCATACGTGGCGGCCGAAGCCGGTGGAATGCTGGCGAAATGGCGGCTCATGCCCGGGGCGCGTTCGCCCGTCGTTGTGAAAGTGCGGCGCAGAGAGGCGGGTTTGCTAGAATCGCCCGTCGCCGAGTGAGGAGTGGTTCATGTTGCCAAGACCGTTGGTTGGGTTGGCCTTCGTTTTGTCGTCTTTTATCCAGTCTGTTTCCGCTGCTGAAATTTCCTATAGCCGTGACGTCCAGCCGATCTTTACCGCCAAGTGCGTCGCCTGCCACGCCTGCTACGATTCGCCCTGCCAGCTCAACCTGAGCAGCGCCGAGGGCGCGCAGCGCGGCGCCAACCAACTGCCGGTCTACGACGGCACGCGGACCAAGGCGCAGGAAACCACCCGCCTGTACCTCGATGCGCACGGTGCCGACGCCTGGCGGCGCAAGGACTTCTGGTCGGTGCTCGAACCGCAGGACGGCCAGGCCGCACTGATGGCGCGGATGCTCGAGCTTGGCCACAGCCAGCCGTTGCAGCCGAATGCGAAGATCCCCGAAGGCCTGGACATTTCGATCAACCGCGCCAACCAGTGCCCGACGCCGGCCAGCATCGATGCGTTCATCCGCAAGAACCCAGGTTCCGGCATGCCTTTCGCGGTGGCCGGGCTGAGCGACGACGAATACGCCACCTTGCAGAAGTGGCTGGCCGCGGGCGCCCCGGTCGACCAGCAGCCGTTGCGGCCGACCGCCGCCGAGGCGCGCCAGGTGGCCAGCTGGGAGCGTTTCCTCAACCAGCCTGGGGCCAAGCAGAGCCTGGTCTCGCGCTGGCTCTACGAGCACCTGTTCCTGGCGCACCTGTATTTCCCGGAGCAGGGCGCGCCCGGCCACTTCTTCCAGCTGGTGCGTTCACGCACGCCCAGCGGCCAGCCGATCGACCCGATCCCGACCCGGCGTCCCAACGACGATCCGGGCAACAGCTTCTATTACCGCCTCTGGCCGATCCAGGGCGTGATCGTCCACAAGACGCACATCACCTATCCGCTGACGGCGAAGAAGCTGGAACGCGTCCAGGAGCTGTTCTTCGGCACCCAGTGGAACACCGACAAGGTTCCCGGCTACGGCGTGCAGAGCCGCGCCAACCCGTTCGTCACCTTCGCCGCGATCCCGCCACGGGCGCGCTACCAGTTCATGCTGGACAACGCCGAGTACTTCACCCGTACCTTCATCCGCGGGCCGGTGTGCCGTGGACAGATCGCCACCGACGTGATCCGCGACAACTTCTGGGTGGTATTCCAGGACCCCGAGCAGGACCTGTTCGTCACCGACGCCAACTTCCGCGCGCAGAGCGAGCCGCTGCTGGCCTTGCCGGGGCAGATCGACGAGCTGAAGAACCTGCTCGGCCTGTGGAGCGCCTACCGGGACAAGCGCAACGAGTACGAAGACCTGCGCCAGGACGTCTACGCCGACGCGCCGCCGCCGACCTGGAACACGATCTGGCACGGCAACGACAACGCCCTGCTGAGCATCTTCCGCCAGTTCGACAGCGCCTCGGTGCGCAAGGGCCTGCTTGGCGAGGTACCGCAGACCCTGTGGCTGATGGACTACCCGCTGTTCGAGCGAACCTACTACGGGCTGGTGGTGAACTTCGATGTCTTCGGCAACGTCTCGCACCAGGCGCAGACGCGCCTGTACTTCGACCTGATCCGCAACGGCGCCGAGCAGAACTTCCTCCGCTTGATGCCGATCGACGCGCGCCAGCCGTTGCTCGACGACTGGTACCAGAACAGCGGCAAGCTGAAGATGTGGATGGACTACCAGGCCTTCGACGATGACACGCCGAGCGCGCTGGGATTGCCGGAGAAGCAGCCGAAGAAGGCCTTCGCCGAAGAACTGCTGCGTCGCTACGGCGACCTCAATGCGCGCCCCGACCCGATCAACCGCTGCCTGGACGGCAACTGCTATCGACCGGGCATCGACCGCGAACTGCAGGACGCCGAGCAGGCCTTCAGTCGCCTGGTGAGCCGGCCGGCGGCCGGCCTCAAGGTCATCGAGCGCTTCCCCGAGGCGACCATGCTGCGGATACGTACGTCCAGCGGCAAGCGCGAGGTCTATACCGTGCTGCGCAACCGCGCGCACAGCAATGTCGCCTTCATGCTCGGCGAGTCGCTGCGCTACCAGCCGGGCCTGGACACCCTGACGATCTACCCGGGCGTGCTGTCCAGCTACCCGAACTTCATGTTCGATCTGCCGGCGACGGATGCCGAGGCCTTCGTCGGCGCCCTGGAGGCGGCGAAGAGCGGCGAGGACTTCGACAAGGTGGTCGAACGCTGGGGCGTGCGCCGCAGCAATCCGCAGTTCTGGAGCTACTTCCACGATCTCGAGGCGTACATCCGCGAAACCGAGCCGGTCGAGGCGGGCGCACTGGACATGAACCGCTACGAGAACCTCTGAGTCTCGCGACCCGCTCCACAAGGGGCGGGTCGGTTATCGCGAATTATTCCTACTAATTTACTAGGGCTTTATCCGCAAGTACCGATTGGCGTAAACTGTCGGCATATTTGCGAGGAGTTGCCATGAGCGCCATCACCATTACCGAAGCTGCCCAAGCGTATCTGGCCGAGTTGCTGGAGAAGCAGAGCACCCCGGGTATCGGCATTCGTATCTTCATCACCCAGCCGGGTACCCAGTACGCGGAAACCTGCATCGCCTACTGCAAGCCGGGCGAGGAAAAGGTCGAGGACACCGCCATCGCCCTGAAGGACTTCACTGCCTGGATCGATGCGGTCAGCGAGCCCTTCCTCGAAGATGCGGTGGTGGACTACGCCACCGACCGCATGGGCGGCCAGTTGACCATCAAGGCGCCGAACGCCAAGGTGCCGATGGTCAACGAGGACAGCCCGATCACCGAACGCATCAACTACTACCTGCAGACCGAGATCAATCCCGGGCTGGCCAGCCACGGCGGACAGGTGAGCCTGGTCGACGTGGTCGAGGACAACATCGCCGTGTTGCGTTTCGGCGGCGGTTGCCAGGGCTGCGGGATGGTCGACATGACCCTCAAGGATGGCGTCGAGAAGACCCTGATCGAGCGTATTCCCGAACTGAAGGGCGTGCGTGACGTGACCGACCACAGCAACAAGGAGAACGCCTACTACTGAGGCGTTTCCGTAAAGCAGAAGAGGCGACCGCAAGGTCGCCTTTTTCGTTGCCGGCGTTTCAGCGCGACAGCGTCCGCGTTCGTCGTACCGGCCAGAGCAGTGCCAGCGCCACCAGCAGCGCCGGCCAGACCAGCAGGTTCACCGCGTTCCAGCCAAGGCTGGTGATCAGGGCGCCGGAGCCGAACGACATCAGCGCCGCCACCAGGCTGTTGCCTTGCTCCATCAATCCTTGCGCGGCGCCGCGCTCGCTTTCGGCGTGGCCCTCGCCGAGCAGGGTGGTGCCGGCGATGAGCATCAGGTTCCAGCCGCTGCCCAGGGCCAGCGAACTGAGCAGGAAATGCGTGACCGACTGCCCGTCCAGGGCGATGCCGGCACTTGCGGCGAGCAGGAACGCGCCGAGCAGGGCGACGCGACGGTTGCCGATGCGGTCGACCAGCGGTCCGGCGAAGAACGCCGGAAGGAACATTCCCAGCACGTGCCATTGGATGACCCGACTCGACTGTTCCAGCGGCAGGCCGCAGAAGCTCATGGCCAGCGGCGTGGCGTTCATGATCAGGATCATCAACCCGTGTCCGGCCGCGGTGCAGGCGATGGCCGCGCGGACCACCGGCCGCCGCAACAGGCCGCCTATGTCGCGCCAGGCGAGTCGTGCCGGGCGTGGCGCCTGGCCTTCGCGGAGCAGGGCCATCAGCAGCAGGCCGGCGAGGGCCAGCACGGCGATCAGCAGATAGGCGCCGACGAAGGGCTGGGCCAGCGCGTTGCGTGACCACAGCGCCAGGCTCGGCGCCAGCAGCGCGGCGAGTACTCCGCCGGCGAGCACGTAGGCGCTGGCGCGGCCTTTCCGCCCGGCATCCACCGCCTCCAGCGCGGCGAACCGGTAGTACATGGCCGAGGCCTGGTAGACCCCGATGCCCAGCGCGCCGAGACAGAACCAGAGGAAATCGCCAGTCCAGACACCGGCGGCGCAGACCAGGCCGCCGAGCACGCCGCCGCCGGCGCCGAGCATCAGCCCGGGACGTCGGCCGTGGCGCTGCATGAAGTGCGACAACGGCTGCACCGCCAGCAGGTTGCCCAGCACCAGCAGGGCCAGGGGCAGGGTGGCCAGGCTGTTCAACGGCGCCAGCTGGACGCCGACCAGGGCGGTCAGGGTTATGCCGATCAGCGAGCAGGACCAGTACAGGGCCTGGCCGCAGAACAGCAGGAGCAGGGTCGGGTTGCGTAGCAGCATGGCGTCACTCCGGACAACCGCCGGGCCTGACGACGCGTCGGCTGGAGGCGGGGTGACGGGCTAGCGCATCCCGCGGACGCCTTGGCCGGGCCAGCAGTTCGCCGCCGCAGTTCGGGCACTGGCCGCCCAGGCGGACCGTCGCGCAGTCGCGGCAGAAGGTGCACTCGAAGGTGCAGATCAGCGCGTCGCCGCTGTCGCCGGGCAGGTCGCGGTCGCAGCACTCGCAGTTGGGGCGCAGTTCCAGCATGGGAAGGTCCTCGGTGGGAGCGTCAGGCCAGCATGCCGAAGCGTTCGGCGTATTCCTGGGGGCTGACCGAAAGATGCTTGTGGAACGTCCGCCGGAGGTTTTCCGGATGGCCGAAGCCGCACAGCCGGGACACCGTGGCGATCGACGCCTGGGCGTCCTGCAGCAGGGCGCGCGCGGCCTCCAGGCGAACCCGCTCGACGTAGCGACCGGGCGCCACGCCCAGTTCCTGGAGAAATACCCGGGACAGCGTACGCGGGCTCATGCAGGCCTGGTCGGCGAGGGCTTCCAGGGACAGGTCGCCGGCGAGGTTGGCGGGAATCCACTCCAGCAGCGCGGCCAGACGCGGGGTGCGGCTCGGTTCCGGGGTCAGCCAGGCGCTGAACTGGGCCTGGCCGCCAGGACGCTTGAGGAACATCACCAGGCGTCGCGCGACGCTGAGCGCCAGGCTGCGGCCGAGGTCGGCCTCGACCAGCGCCAGGGCCAGGTCGATTCCCGCCGTGACGCCGGCCGAGGTGAAGATGTGGGCGTCGCCGTCGCGGCACCGCGGGTCGTAGGTGTGCAGGCGGTCGCCTTGCACATGGACGCCGGGAAACCCCTGGCGCAGCGTCGCCACGTCGGCCCAGTGGGTGGTCGCCGGGCGCCCGTCGAGAACCCCGGCGGCGGCCAGGATCAGCGCTCCCGAACACACCGAGCCGAGCCGCCGTATGCACGGTTCGGCGGCTTTCAGCCAGGCGAGCAGGTCGGCGTTGCGGGTCTGCGCCTCGACACCGAGGCCGCCGGGCACCAACAGGGTGTCCAGGCTTTCCGGCGGACAGTCGCGCCAGGCGAGGTCGGCGCAGATGCGGATGCCCGCGGAACTGGGCACCGCTTCGCTACGCTCGCCGAGCACCTGTATCCGGTAGAAAGGCGGCAGGCCCTGGCGCTGGCGTTCGACGTTGGCCGAGGCGAATACCTGCAGCGGTCCGGTCACGTCCAGGCTCATCACGTCGGGATAGATCAGGCAGGCAATCAGGCGCGGTTCGGGCATGGCACAACCTCATGGCGATGGCGGCAGTCTGGCGTCCTTCGGGCCTGGCCGCAATGCCAGTCGGCCCACGGATCTTGCCATTCGCTCGCCCGGGGCGTCCCGCTGCGCCGATGGTTGGTATCGCCTCGGCACGCCGCATGCCCTATTGTCTGGTAAAGGGTGATGGCTTTTTGACTCATCGCTGCAGAGGCGCCAGGGTATTGTCGTCCAGGCCTGTTTCAGCGTTCGGTCCGAGGTAGGGGAGTCAGCATGCTTGCACGCGACAGCCTGGTACAGGCTGGTCTGCCGGATAATCCGTATGCGCGCCAGTTGCGCACCGGCTTTCGTTGGTTGCGGTTCGAAAAGGAGCTGGAAAACGAGTTTCGCGAGTTTCTCAGCTGGAACTCGCTGATGCAGCGGCGCGCTGCCATCGGGGTGGCGTTCCTGATCTGGGCGCTGTTCATCGTGGCCGACTGGATGATGGTGGACATCCGCCTGCACCCCAGCCTGTTCGAGCAACTGCTGGGCGTGCGCCTGGGAATGATCGGCCTGCTGCTGGTGGTCTGGCCGGCGGCCTTCCTGCCCAGCCTGCGCAAGGTCGGCGATGCCATCGCGCCCTACTGCCTGCTGCTGATCAACCTGGCGGTGCTGGCCTGCGACGTGCTGTTCGAGTGGCATGGGGTGCCGCGCTTCACCCAACTGGGCGCGACCCTGGGCATCCTCGCGGTGTTCTTCCCGCTCGGCCTGGCGTTCTGGGCCTGCGTGCGCCTGGCGTTGCTGTGCCTGGCCCTGAACCTGGCGGTATTCCTGCTTTTCGGCGGCGAAGAGAACCTGCGTACCAACCTGCTGAATACGCTCTACAACGGCCTGGTGGTCCTGATCTGTTCGTTCGCCCTGTACCTGCAGGACTACGCCCAGCGCGAGCAGTTCCTCGGCCGGCGGCTGCTGGGCATGATGGCCGAACAGGACAGCCTCACCGGCCTGGTCAACCGGCGCTACTACGAGCTGCTCGCCCAGCGGGCCCTGGAGCAGGGCGCCCGCGAAGAAAAGGGGGTGGCGCTGATCCTGGTGGATGTCGACGACTTCAAGGCCTACAACGACCACTACGGGCATCCGGCCGGCGATGCCGCCCTGCGCCAGCTTGGCGTCGTGCTCCGGCAGGGCGCGCGGCGGCCGCTGGATATCGCCGCGCGCCTGGGCGGGGAGGAGTTCGCCGTGTTGCTCTACGACAGCGAGGAGGGCAACACCCTGGCCATCGCCGAGCGCCTGCGGCAGGCGGTGGAGGCGCTGGGCATCGAGCACCTGGGCTCCAGCGCCGGCCCCTGCCTGACCATCAGCCTGGGGGTGGCCTATTCGACCTCCGGCATGGGCCTGGACGCGCTCTATCGCGAGGCCGACCGCGCGCTCTACGAGGCCAAGGATGCAGGGCGCAACGCGGTGCGCGTGGCGTTCCGGCAGCACGACCGCCTCGAATAGAGGAAACGAAAAAGGCGCCCATGGGCGCCTTTCGTCGTATGGAGCGGCTCAGCCTTGGCTGGGCATACTCCAGTCCTGCAGGTTGTAGCCGTTGTGGCTGAGTTCTTCGCGTGCCTGTTGCAGCAGGCCGGCAAGCTGCTCCGGATCGGAGTAGGCGGAGCTCGGAATGCGCGCACGGCCCAGCAGGCGGGTGCCGGTGCGATCGACTACGGACAGGCTCAGGCCGCCGTCACTGCCTAGCTCGGACCAGGCAACGCACTGGTATGGCTGGAAGGCGCGCCCGGTGATCAGCAAAGCCTCGTTGAAACGGAGCGTAGCGTTCATGGGAGTCGGTCTCTCTCGTTCATGTCTGTGTGGAACATGGGTGGCGCTTCCCGGCTCCACCGTGTTCGGTCACGCTAACTGATGCTTTCGAAAGCGAAAAAGTCACGGCGTGGCGCGTTTGTGCAACAGGTTGTCGCTTTTTCGAAGGGTTTTAGCGTGCCGAAGCGGCTAGGCGCGGTGTTTTGTCGCAGATTTCCAGGAGGGCGGCCAGGCCGCCTTGCGCTCGCCGCCCGCGCCTGCACAGCCTAGAATGGCGGCCCACCTGTGGCCGCGGACCGCTTCGCATGGATATCGACCTCGCCCGTACCTTCCTGGAGATCGCACGCAGCGGTAGCTTCGTCGCTGCCGCGGAACGCCTGCACCTGACCCAGACCGCCGTCACCGCGCGCATCCAGAACCTCGAAGGGCAACTCGGCTGCCGGCTGTTCGTGCGCAACCGCGCGGGCGCGCGCCTGACCGCCGACGGCGAGCACTTCCTCGGCTACGCCAGCCAACTGGTGCAGACCTGGGATGCGGCGCGACGCGACCTGCCGCTGCCGGACGGCTTCCGCAACCTGCTCAACCTCGGTGGCGAGGTCAGCCTGTGCAATCCGTTGCTGCTGAACTGGATGCGGCGCCTGCGCGAGGCGATTCCCGGCCACGCCGTGCGGGTCGAGATCGGCCAGGGCGCCGACCTGCTCAAGCAACTGGAGCAGGGCGCGCTGGATGCCGCGCTGGTCTACCAGCCGGAATACTGGCCGGGGCTGCAGGTCGAGCAGTTGCTGGAGGAAAAGCTGGTGATGGTGCGTTCCGTGCTATCCGCGGAGCCTTATCTGTATGTCGACTGGGGCCCGGATTTCCGCAGCCAGCACGATGCCGCGCTGCCGGACCGGGCCAAGGCCGCGCTAGCCTGCAACCTCGGTCCGCTGGCCCTGCAGTACATCATGCAGAACGGCGGCAGCGGTTATTTCCGTACCCGGGTGGTGAGCAGCTACCTGGATGGCGGCACCCTGCAACGGGTCGAGCAGGCGCCGGAGTTCGCCTACCCGACCTACCTGGTGTACTCCCGCGAGCGCCTGTCGCCGACCCTGCGCCATGCGTTCCAGTTGCTGCGCGAAGTGGTCCGCGAGGACAGCGACTGGTCGCAGCGCTGGGACTACGTGATCTGATCGGCCTGGCCCAGGTGCTGCAGCCAGTTGCGGTAGAGCGCGGCGATCAGGTCGGTCTGGCTGACGATGCCGACCAGGTAGCCGGCCTCGTTGAGCACCGGCAGGCAGTGCAGGCCTTCGTCGGATAGCAGCGAGACCAGTTCGACGGCGTGGGTGTCGGCCTGTACGCAGACCACCGGGGTGGTCATGATCGTCTTCAGCTTGGTCCCGCGCAGGAAGCGCAGGCGCTTGAACGGGCTGCCGTCGGGGCGGAAGTGCTTGAGCAGGTCGCTCTGGGTGACGATGCCGGCCAGCCGCCGATGCTCGTCGAGCACCGGCAGGGCCTTCAGACGGTGTTCCTGCAACTGCTTCCAGGCGTCGTCGATGAAGGTCTCGGTGCTGGCGGTCTGCACGTCGCGGGACATGATCCGTGCCGCGGTCAGCTCGCCCATGCGCCGGCGCAAGGCGTAACGCTCGGTATGGTGGATCAGTCGCTCGAGATCGTCGCGGGTGATGTCGACGTATTCGCCGAAGTCCTGCAGCGCCTGGTCCAGGTCCCGGGCGGAGAAGTCCGTACGCGCGCTCGGCGCCAGGTCGCGGGTGCCATGGAGATTGGCCCGCGGCGACTGGTAGGGGCGCGGGTAGGGAGAGCGCATCAGGTTGTTGTAGAGCAGCGCGCAGCCGATCAGCACCAGGGTGGAGAGCAGGATCGGCCAGACCACGTCGATGCCGAGTTCGCTCAGGGACGGGTTGAGGGCCACGCTCAGGGCCAGCGCGCAGCTCGGCGGATGCAGGCAGCGCAGGGCGAACATCAGCAGCATGCCGAGGGCCATGCCGACCAGGGCCGGGGCCAGATCGTGTCCGAACCAATAGGCGCTGAGGCCGCCGGCCAGGGCGGCGACCAGGTTGCCGCCGAGCATCGACCAGGGTTGCGCCAGGGGGCTGGAGGCGAGGGCGAACAGTAGTACGGCGGATGCGCCGAGCGGCGCTGCCAGGCGCAGCGCCAGTTCGCTGCCGAACAACGCCTGGCAGGCGAATACCGCGGCGAGCGCGCCGATGCAGGCACCGAGTCCGGCGCGCAGGCAGTCGCGCGGTCGAGCGTTCAGGGTCAGGGGGCGGAAGCCTTTCAGCCAGGTGCGTACGGCGGTGCTGGGGGAGTCGTTCATGGAACTCTTCGAAGCGAAAGAAAGGGGCCGTTGCCGGCCCCGTAAGGCACTTTCGTGCTGGAGGCATCCATCCCTGGATGATGGAGTCGGTTCAGGCGAGGAACGGCGGGCCGGCGGCCTCGCGGGATTCCTCGAGGGGGCGGACCACCTGCCGGCAGATCTTGCCGGTATCCCGGGCGACCCGGCGGGCGGCCTCGGGATCGTCGGCGAATGGCAGCAGGGCGGCCTGTTCGCGTTCCTCGCGGGTACTGCCGGCGAGCCTGAGGGCGAGGCCGAGCGCCAGGGTGGAGAGGCACAGCAGGGACAACAGCATGTTCAGGCCCCCTGGCCGGCCGCCAGGACCGGCTGCCGCTGGTCCTGCGCGCTGCGCAGGGTCCGCCAGGTGTTGTAGGCCATCAGCAGCATGCCGCTGGCGAAGGTGGCGCCGCCGAGCAGGCGCACCACGTAGCCCGGATGGCTGGCCACCAGCGCCTCGACGAACGAGTAGGTGAGCGTGCCGTCCTCGTTGACCGCCCGCCACATCAGGCCCTGGGTGATGCCGTTGACCCACATCGAGGCGATGTACAGCACGGTGCCGATGGTGGCCAGCCAGAAGTGCGCGTTGATCAGGCCGACGCTGTGCATCCGCTCGCGGCCCCAGAGTTTCGGGATCATGTGGTAGAGCGTGCCGATGGAGATCATCGCCACCCAGCCGAGGGCGCCGGCGTGGACATGGCCGATGGTCCAGTCGGTGTAGTGGGACAGCGAGTTGACCGTCTTGATCGCCATCATCGGGCCTTCGAAGGTGGACATGCCGTAGAAGGCCAGGGACACCACCAGGAAGCGCAGGATCGGGTCGGTGCGCAGCTTATGCCAGGCGCCGGAGAGGGTCATCATGCCGTTGATCATGCCGCCCCAGCTCGGTGCCAGGAGGATCAGCGACATCACCATGCCCAGCGACTGCGCCCAGTCCGGCAGCGCGGTGTAGTGCAGGTGGTGCGGACCGGCCCAGATGTAGATCGAGATGATCGCCCAGAAATGCACGATGGACAGGCGATAGGAGTAGATCGGTCGCCCGGCCTGCTTGGGCACGAAGTAGTACATCATGCCGAGGAAGCCGACCGAGAGGATGAAGCCGACCACACTGTGCCCGTACCACCACTGGATCATCGCGTCGGTGGCGCCGGAATAGGCCGAGTAGGACTTGCCCAGGCTCACCGGCAGCAATGCATGGTTCACGATATGGACCATCGCGGTGACGATGATGAAGGCGCCGTAGAACCAGTTGCCGACGTAGATGTGCTTCACCTTGCGACGGGCGATGGTGCCGAAGAACAGGTAGGCATAGACCACCCAGACGATCGCCATCCACAGCGCCAGCGGCCATTCCATCTCGGCGTATTCCTTGGAGGTGGTATAGCCCAGCGGGTAGCTGACGATCATCCCCACGATCGCCGCCTGCCAGCCCCAGAACACGAAGCGCGCCAGGGCATCGGAGATCAGCCGCACGCCGCTGGTGCGCTGCACCACGTAGAAGGAGGTGGCGAACAACGCGCTGCCGCCGAAGGCGAAGATCACCAGGCTGGTGTGGATCGGGCGGATGCGGCCGAAGCTGGTCCAGGGCAGGTCGAGGTTGAGCGCCGGCCAGACCAGTTGGGCGGCGATGAACACCCCCAGGCCCATGCCGAGGATGCCCCAGACCAGGGTCATCAGGGTGAACTGGCGGACGACGTCGTAGTTGTAGCCGTCCGGATCTTTTCTGCTATCCGTATCGTTCATGGTCGCTGGCACGCCGGGCCCCGGGGTCCGGCCGGCTGGCGAGCAGGCGCGACCCTCGGGTCCTCGTTGGGTTATCGGTATTTTTCTGGGTATCCCGTTGCCGGGTCGATGGAGTGCGGAGGTCGGATCTTCGTCTGGAAGGCTCGGAACAGACGGCTCATGGCACTGGTGGCCATTCTAGGAGGGGAGCTTTATTCGTCTCCAACGAATAATGTTGCTATTACAGTGCAAAATTATTGAATTGAAACGGAGGAGGACTTCCGGGGCAGGGCGCACAACCGCTTCGTGGGATGTGCGCCAGGGCGGCTATCCGCCCTCCGCGATGGCGCTGCCGGCGATGGCAGGCTCAGCCAGTCTTTTTCTTCTTCGGCAGCAGGCGCTTGACCAGCAGCACCCCCGCCAGGACCACGGCGCCGGCGACGATGCCGAACAGGAAGTTCAGCAGGGTCGGGGTGATCGCCGCCAGCAGCGGGCCCAGCGTGGCGATGCCGGCGACGCTCTGCGCGGCCTGTTCGATGGCGTGGTGGACCACCGGGATACCGTGGGTGAGGATGCCGCCGCCGACCATGAACATCGCCGCCATGCCGACCACCGACAGGCCTTTCATCAGGTATGGCGCGGTGCGCAGGATGGCGCCGCCGAGCCCTTGGGCAAAGCCGCTGTCGCGCCTGGACAGGTAGAGGCCGGCGTCGTCCAGCTTGACGATGCCGGCGACCAGGCCGTAGACGCCGATGGTCATCACCAGGGCGATGCCGACCAGCACCAGTACCTGGGTGGTGAAGCTGGACTCGGCGACGGTACCCAGGGTGATGGCGATGATTTCCGCGGAGAGGATGAAGTCGGTACGGATCGCGCCGCCGATCTTCTGCTTTTCCAGGGCGGCCACGTCGACATTGGCCGCCAGCGCTGCCTCGTCGGCGTGCTCGTCGTCATGGGGCAGGTATTTGTGGGCGATCTTCTCGAAGCCTTCGAAGCACAGGTAGGCGCCACCGAGCATCAGCAGCGGGATCACCGCCCAGGGCGCGAAGGCGCTGATCAACAGCGCGGCGGGGACGAGGATCGCCTTGTTCCGCAGCGAGCCCTTGGCTACCGCCCAGACCACCGGCAGTTCGCGGTCGGCGTTGACCCCGGTGACCTGCTGGGCGTTGAGGGCCAGGTCGTCGCCGAGGACACCGGCGGTCTTCTTCGCGGCGACCTTGGTCATCAGCGAGACGTCGTCGAGCACCGCGGCAATATCGTCGAGGAGGGTGAGGAGGCTGGCTCCGGCCATCTTGGGTTTCCTTACTGGGTGGTGGGCACCGCCATCTTGGCGGGGTGTGTATTTGACACCGGATCGCGGCGGCGGAACAGTGCCTCGCGTTGGAGCGCGGGAGCCGCCGCACAGTTCATTGCGCAGGCGTTCGAGCGAGGTTTGCCAGGGCCAGGCGGGCGATGGCCAGCTCGGCTTCGGTCTCCTCGCGGCTGCCGTCCTCGTCGAACCAGGCCGCCGAGAGTCCGGTCCAGGCCAGGATCCATTGCAGCAGGCGGCGGCGCTGCAGGCCGCTGGCGGCGATTACGATCTCCAGCTGGCGCTCGAAACGGCCGGGCGCCTGGGCGGTCTTCGCGTCGGGATTGGTGAACAGGTTGGCGTAGTCGTAGCCGCGCTCGCCGTAGAGCCGCTTGGGGTCGATGACTTGCCAGCCGCGCTCGCCGAAGTCGAGCACATTGCCGTGGTGGATGTCGCCATGCAGCGGGCGCTGTTCGCGAGCGGTCTCCAGCAGGTAGCGGGCGGCATTCGCGCAGTCGACGTAGAGCCCGCCGTAGCGGCGCTCGGCGGCATACAGCGAGTCGAACCAGCGCTCCAGCGGGGTCAGTTCCGGCAACGGACCCGGGCGCGGGGCATGGATGCGTTCGATGGCCTGGCAGAGGATACGCGTAGCCTCGTCGTCGTCGCCGCGCCTGACCATCTCCAGCAGCGAGCGCCCGCCGGTGGCACGCTCCATCAGCAGCGCCTGGTGGTCGTAGGCCAGCACCCTGGCCGCGCCCTGGCCGTCCCACCAGTTGAGCAGTACGTGGCCGAAACGCTCTTCTTCGGCACTGGATATCTTCAGCATCGCCGCTGCGCCGCGATGGCGCACCGGCAGCAGGCGGCTGCTGTGGGTGGCGAAGGGCTCGCCGTCGGGTTGCAACGCCCAGCGCTCGAGGTAGGGCGAGAAATCGAGGGATTCGTTCACGGTCGGTCTCAGGCGCCCAGGCGCTGCTGGATGAAGTCGAGGAAGCACTGGATGCGCAGCGCCAGTTGCGAGTTGCGATAGTAGACGGCGTGGATCGGTTGCCGGTATTCGCTCATCTGTTCGGCGAACAGCGGCACCAGGCGCCCGTCCTGGATATCGCGGTCGGTCATGAAGCTGGCCAGGCAGGCGATGCCCTGGTGGCTCAGGGCCAGTTGGCGGAGCGTCTCGCCGCTGGAGGCAGAGATATCCGGCTGGATCTCCAGGCGATCGCCGTCGGCGTGCACCACCGGCCAGCGGTTGAGGTGCTCGGGCTGGGTGAAGCCGAGCAGGGTGTGCCCTCGCAGCCCCTCGATGCTCGCCGGCGTGCCGTGGCGGGCCAGGTACTCCGGGCTGGCGAGGATGTGCAGGCGGCTGGCGCCCAGCGGGCGCGCGTGCAGGGTGGAGTCGCTGAGCGCGCCGATGCGGATCGCCACGTCGGTGCGTTGCTCCAACAGGTCGATGATCAGGTCGTTGGTGTTGAGTTCGAGCTGGATGTCCGGGTACAGCCGGCGGAACTCGCCGATGTGCGGCACCACCGCGTGCAGCATGAAGGGCGAGGCGGCGTTGATCCGCAGGCGCCCGGCGGGGCTCTGCCGGCGCAGGGCCAGGCGTTCCTCGAGCGCCTCCATCTGCTGCAGGATCTGCCGTGCCTGGTCGAGGAAGTAGCGGCCTTCCTCGGTCAGCTCCATGCGCCGGGTGGTGCGGTTGAGCAGGGTGGTGCCGAGCTTGTGCTCGAGGCGCGAGAGGGTCCGGCTGACGGCCGAGGCGGTCAGTCCCATCTGTTCCGCGGCGGCGCTGATGGAACCGCTGTCGACTACACTGACGAAGCTTTGCAGTTCATCGGAGTTGGCTTTCATTCGTGACTCCAGGGCAATCATTGCCGAAGCATAGCGATGTTTTCGGCAAGGACTGAAGAGGCACGCGTGCCCGCAGGAGGTTTTCATGCCCGGCCACCGCATTACCCTCACCGGAGAAAAGCAGACGCTCCTGATCACCCTCTACGCCAAGGCGCTGGATAGCCGCCTGGACGATTCCATCCTCCATGACCGTTTCGCCGAGGAGGCGGTGCGGCAGATCGACTTCGACTTCTCCAGGGTCGCCCTCGGCAAGGGCAACGAACGGGCCCTGGCCATGCGCTCGCATTACTTCGACCAGGCCTGCCGCGAGTTCCTCGACCACCATCCCGAGGGGCAGGTGCTCAACCTCGGTTGCGGCCTGGACAGCCGTATCTACCGGGTCGACCCGCCGGCCGAGCTGCCCTGGTTCGACCTCGACTATCCGGAAGTCATGGACCTGCGCGAGCGGCTCTACCCGCCGCGCGCCGGCGCCTATCGGGCGCTGCGCCACTCGGTGGACGACGACGGCTGGCTGCAAGGGGTGCCGCGCGAGCGGCCCGCCCTGGTCCTGGCCGAGGGGCTGATGCCTTACCTGCGGGAGTCCCAGGTGCGACGCCTGGTGGAACGCCTGGTCGACCACCTGGGTAGCGGCGAGCTGCTGTTCGACGGCTACGGCCGCCTCGGCATCATGCTGCTGCGCCTGTATCCGCCGCTGCGCGAGACCGGGGCGCAGGTGCATTGGAGCATCGACGACCCGCGCGAACTCGAGCGGTGGCATCCGGCCCTGCGTTTCATCGAGGAGGTCACCGACTATGACCCGCAGGACGTCGCCAAGCTGCCGCAGTCGTCGCGGCTGATGCTGCCGATCTACAACGGCTTCGCCTTCCTGCGGCGGATGGGCCGGCTGATCCGCTACCGTTGGCCCAGGGTCTAGGCGCCGCAGGCGAGGCCGGGGTCAGGCGAGCACCGCCACCGACTTGATCTGCGCCCACAACAGCTGGCCGGGTCGTAGTTGCAACTGGTCCCGCGAGTAACGGGTGATCCGCGCCAGCAGCGGATTGCCGCCGGCATCCAGGCGCACCAGAACGTGGGCCGCGGTGTCGGTATCGACCAATTCCAGGACCCGTACCGGCAGGCGGTTGAGGATGCTGCTCTGGGCGTCGTCGCGCAGGTTCAGGCTGACGTCGCGCGCCTGTACCTTGAAGCGCAGGCGCTTGCCGGGGGCCAGCGGGGCGTGGGCGACGCGCATTTGCAGCGCACTGCCGGGCAGGACCAGGGTCAGCAGGCCGTAGGCCGGGTCGTGGTCGCTGACCGTGCCCTCGATCACCACCCCGGCATCGTCGTCCAGCGCCAGCGGCAGGTCGACTCGCGCCAGGGTTTCGCCGATCGGCCCGCTGGCGCGGACCTTGCCGTTCTCCAGCAGCACCAGGTGATCGGCCAGGCGCGCCACTTCGTCTGGCGAGTGGCTGACATAGAGCACCGGGATGTCCAGTTCCTCGTGCAGGCGCTCGAGATAGGGCAGGATCTCGCCCTTGCGCTTCAGGTCGAGGGATGCCAGAGGCTCGTCCATCAGCAGCAGGCGCGGGCTGGTGAGGAGGGCCCGGGCGATGCCGACGCGTTGCTGCTCGCCGCCGGAGAGGCGTTCCGGCATGCGTTCCAGCAGGTGCTCGATGCCCAGCAGGGCGCAGGCCTGTTCCAGCTCGACGCGGCGTTCGGCGGCGGCGATGCGCTTGAGACCGAAGGCCAGGTTGCGCCGCACCGTCAGGTGGCGGAACAGGTTGGCATCCTGGAACACGTAGCCGAGGGCACGCCGGTGGGGCGCGACGAAGAGGTTGCGGCGGCTGTCCTGCCAGGTCTCGCCGTTGATCGTCACCTCGCCCTCGGCGGCCTTTTCCAGGCCGGCGATACAGCGCAGGCAAGTGCTCTTGCCGGAGCCTGAATGGCCGAACAGAGCGGTCACGCCACGACCGGGAAGAGCCAGGTCGATGTCCAGTTCGAAGCCGGGGTAGGCGCGGCGGAAGCGCAGGCGCAGGCCGTCCATCTCAGGCCCAGCCCGGCCGGCGGCGCCGGCCCGAATAGAGGGCGAGGAGGACGACGAAGGAGAACGCCACCATGCCGCCGGCCAGCCAGTGGGCCTGGGCGTATTCCATGGCTTCGACGTGATCGAATATCTGCACCGAGACCACGCGGGTTTTCTCCGGGATGTTGCCGCCGATCATCAGCACCACGCCGAACTCGCCGACGGTATGGGCGAAGCCGAGGATCGCGGCGGTGACGAAACCCGGCCGGGCCAGCGGCAGGACCACGCTGAAGAAACGGTCGACGGGGCTCGCGCGCAGGGTCGCGGCAGCCTCCAGCGGTTTCTCGCCGATCGCCTCGAAGGCGTTCTGCAACGGTTGCACGACGAAGGGCAGCGAGTAGAACACCGAGCCGACCACCAGGCCGGCGAAGGTGAAGGGCAGGGTGCCGAGACCGAGGCTCTGGGTGAGCTGGCCGATGAAACCGTTGGGACCCATGCTGACCAGCAGGTAGAAGCCGATCACCGTCGGCGGCAGCACCAGCGGCAGGGCCACCACCGCGCCGATCGGCCCCTTCAGCCAGGAGCGGGTGCGCGCCAGCCACCAGGCGATGGGCGTGCCGATCAGCAGCAGGAGGAGGGTGGTGAGCGAAGCCAGCTCGATGGTCAGCCAGATGGCCGCCAGGTCCGTACTGTCGAGTGGCAACGCCATGCAGGTCCCGCCTTAGAGTTCGTAGCCGTAGGACTTGATCAGCGCGGCGGCCTTGGCGCCCTTCAGGTAGTCGACCAGGGCCTTGGCGGCGGCGTTGTCCTTGCCCTTGTTGAGGATGACCGCGTCCTGGCGGATCGGGTCGTGCAGCTCGGCGGGAACGATCCAGGCCGAGCCGGTTGCGACTTTACCATCCTTGTAGATCTGCGACAGGGCGACGAAGCCCAGTTCGGCGTTGCCGCTGGAAACGAACTGGTAGGCCTGGCTGATGTTCTGGCCTTCCACCAGCTTCGGCCCGAGCGTGGCGGCGAGGCCGAGCTTGTCCATCGCCTGGGTGGCG
This sequence comes from Pseudomonas aeruginosa, assembly GCF_001457615.1. Lineage (GTDB taxonomy): Bacteria > Pseudomonadota > Gammaproteobacteria > Pseudomonadales > Pseudomonadaceae > Pseudomonas > Pseudomonas aeruginosa. The sequence continues at coordinate 3,487,504 of NZ_LN831024.1, read as the reverse complement.
GCGAGGCCGTAGGGCGCGGTCTTCGGGTTGGCGATGGACAGGTGCCTGAAGCTGCCGCTCTTCAGCACCTCGCCCTTGGCGTCGACGTAGCCGGCCTTGGGCGACCAGAGTGCCAGGGTGCCGATGGCATAGGTGAAGCGCGAGCCGGGCACGATCTCGCCTTCCTGCTCCAGTTTCGCCGGAGTGCTGTCGTCGGCGGAGAGGAAAACCTGGAACGGCGCGCCGTTCTTGATCTGCGTATAGAACTGGCCGGTGGCGCCGTAGGCGGCGACCAGCCTGTGCCCGGTGTCTTTCTCGAATTCCTTGGCGATGGCCTGGATCGGCGCGGTGAAGTTGGCCGCGACGGCGACCTGCACCTCGTCGGCGCTGGCGGCCAGGGATACGGCGCTGGCGAGGAGGGCGAGCAATAGCTGGGGCAGGCGGGTGGTCATGGAGTGCTCCTGTGGGGGCGAACGAAGTTGGCGGACGGGGCTGGCGCAAGCTTAGGGGTTCGCTATGGCTTTTGGAATATAGCGCTACGCGGAAATTGATCCGGCGCAAGTCGCTCAGCCGGCCAGCGCGCGGAAACGCCGACGCGGCGCGGCCTCGCCGGGGAGTGCCAGGCAGCCGGCGCAGACCAGGCGGACGATGTTTTCCGCCGCCTGCCGGTAGTCGCTTGCGTCCAGCCCGGCCTGGCCGGTGAGGCGCGCCAGTTGCCAGCCGCCAAGGGCATAGGACTCGGTCATCGCCCACAGGTTGAGCAGCAGGTGGTACGGATCCAGCGGCGCCAGCAGGCCTTCGTCGATCCACTGGCGGATGCGCTCGGCGTTGCGTTCCGCCTGGGCGTCGAGGCGTTCCAGCAGCGGCGCCGGCATGCGCGGCGCGCCGCGCATGATCTCGCAGGAGAAGACCCTGGCCGCGTGCGGCCGCTCGGCGCCGATGCGCATCTTGTTGTCGACGTAGGCGCGTAGCGCCTCGGCGGGCGGCTGGTCGCCGGCGAATGGCCGGGAGGCTTCCAGCAGGGGCTCGACGATGCTGTCCAGCACCGCCTCGTAGAGTTGCGCCTTGGAGCGGTAGTAATAGAGCACGTTGGCCTTCGCCACGCCGGCGCGCTCGGCGACGTCGCTGAGCCGGGCGGCGCTGAAGCCGCAGTCGGCGAAGACTTCGCAGGCGGCGTCGAGGATCAGTTGCAGGTTGCGTTGGCGGATCTTCTTCATCGGGACCGATACGGGGCAGGTTTCGTTGTTAATATTTTTATATAACGAACGCCTTGTGCCTGGATAGTCGTCGTCAGGCCGGCGACGCTTGATCGGATGCGCATTGCCAAGCCGTGGGGGCGCTGGTATCTGTATGCATGAACAGTACCAGGCTCCGCTTCCCGTGAATTCCCCAGCGCTTCCCGAACCCTTCTACTACCTGCACAACTTCCGCGCGGTGCTCGCCTGGATCGGCGAACGCTATGCCGATCTGCTCGACGATCAGGAACGTGCCTTCATCGCCGCGTTCGCCGAGCTGCCCGAGGCCAGCCAGGCCCTGCTGGTGCGCATGGTGATGCGCAAGGGCACGCTGTTCCGCGAAGGCAAGCTGGCCTATGCCGAGATCGGCGACACGCGCGCCGCCGTGCAACCGCTGTTGGCATTGGGCTGGGTGGACGCGCAGCCGACCCTGGAACTGGCGCAACTGTTCGGCTTGCTGAGGAAGGACGAATTGTCGCAGCTGTTCAGGGACCATCTCGGGCGCGCGAACCTGCGCAAGGATGCGTTGCTGGAACGGCTCCAGCCGTTGTTCCCCGAGGCGCGGCGGCTCGCCGAGTGGCAGGCCGACTTCGCCGAACCGGTCTACGAGTTGCGCTGCATGGCGCTCTGCGACCGCTTGCGGTTGATGTATTTCGGCAACCTGTGGCAGGACTGGTCGGAGTTCGTCCTTGCCGACCTGGGTATCTATCGTTACGAAAGCGTCGAGTTTTCCGCCGACTCCCGCGGCTTTCGCCTGCGCGCCGACGTCGACGCCTATCTCCACCTGTTCGACTGCCGCCAGCGCTTCGACCTCGGCGAGCCGCTGGAGGAACTGCTCGCCGGCCTGCCGGGCGAACCCTACGCCAATCCCTGGCTGGAAGGGCGGCGGGTCAAGCTGCTGTTCCAGTTCGCCCAGCACTGCGAAAAGCAGCGGGATTTCGACCTGGCCCAGCGGCTCTATCGCCAATCCAGCCACCCCGGCGCGCGCCTGCGGGCGATTCGCAGCCTGGAACGCGGCGAGCGCTTCGCCGAAGCCCATGCATTGGCGCGGGAGGCCAGCTGTGCGCCGGAAAGCGACGCCGAACGCCAGGGCCTGGCCCGATTGCTGCCGCGCCTGCAAGGCAAGCTCGGCCTGCCGCGACAGGCGCGGGCGGCGGCTCCGGAAATCGACCGCCTGGACCTGTGCCTGGCGTTCCCGAGCGAACCCTGTAGCGTCGAGTGGGCGGTCCGCGAGCACCTGGAAGAGCCCGGTTGCGCGGTGCACTACGTCGAGAACGGCCTGATCAATTCGCTGTTCGGGCTGCTCTGCTGGGAGGCGATCTTCGCCGCCATTCCCGGGGCGTTCTTCCATCCCTTCCACAGCGCGCCGGCGGACCTGCACAGCGCCGACTTCCGCCAGCGCCGCGCCGCCCTGTTCGAGGCCTGCCTGGGACGGCTGGAGGACGGCAGCTACCGCGACGCGATCCGCTGTCGCTACCGCGACAAGTTCGGCCTGCAGTCGCCCTTCGTCTACTGGGAACTGCTTGGCGAGGAACTGCTCGAACAGGCGCTCGATTGCCTGCCGGCGGCCCACCTGCGCGCCTGGTTCGAACGCCTGCTGGAGGATATCCCGGGCAACCGCGCCGGCCTGCCGGACCTGATCCAGTTCTGGCCGGCGCAGCGGCGCTACCGGATGGTCGAGGTCAAGGGACCGGGCGACCGCCTGCAGGACAACCAGTTGCGCTGGCTGCAATTCTGCCGCGAGCGGGAGATGCCGGTGGCGGTCTGCTACGTGCGCTGGCATGTCGATGACTGAGCAGGGCGGCGAGGCGCTGTACCAGGTGGCGGTGCGCGCGCTTTGCGAGTTCAGCGCCAAGCGCGGCGACCTCGACCTGCGCTTCACCCCGTCGCCCAGCGCCCTGGAAGGCATCGCCGGACATACCCTGGTGACCTCCCGGCGCCCCGCTCACTACCAGCGCGAAGTGGCGCTGGACGGACGCTACCGTCACTTGCAGGTGCGCGGCCGGGCGGATGGGTACGATCCGCAGGCGAACTGCCTGGAGGAAATCAAGACCCACCGCGGCGACCTCGCCCTGCAACCGGCCAACCACCGGCACCTGCACTGGGCCCAGGCCAGGGTCTACGGCTGGCTGCTCTGCGCCGAACGGAAGCTGGAGGAAGTCGAACTGGCGCTGGTCTACCTGGAGGTCGGCAGCCAGAAGGAGACCCGCTTCGTCGAGCGGGTGCGGGCCGACGAGCTGCGGCTGTTCTTCGAGAGCCAGTGCCAGGCGTTTCTCGCCTGGGCCGAGCAGGAACTGGCGCACCGCCAGCGGCGCGACCGCGAACTGGCCGCGTTACGCTTTCCCCACGCCGAATTCCGCCACGGCCAGCGGCAACTGGCGGAGGCGGTGTACAAGGCCGCCTCCGCCGGTTGTTGCCTGATGGCCCAGGCGCCGACCGGGATCGGCAAGACCATCGGCACGCTGTTCCCGCAACTCAAGGCGATGCCCGGGCAGCGCCTGGACCGGCTGTTCTTCCTGGCCGCCAAGACCCCGGGCCGGGCCCTCGCGCTGCATGCCCTGCGTAGCCTGGAAGGGGAGACCGGCGGACTGCCGGTGCGGGTGCTGGAACTGGTGGCGCGGGACAAGGCCTGCGAGCACCCGGACAAGGCCTGCCACGGCGAGTCCTGTCCCCTGGCCCAGGGCTTCTACGAACGCCTGCCGGCGGCCCGCGCCGCCGCCGTGGAGGCGCGCTGGCTGGACCAGGCGCGGTTGCGCGAGGTGGCGCTGGCGCACCGGGTCTGTCCCTACTACCTGGGCCAGGAACTGGCGCGCTGGTGCGACCTGGCGGTGGGCGACTACAACTACTACTTCGATCTCGGCGCCATGCTCCATGGCCTGGCCCAGGTCAACCAGTGGCGGGTGGCGGTACTGGTGGACGAGGCGCACAACCTGGTGGAGCGCGGCCGGCGGATGTATTCCGCCGAACTCGACCAGGGCGATTTCCTCGGTGTGCGCAAAACCGCCCCGGAGGCCCTGAGGAAACCGCTGGAGCGCATCCAGCGTGCCTGGAACGAACTGGCCAAGACCCAGGCGGACGACTACCAGGCCTACGACGAGCCTCCGCAGAAGCTGCTCCTGGCCTTGCAGAACGCGGTGGCGGCGATCAACGACCTGCTCGCCGAGCAACCGCAGGCGCTGGAGCCGGCGTTGCAGGAGTTCTACTTCGCGATCCTGCAGTTCGGCCGTCTCGCCGAACTGTTCGGCGAGCATTCGCTGTTCGACATCGAGAAGCGCCCAGGCCGCAACGGCCGCAGCCTGGCCCGGCTGTGCCTGCGCAACGTGGTGCCGGCGGCGTTTCTCGCCGAGCGCTTCGCCGCCAGCCGCTCCACCGTGCTGTTCTCCGCTACCCTCGGGCCGCGCGACTATTACGCCGACCTGCTCGGCCTGCCGGCGGGCACGCCCTGGCTGGAAGTGGACTCGCCATTCAGCGCCGAGCAACTGGAGGTGCACATACAGCGTCGGGTTTCCACGCGCTATGCGCAGCGCCAGGCATCCCTGGCGCCCATCGCAGCGATTCTCGGCGAGCAGTTTCGCCAGCGGCCGGGCAACTACCTGGCCTTCTTCAGCAGCTTCGATTACTTGCAGCAGGCGCTGGACGTCTTCCGCCAGGCATACCCGTGGGTGCCATGCTGGAGCCAGACGCCACGGATGGACGAGGCGGAGCGCCGGGTCTTCCTCGAGCGCTTCGTCGCGGGCGGCGAGGGCATCGGCTTCGCCGTGCTCGGCGGTGCCTTCGGCGAAGGCATCGACCTGCCTGGCGAGCGCCTGATCGGCGCCTTCATCGCCACCCTCGGGTTGCCCCAGGTGAATCCGGTGAACGAGCAGATCCGCCTGCGCATGCAGCGCCTGTTCGGTGACGGCTACGACTACACCTACCTGTATCCGGGACTGCAGAAGGTGGTCCAGGCCGCCGGGAGGGTGATCCGCAGCCGCAGCGATCGCGGCGTGGTGCACCTGATCGACGACCGTTTCGCCCAGGCCAAGGTGCGCCGGTTGCTGCCGGGCTGGTGGCAACTGCGTTGACCCGTGGCGATACGCCGGCAGGTGCTGCCGGACAGCCGGACAGCCATGTATAATCGCGTCCCCACGATTTCCCCCGATCCGGATACGCCATGGCTTCCGCTCCCGACGCTCTTCCCCAGGCCCTTTCCTCCGACGACGCTCCGGCCCAGGCCGCGCCGAGCGACGCCAGCGCGTTGCTGAAGGCCGCCCTGGCGAAGAAGAACCAGGCCCAGCTCTATCCGCAGCGGAAGATCCACGACAAGGGCCAGCGTCCCGGCATGGCGCCGCGCGGTACCCGTCGTTCGATGGGCAAGCGCTGAGGCCTTTCCCGCGCCTGGCGTTTTGTGGGCCAGTTCCCGCCACGAAGGATCAAAGCGGGCAGCCTTAACAGTTTTGCCCTTTCGCGGCCGTAGGCCGCAGCCCCATCCCTTATGCTCGCCGCCCCTGGGCGAGCCGCGTCGATGCAGCGCGCCCGTTTGCCGGAATCCGCCTGCTGCATGTCGCGTCACCTTCCATCGTCTTTCGTTTCCCTGCGCAGCCTGGCCGGGCATGCGCCCGCTGTGCTTTGCGTGCTGCTGCTGGCGTTGCTCAGCGCCAGCCTGGCCAGCCAGACGCGCTCGCTGCGCCGCGAGCTGGCGGAATTGCCCGCCGCAGCGGCCCCGGCGCCGCCAGCCAACCCTTCAGCGGCCCCGCGCGCGGCGTTAGCCGGCTTGTTCGGTGGCGCTCCGTCGCCGCGCGGCGCGACGGCGGGCGAGCGTCTGCAATTGCGCCTGCTGGCCTGCTTCCTGGCGCGTCGCGAGGACCGCTCGGCGGCGCTGATCGCGGTGGCCGGGCGCTCGCAGCGCTTCCTGCCGGGCGCCGAAGTGCGCCCCGGCACCGTGCTGCTGGCGGTTCATCGCGACCATGTGGTGCTGCGCGACCAGGGTTATGAAGAACGTCTGTATTTCCCCAAAGCCGAAGGGGCAGAAACCACCCATGCCACGTTGTAGTACCCGTTCCGCCCAGCGCCTGTCTCCGCTGTTCCTGGTCCTGTCGCTGGCCGTCCTCGGCCTGGCGCCGCCGGTCCATCCGGCACCTGCCGAGACTGCCGCCGCGCAAGAGGAAGAGCAGTGGACGATCAACATGAAGGATGCCGAGATCGGCGACTTCATCGAGCAGGTATCGAGCATCAGCGGCCAGACCTTCGTCGTCGATCCGCGGGTGAAGGGGCGGGTCACGGTGGTATCCCAGGCGCGGCTCAGCCTGGCGGAGGTCTACCAACTATTCCTTTCGGTGCTCGCCACCCACGGCTACGCGGTGCTGCCGCAGGGCGACCAGGCGCGTATCGTGCCGAACATGGAGGCACGCCAGGACGCCGCGCAGAAGACCGTCCGCGATGGGCCGGGCAGCCTGGAGACGCGGGTGGTCCAGGCGCAGCAGACCTCGGTGGCGGAACTGATCCCGATGATCCGGCCGCTGGTCCCGGCCCATGGCCATCTGGCCGCCGTACCGTCGGCCAACGCGCTGATCGTCAGCGACCGCCGCGCCAACATCGAGCGCATCGAGGCGATCGTGCGCAGCCTCGACCGGGCCGGCGAACATGACTACAGCATCTACGACATGCGCCATGCCTGGGTCGCGGAAATCGCCGAGGTGCTCGATCGCAGCGTCACCCCGGCCGCCGGGAAGAGCGCCGCCACCGTCCAGGTCCTTGCCGACAGCCGCAGCAACCGCCTGGTCCTGCTCGGTCCGCCGCAGGCGCGAGCGCGCTTGCTGCGGCTGGCGCAGTCGCTCGACGTCCCCTCGTCGCGGTCGGCGAACAGCCGGGTGATCCGCCTGCGCCATGGCGACGCCAAGACCCTTGCCGCCACCCTCGGGGAGATCGGCGAATCGCTGCACGGCGAGCGAGGCCAGGATGGCCGGGGAAGCGGCAAGCGCGGCCTGCTGGTGCGCGCCGACGAATCGCTGAATGCCCTGGTGATCCTCGCCGACCCGGAGGATGTCGGCCTGCTCGAGGACATCGTCCGCCAGCTCGACGTGCCGCGCGCGCAACTGCTGGTGGAGGCGGCGATCGTCGAGCTGTCCGGCGAGATCGGCGACGCCCTCGGGGTGCAATGGGCGCTGCGTAGCGGGCATGTCGCCGGCGGCGCTGGCTTCGCCGACAGCGGGTTGTCCATCGGCACCCTGCTGGGCGCGTTGCAGGCCGGCAAGCCGCCGGCAGAGCTGCCCGACGGTGCGATAGTCGGCCTCGGCAGTCGCGATTTCGGCGCGCTGGTCACCGCGCTGAGCCGCAATAGCCGCAGCAACCTGCTGTCGACGCCGAGCCTGCTGACCCTGGACAACCAGAAGGCGGAAATCCTGGTCGGCCAGAACGTGCCGTTCCAGACCGGCAGCTACACCACCAGCGCCAGCGGTTCGAGCAATCCGTTCACCACTGTCGAGCGCAAGGATATCGGGGTGACCCTCAAGGTCACGCCGCACATCGGCGAGGACCGCATGCTGCGCCTGGAGATCGAGCAGGAAATATCCTCCATCGCGCCAACCGCCACCCTGGCGGCGAAGGCGGTGGACCTGGTGACCAACAAGCGCTCGATCAAGAGCACCGTACTGGCCGACGACGGCCAGGTCATCGTCCTCGGCGGACTGATCCAGGACGACCTGCTGCGCAGCGATTCGCGGGTACCGCTGCTGGGCGACATCCCCGGCGTCGGCCGGCTGTTCCGCTCGTCCCGCGAGACCCGGGTGAAGCGCAACCTGATGGTCTTCCTGCGCCCGAGCATCGTCCGCGATGCCGCCGGCCTGGAGCGCATCAGCCATGGCCGTTACCGTTCCATCCAGTTGCTGCGCGGTGTCGCCGGCGAACCGGCGCGCCCGCTGTTTGAGGATGCCGGCGCCATCGACCTGCGTCCCGCCGCCCAGGTCGCACCGGCACCTATTGGCTCGCCGCGCAGCTATCCGGCTCCAGCCCCGGTGCTGATGGAGAAGCCGCGCCTGGCGGACCCGGCGTCCCTGGGCGACGGTCGCGGCGGCGAGGTACCGGAGGTTCGCCAGGGCACGCACGCGCCGCAGCCGCCGTCACCCCAGCGCTACGCCGTGCGATTGGTCGAGGGCAGCAGCGAAGCCTTCATGCGCGCGCTGATCGAGCGGCATCCGGGTCTGTCGTTGCGTTTGCGCCGCGAACTGCGCGATGGCCAGGAGCTGTTCGCGGTGGAACGGGGCGACTACCTCGACCCGGAGCAGGCACGCCGGGCCCTGGCGGAACTGCCCGAAAGCCTGCCGCGAGCGAAGGCGCGGGTGATTGCGCATACGCCGGGAAGCGCCCTGTGACGGACTTCGAATCCTCGCGTCGCGCTCCGTCCACCGGATTGTCCGGCGCGCTGCGGCGGCCGCGCTCCAGCGCAGCGCCACTGCCAGATCTGGCAGTTGTCGCTGGCGGGGACGGAGGCTTTAGTAGCCGCACTTTTTTCCAGGGCCGGGCAGTGGGACCGCAATGCATGGACGACATCGAGACCAGAGTGAGGAAACTGGTAGCCGCCCGGTTCGGCGTGGAGGAATGCGACATCCGGCTGGACAGCGACTTCCGTAACGACTTCGGTGCCGAGTCGCTCGAGGTAGTCGAACTGGTCATGGCCCTGGAAGCGGAGTTCGGCGTCGAGATCGCCGATGACGATGCGGAACGGATCGAGACCGTGCGCCAGGCCATCGACTATCTCGAGGAAGCCGTGCCGACCTGACTCCCCCTGGACCACCGGCCGATGCCGTGGTCATTCCCTGCGAAACGCTGTGCGCCACCTCCCGCCCGTGCCGGCGGCAAGGTGCGCGACGTCCCGCGCTTCGATTACGCCGGATCGTCCAGCCCGCCCCGGGCCGATCCGGCTTTTTTTTGCCCGCCGCCGCGATTGCGAGGCGGCCGCCGTCGGTTGGATTTCCTGAATCTTCCCGCGCCTCGCCGGTCGACCGAACAAGGGCAGCGTGCCATTCCCGGCGCGTGCCCGCCATTCGTAACGGAGGTCGTCATGGCTACACGACGGAAAACAACACCCCAGGAAATCGATGATATCCAGGACCGCATGGGTTCGATGCGCGAGCTCGATTTCGACGAGCGCCGCCAGGCGCGTAAGGCGCGGATCGGCGACGAGCGGCCCGAGGCCGAGGTGGAGGCCGAATTTTCCTCGCGGCGGGTACGCGAGGCGGGCCACGCTGGCGGGCAGCCGGACGAGGACGATGGTTACCAGGATAACGTCGGCATGGACGATCTGGCGCCGGAAACCCTGATCGACGAAAGCGGCGCCCGCTCGCCGGCCGAGCGCGGCGGCGAATCGCCCGCGGACAAGCGCCTGAGGGTCGTGCATGGCAACGAGATCGGAGCCGGCCACGGCCTCGACGAGGCCGAGCTGGCGCGTCGTGATCCGCTCGACGGTTCCTCCGACGAGGAACGCTGAGCGCGCAGACTGTATCGAAGTATTTCCGACGCCTGGCGTTCTGTGATCGATTCGGCTCGGTTGGAGTGCGCTGCCGCACGCTTTACAGCCGGACGGAGCGGGGCACCGGATCTACTGCAAAAGCTGATAGTTGTCTTCCCGGGTGACGGCGTTGCACGGTCCTGCGGCGTGCAACCCGGCCTGGGCGAAATACCGGCGGAGCGGACCAGGCTATCCCGTCGGAGGCGATGTCGCCGGGCTGCTGGCTTTCAAGGTTTCCCTTCGATGACCAGGAGCTACCCATGCAGCACAAAAGATCCCGCGCGATGGCGAGTTCGCGCTCGCCGTTCCTCTTCGTCTTGCTGGCGCTCGCCGTGGGCGGTACGGCCAATGCCCATGACGATGGCCTGCCGGCCTTCCGCTATTCGGCGGAGTTACTCGGCCAGTTGCAACTGCCCAGCGTGGCCCTGCCGCTGAATGACGACCTGTTCCTCTACGGTCGCGACGCCGAGGCGTTCGACCTCGAGGCCTACCTGGCGGTGAATGCGCCGGCGCTGCGCGACAAGAGCGAATACTTGGAGCACTGGAGCGGCTACTACAGCATCAACCCGAAAGTGTTGTTGACCCTGATGGCCATGCAGTCCGGGCCGTTGGGGGCGCCGGACGAGCGCGCCTTGGCGGCGCCGCTGGGGCGGCTGTCGGCGAAACGCGGCTTCGATGCCCAGGTACGCGACGTGTTGCAGCAGTTGTCGCGGCGCTACTACGGTTTCGAGGAATACCAGTTGCGCCAGGCGGCTGCGCGCAAGGCCGTCGGCGAGGACGGCCTGAACGCGGCATCGGCCGCGCTGCTCGGTCTGTTGCGAGAGGGGGCGAAGGCCTCCGCCGTGCAAGGCGGCAATCCGCTCGGCGCCTACGCGCAGACCTTCCAGCGCCTGTTCGGCACCCCGGCCGCGGAACTCCTGCAGCCGCGCAACCGCGTGGCCCGGCAACTCCAGGCGAAGGCCGCGCTGGCGCCGCCATCCAACCTGATGCAATTGCCCTGGCGCCAGGGCTATTCCTGGCAGCCCAACGGAGCGCATTCGAACACCGGCTCGGGCTATCCGTACTCGTCCTTCGATGCGTCCTACGACTGGCCGCGCTGGGGCAGTGCGACCTACAGCGTGGTCGCCGCCCACGCCGGTACGGTACGGGTGCTGTCGCGCTGCCAGGTACGGGTGACCCACCCCAGCGGCTGGGCGACCAACTACTACCATATGGACCAGATCCAGGTGAGCAACGGCCAGCAGGTCAGCGCCGACACCAAGCTCGGCGTCTATGCCGGCAACATCAACACCGCGCTCTGCGAGGGTGGCAGCTCCACCGGACCGCACCTGCATTTCTCGCTGCTCTACAACGGCGCCTTCGTTTCCCTGCAGGGCGCCAGCTTCGGTCCGTACCGGATCAACGTCGGCACCAGCAACTACGACAACGACTGTCGCCGCTACTATTTCTACAACCAGAGCGCCGGCACCACCCATTGCGCTTTCCGTCCGTTGTACAACCCCGGCCTGGCGCTCTGAGTCGGCGCGGGGCCCGGCTCCAGCCGGGCTCCGCCGCGAGCGAAACGGCGCTGAACAGCTGGCGCGTCGCTGCCGCCGCGCCCGGCGCCAGGCTGACCGCGTGGGCCGGCATGCTCAGCCGCGCCGGGGCAGCAGGGCGTAGGCGTCGCGAACCACATCCTTGCCGTAGTGGCGTTCCAGGCGGCGGACGACGAAGTGACCGCGCGCCATGGCCTGGAAATGGTTCATGAACACCGTGTTGATCGCCGCGCCGCCGAGGGCACCGACGATGGGCACGATCTGCGCCGCAAGCTTTTCCGAATACTGCACGCCCAGGCGCTCGGCGACCTTGCGCACCAGGGCCAGGAGCATCGGCGCGGCCTTCTTGCTGCCGGCGTCCTTGCCGAGGAAGTCGGCAGCCGCCTTGACCTGCTGGGCCAGCGCCGTACGCACCGCGTAGTAGCCGGACTCCGACGCGTCGTCCGAGGCGGATTTGCCGCCGAGGGCGAAGACTTCGATACAGGCCATCAGGGTGTCCATGTCCCTGATCGACTCGCCCTCGCTGCGCGCGATGTCGGCGATGGAACGGAAGATGATGCCGGTGGTGACCGGCACCTCGACCAGCATCGCCAGCGGCCCGAAGAAGCCGCCGACGCCACCGGAAACGGCGGCGCCGAGGGTATGCAGGCGGTTCGCCGGTTGACCGCTGGCGTTTTCCTGGAGAGTGGCGGTGGCCGAGCGGGCGACTTTCAGCAGCGCTCCCTCGATCACCGAACCGAGCTTCTCGTTGACCTTCCGCGGCAGCTTCTTCAGGCCGTATTCGATCGGCGTGCCCAGCAGGCTGGTGAGTTGCGCGGTGAGTCCAGGGTTCTCCAGCAGGTTCTTGGCGGCCTGGAGTTGCTTGAGATCGGCGGGGGAAAGGCTCATGGAAGGTCCGGCTGACGGTGGTCGGTCAACCTAACCACTGTCCGCCGGCGTTGTCCACGCTCAATAGTCGCCGCGCTTGCGGAAGGCCCAGCGGCCGGCGAGGAAGGTGAAGCTGGCGACCAGCACGAGCATGATCCAGAAGCCTTCAGGATCGTCGGCGAAGGGAATCCCGCCGACGTTCATGCCGAAGAAGCCGGCGACGATGTTGATCGGCAGGGCCAGCACCGTGACCATGGTCAGGGTGAAGAGGATGCGGTTGTTCTGTTCGTTGAGCTTGGCCGCGATCTCTTCCTGCAGCAGCTTGATCCGTTCGCCCAGGGCGGTCAGGTCGCTGATCACCAGGGAGAACTCCTCGGTGGCTTCGCGCAACTCACGCAGGTCGGCATCCTGTAGCCATTCCGGCGGTCGGTTGAGCAGGCGCAGCAGCGAACCGGGCTCCAGCGCCAGCAGGCGTTGCAGGCGTACCAGCACGCGCCGCATGGCGCCGAGGTCGGCGCGGTTGGCGGAGAGGCGCAGGGCCAGTAGCTGGTCCTCGATGCGGTCCACTGCGACGCTGGTTTCGCGGACGATCTGGGTCAGCACGTCGCCCTGGTCGCGCAACAGGTGGATCAGCAACTGCAGGGGCGAACGGAAAGGTTCGCCGTGCTTCACCGAAGAGCGCAGCTTGTCCACCGAGCGCAGCGGTTGCGCTCGTGCACTGACCAGCAGCCGGCCACGGGCGCAGACCCACAGGGTGGCGACGTCCGAAGAGACCAGGCCGAAGTTGAAGACCACGTCGTTGACCACTGCCAGCAGCGCCGAGTCGACGTGTTCGATGCGCGTCGAGCGCGACCCCTCGCGCAGGCTTTCGAAGAAATAATCCGGCAGTTCCAGATGCTTCTTCATCCAGCGCTCGCAGGCGGCATGGGCGAGGTTCAGGTGCAGCCAGAGGAACTCGTCCGGCGCCTCCTCGCGAGCCTGCCGCAGGCAGGCGAGGGCGGTAGCCGAGTCGATTTCCCGCCCCGCTTCGCCGGGGCGGAAACGGAAACCGTAGATCAGGCCGAACAGGTCGGCGTCCTGGGGCGGGGAGATACCGTGATGCATGGTCGCTCGCGGGAGAGGATCGGTTGGATAACTTGGCATCGTGACGATGACGCTTTGATTGCAGGACGATGAAGGCCGCTTCGCGGGATGCCCGGCGATGCTTTCCGTTGGAACTGTCGGGGTCGTCTTGCCGTCGCCTCGCGCCGACGAACTACGAGGTGCCGGGAAGTGCTATTTCATTTCTCCCGGTTTTTTATGAAATACGCATCGTAGAGTTCTGATATTTGCCCGCTGGGTTATTTAGTCGATTTGCCGTGCCAGGTGATGGGGGTTGTTTATAAAGTATTATAACTTTTTGATTATATATTGTTTATCAATTAGATAGGCGTGTGATGGCTAAATGGCTGCATGTTTTCCAGGGGTTATCTAAATTGAATTTTTCATGGGGGTTTTCTTAGTCGTTATATATAAAGTCAGACTCGCCTTTTATTTAAAAGCTGCTATTTCTGGATTACATGGTGCGGCCGTTCGGTCGCTGCTTGACAAGAGGAATGTCGGAAATGTCGATCCAGGCGAAAGTTACCCCTATCGATCAGAGTATTTCTTCTGCGGCTGCCGTCGAGGTTCCGGAAAACGGGATACTCAAACTCTCCCAGAGCAGTAATGTCGCGCTCGATGTCGCACCGGAGTCGGTGGCGGGATACTCGAAGAGCGGTTCGGACCTGATCGTCCAACTGAAGACCGGGGAAAGCGTACGCATCGCCAACTTCTATGCGGAAGGCCAGCCTTCCAGCCAGCTGTTCCTGGCCGACAAGGATAAGCTGGTGGCGGTAGACCTGCCGCCGGTCGCCGCCGACGGGCCGCTGATGGCCGGCTACATCCCGCAGGAAAGCCTGGCCGGTTTCGAGTCGCTGACCGGCGCCGGTGTGCTCGGTGGCATGAGCGCAGGGACTGCGCTGCTGGTCGGTGCGGCGGCCATCGGCGCCGGGGTGGCGATTTCCAACAGCAGCGGTGGCGGTGGCGGCGGCGGTTCTTCGGTGCCCCCGGACACCACTCCGCCGAAGGCGGCCAGCGGCCTGAAGATAGCGCCTGACGGCAGCAGCATCAGCGGCCAGGCCGAGGCCGGCGCGAGCGTCGGCATCGATACCAATGGCGACGGCAAGCCGGACCTCACCGTGATCGCCGATGCCAACGGCAATTTCACCGCTCCGCTGAACCCGCCGCTGACCAATGGCCAGACGGTCACCGTGGTGGTCACTGACCCGGCTGGCAACGCCAGCCCGCCGGCCCAGGTCACCGCTCCGGACACTACCGCCCCGGCGCCGGCTACCGACGTGCAGGTGGCGCCGGACGGCAGCAGCGTCACCGGCAAGGCCGAACCCGGCTCGACGGTGGGCGTCGATACCGACGGCGACGGCCAGCCGGACACCACCGTGGTGGTCGGCCCCGGCGGCAGCTTCGAGGTTCCGCTGAACCCGCCGCTGACCAATGGCGAGACGGTGACGGTGATCGTTACCGACCCGGCCGGCAACAACAGCACCCCGGTGACCGTCGAGGCGCCGGACACCACAGCCCCGGCGCCGGCCACCGACGTGCAGGTGGCGCCGGACGGCAGCAGCGTCACCGGCAACGCAGAGCCGGGCGCCACCGTCGGTGTCGACACCGATGGCGACGGCCAGCCGGACACCACCGTGGTGGTCGGCCCCGGCGGCAGCTTCGAGGTCCCGCTGAACCCGCCGCTGACCAATGGCGAGACGGTGACGGTGATCGTTACCGACCCGGCCGGCAACAGCAGCACCCCGGTCACCGCCGAAGCTCCCGACTTCCCCGACGCGCCCCAGGTCAATGCCAGCAACGGCAGCGTCCTCAGCGGTACGGCGGAAGCGGGCGTGACCATCGTGATCACCGACGGCAACGGCAATCCGATCGGCCAGACCAGCGCCGATGCCAACGGCAACTGGAGCTTCACCCCCGGTAGCCAACTGCCGGATGGCACCGTGGTCAATGTGGTGGCCAGGGACGCCGCCGGCAACAGCAGCCCGGCGACCTCCATCACCGTCGACGGCGTGGCGCCGAACGCGCCGGTGGTCGAGCCGAGCAACGGCAGCGAACTCAGCGGGACTGCCGAACCGGGCAGCAGCGTGACCCTGACCGACGGCAATGGCAATCCGATCGGCCAGACCACCGCCGATGCCAACGGCAACTGGTCTTTCACGCCGTCCACCCCGCTGCCGGACGGTACCGTGGTCAACGTGGTGGCCAGGGATGCCGCCGGCAACAGCAGTCCGCCGGCCAGCGTTACCGTGGATGCCGTCGCGCCGGCCACGCCCACCGTCGATCCGAGCAACGGTACGACCCTCAGCGGCACCGCCGAGCCGGGCGCTACCGTGACCCTGACCGACGGCAACGGCAATCCGATTGGCCAGGTCACCGCCGACGGCAGCGGCAACTGGACCTTCACCCCGAGCACGCCGTTGCCCAACGGCACGGTGGTCAACGCCACGGCTACCGACCCGTCCGGCAACGCCAGTTCGCCGGCCAGCGTCACCGTGGACGCCGTGGCACCGGCCACGCCAGTGGTCAACCCGAGCAACGGCACCACGCTCAGCGGTACCGCCGAGCCGGGCGCTACCGTGACCCTGACCGACGGCAACGGCAACCCGATAGGGCAGGTCACCGCCGACGGCAGCGGCAACTGGAGCTTCACTCCGACCACGCCGTTGCCCAACGGCACCGTGGTCAACGCCACGGCCACCGACGCCTCCGGCAACACCAGTGCGGGCAGCAGTGTCACCGTGGACTCGGTAGCCCCGGCCACGCCAGTGATCAACCCCAGCAACGGCACCACGCTCAGCGGCACCGCCGAGCCGGGCAGCAGCGTGACTCTGACCGATGGCAACGGCAACCCGATCGGGCAGGTCACCGCCGACGGCAGCGGCAACTGGAGCTTCACCCCGTCCACGCCGCTGGCGGATGGAACCGTGGTCAACGCCACGGCCACCGATCCGGCGGGCAACACCAGCGGCCAGGGCAGCACCACCGTCGATGGCGTGGCGCCGACCACGCCGACCGTCAACCTGAGCAACGGCAGCAGCCTCAGCGGCACTGCGGAACCGGGTAGCACGGTGATCCTCACCGACGGCAACGGCAATCCGATCGCCGAGGTCACCGCCGACGGCAGCGGCAACTGGACCTACACCCCGTCCACGCCGATCGCCAACGGCACCGTGGTCAACGTGGTGGCCCAGGACGCCGCCGGCAATAGCAGCCCGGGCGCCAGCGTCACCGTGGACTCGCAAGCCCCGGCGGCGCCGGTGCTCAACCCGAGCAACGGCACCACGCTCAGCGGCACCGCCGAGCCGGGCGCTACCGTGACCCTGACCGACGGCAACGGCAACCCGATAGGCCAGGTCACCGCCGACGGCAGTGGCAACTGGAGCTTCACGCCGGGCACGCCGCTGGCCAACGGCACCGTGGTCAACGCCACGGCCAGCGACCCGACCGGCAATACCAGCGCTCCGGCCAGCACCACCGTGGACTCGGTGGCGCCGGCCGCGCCGGTGGTCAATCCGAGCAACGGCGCGGAGATCAGCGGCACCGCCGAACCGGGCGCCACGGTGACCCTGACCGATGGCAGCGGCAATCCCATCGGGCAGGTCACTGCCGACGGCAGCGGCAACTGGAGCTTCACCCCGTCCACGCCGCTGGCGGATGGAACAGTGGTCAACGCCACCGCTACCGACCCGGCCGGCAATACCGGCGGCCAGGGCAGCACCACCGTGGACGCCATCGCGCCGGCCACGCCGACCGTCAACCTGAGCAATGGCAGCAGCCTCAGCGGCACCGCCGAGCCGGGCAGCACGGTGATCCTCACCGACGGCAACGGCAATCCGATCGCCGAGGTCACCGCCGACGGCAGCGGCAACTGGACCTACACCCCGTCCACGCCGATCGCCAACGGTACTGTGGTCAACGTGGTGGCCGAGGACGCCGCCGGTAACAGCAGCCCGCCGGCGACGGTGACCGTCGATTCCAGCGCGCCGCCGGCGCCGGTGATCAACCCGAGCAACGGCGTCGTCATCAGCGGCACCGCCGAGGCCGGTGCCACCGTGACCCTCACCGATGCCGGCGGCAACCCGATAGGGCAGGTCACCGCCGACGGCAGCGGCAACTGGAGCTTCACGCCGGGCACGCCGCTGGCCAACGGCACGGTGATCGTCGCCACGGCCACCGACCCGACCGGCAATACCGGCCCGCAGGCCGCCACCACGGTGGACGCGGTGGCGCCGCCGGCGCCGGTGATCGATCCGAGCAACGGCACGACCATCAGCGGCACCGCGGAGGCCGGGGCCAAGGTGATCCTCACCGACGGCAACGGCAACCCGATCGGCGAAACCACCGCCGACGGCAGCGGCAACTGGACCTTCACGCCCGCCACGCCGCTGGCCAACGGCACGGTGGTCAACGCCGTGGCCCAGGACCCTGCGGGCAATACCGGCCCGCAGGGCAGCACTACCGTGGACGCGGTGGCGCCGAACACGCCTGTGGTCAATCCGAGCAACGGCAACCTGCTCAACGGTACCGCCGAGCCGGGCAGCACCGTGACCTTGACCGACGGCAACGGCAACCCGATCGGCCAGACCACCGCCGATGGCAGCGGCAACTGGAGCTTCACGCCCGGCTCGCAACTACCCAACGGCACCGTGGTCAACGTGACCGCGAGCGACGCCGCCGGCAATACCAGCGCTCCCGCTACCACGACGGTGGATTCCTCGCTGCCGTCGATCCCGCAGGTGGATCCGAGCAACGGTTCGGTGATCAGCGGCACCGCGGACGCCGGCAACACCATCATCATCACCGATGGCAACGGCAACCCGATTGGCCAGGTCACCGCCGACGGCAGCGGCAACTGGTCCTTCACTCCAGGCATCCCGCTGCCGGATGGCACGGTGGTCAACGTGGTGGCGCGCAGCCCAAGCAATGTCGACAGTGCGCCGGCGGTGATCACGGTGGATGGCGTGGCCCCGGCGGCGCCGGTGATCGATCCGAGCAACGGCACCGAGATAAGCGGTACCGCGGAGGCTGGCGCGACGGTGATCCTCACCGATGGCGGAGGCAACCCGATTGGCCAGGCTACCGCCGACGGCAGCGGCAACTGGACGTTCACCCCGGGCACCCCGCTGGCCAACGGCACCGTGATCAACGCCGTGGCCCAGGACCCGGCCGGCAACACCAGCGGTCCGGCCAGCGTCACCGTCGATGCCATCGCCCCGCCGGCGCCGGTGATCGATCCGAGCAACGGAGTCGTCATCAGCGGTACGGCGGAAGCCGGGGCCACGGTGATCCTCACCGACGGCAACGGCAACCCGATCGGCCAGGTCACCGCCGACGGCAGCGGCAACTGGGCCTTCACGCCCGCTACGCCGTTGGCCAATGGCACGGTGATCAATGCGCTGGCCCAGGACGCCGCCGGCAACAACAGCAGTCCCACCAGCGCCACCGTCGACTCGCTGGCGCCAGCAGCCCCGGTGATCGATCCGAGCAACGGTAGCGTGATCGCCGGTACCGCCGAGGCTGGTGCCACGGTGATCCTCACCGACGGCAACGGCAACCCGATCGGCCAGGTCACCGCCGATGGCAGCGGCAACTGGAGCTTCACGCCCGGCACGCCGCTGGCCAATGGCACGGTGGTCAATGCGGTGGCCCAGGACGCTGCCGGCAACACCAGCGGCCCGGCCAGCACCACGGTGGACTCGGTGGCGCCGGCCGCGCCGGTGATCGACCCGAGCAACGGCAGCGTGATCGCCGGTACCGCGGAAGCCGGTGCGACGGTGATCCTCACCGATGGCGGCGGCAACCCGATCGGCCAGGCCACCGCCGACGGCAGCGGCAACTGGACGTTCACCCCGAGCACCCCGCTGGCCAACGGCACCGTGATCAACGCCGTGGCCCAGGACCCGGCCGGCAATACCAGCGGTCCGGCCAGCGTCACCGTCGATGCCATCGCCCCGCCGGCGCCGGTGATCAATCCGAGCAATGGAGTCGTCATCAGCGGTACGGCGGAAGCCGGGGCCACGGTGATCCTCACCGACGGCAACGGCAACCCGATCGGCCAGGTCACCGCCGACGGCAGCGGCAACTGGAGCTTCACGCCCGGCACGCCGCTGGCCAACGGCTCGGTGATCAATGCGCTGGCCCAGGACGCCGCCGGCAACACCAGCGGCCCGGCCAGCACCACGGTGGACTCGGTAGCCCCGGCCACCCCGGTGCTCGATCCGAGCAACGGTACGGTGATCAGCGGTACCGCCGAAGCCGGGGCCACGGTGATCCTCACCGACGGCGGCGGCAACCCGATAGGGCAGGCCACCGCCGATGGCAGCGGCAACTGGAGCTTCACTCCGGGCACACCGCTGACCAACGGCACGGTGATCAATGCGGTGGCCCAGGACGCCGCCGGCAACACCAGCGGTCCGGTCAGCACCACGGTGGACGCGGTGGCCCCGGCCACCCCGGTGATCGACCCGAGCAATGGTGTCGAACTCAGCGGCACCGCCGAACCCGGCGTCCGGGTGATCCTCACCGATGGCAATGGCAACCCGATCGGCCAGACCCTCGCCGACGGTAGCGGCAACTGGACCTTCACACCGGGCACGCCGCTGGTCAACGGCACGGTGGTCAACGCCGTGGCCCAGGACCCGGCCGGCAATACCAGCGGTCCGGCCAGCACCACGGTGGATACGGTGGCGCCGGCCACGCCGGTGATCAATGCCAGCAACGGCAGCGTGATCACCGGCACCGCCGAGGTCGGCGCCAAAGTGATCCTCACCGACGGCAACGGCAACCCGATCGGCGAGACCACCGCCGACGGCAGTGGCAACTGGACCTTCACCCCCGGCACGCCGCTGGCCAACGGTACGGTGATCAACGCCGTCGCCGAAGACGCCGCGGGCAACGCCAGCGGTCCGGCCAGCACCACGGTGGACTCGGTGGCGCCGTCCGCTCCGCTGCTGAGCATCAGCGCCGACGGCGCGCTGCTGACCGGCACCGCCGAGCCGAACAGTCAGGTGCGTATCGTGGTCAACGGCGACACCGCCAACCCGATCACGGTCACCGTCGACGGCGCCGGCAACTTCAGCCTGCCGTTCGCGCCGCCGCTGATCACCGGCGAACTGATCGCCGGGGTTGCCGTGGACGCCGCCGGCAACGTCAGCGGGCCGGCCACCATCAACGCGCCGGACCTGGCGCCGCCGACCATCAGCGTGCCGGAAGCCGCCGATACCTGGATCAACGCCGCGGAGATCGGCGACGGCATCCAGGTCGATGTGACGGTCCGTCCGACCATGCAGGTCGGCCAGGTGGTCACGGTCAAGTTCGCCGGGCAGAACGGCTACGAGGCCGAGGTCAGCCATACCCTCACCGCCGGCGACATCGCCGCCGGCAACCTGACCCTGACCCTGACGCCTCCCGGCGGCATGGGCCCGTTCCCGGAGGGCGCCTCGACCGTCACCGCCGACATCAACGGCGGCACCGCGTCGACCCCGGTGCCGTTCACCATCGACACCATTCCGCCGGCGACCCCGGTGCTGTCCTTGGTCGGCAACATCCTGACCATCTCGGCGGAGCCAGGGACCGAGTTGACGGTGACCGTCGACGTCGGCGGGGTGACCGCCACCGCCACGGTGACCGCCGACAACAGCGGGCTGGCGTCGCTGAACCTGCTCACCGACCTGGACATCGACTTCAGTTGGGACCAGTTGCTCAATGCCCAGGTGTCGGTGGTCGGACGCGACCCGGCCGGCAACCCGAGCAACACGGCGAGCATCGGCGTCGGCACCAGCATCGAGCAACCGGTGACCATCGGCAACTTCGGCCTCGACGTCAGCCTCAACCCGCTGAACCCGCGTTTCGGTTTCAGCGGAACCACCGAGCCTGACTCCAGCGTGGTGATCCGGGTCATCACCCCGGCGTTGAACGTCGAATTGCTGCCGATCCAGGCGGATTCGTCCGGAAACTTCTCGCTGAACCTGCTGAGCCCGACCATCCTCACCCAGTTGGGGCTGAACATCACCGACATCCTCAACCTCGGCTCGCAGATCTCGTTCAACCTGGTGTCCACCGACTCCAATGGCAACGACAGCGCCGCCTACGGGATCACCCTGACCCCCAACGGACTGTCGCTCAATATCGGCCAGATCGATGTCAACGGTACTTCCGGCGACGACGTGCTGTCCGGCGCCAACGGCAGTTCGGAGCACATCAACGGCGGCGACGGCAGCGACCTGATCTTCAACGTGGGCACCGGCGATCACGTGGTGGCCGGCAACGGCAACGACACCATCCAGATCACCGCGACCGATTTCGTCAGCATCGATGGCGGCGCCGGGTTCGACACCCTGGTCCTGGCCAACGGCATCGACCTCGACTACAACGCCGTCGGCGTCGGCACGCTCAGCAACCTCGAGCGCATCGACCTCGGCAAGGGCGATTCGGGTAGCGTGCTGACCCTGACCGCGGCGGAGGTGGATGCCATCACCGATGCCAACAACACGTTGCAGATCACCGGCGAGAACAACGACACCCTGAACGTGGTGGGCGCGGTGAATACCGGTACCACGCAACTGATCAACGGCATTACCTACGACGTCTACACCTTCGGCAGTACCACCCTGCTGATCGAGGACAACACGGTACAGGTCGTGGTCTGATGCGCGGGCGCAGGCAGTACGCGCGCAAGGGACGGCGGCATGGGAAGGGAGCCATCTGGCTCCTTTCCCTGGGTCTGCCGATGTTCGCGTCGGCCATGCCCCTCGACCAGGCGGTCAGGGCAGGGCTGGCGATCCACCCGGAAGTACGATCCGCGATGGCCGAAGCGGACCGTGCAGGCACCGAGGTGGAGATGGCCAAAGGGGGGTACTACCCCTCCGTGACGATGTCCGGGGGGCCGCAGGAGTTCGACTTCGGCGAGATCGTCTACGATCTCACCGCGTCGCAGATGCTGTACGACTGGGGTCGGGTGACGAGCAAGGTCGACAGCGCCAGCGCGACCCAGCGCAAGCTGTCCGAGGCGGTGCTGGTGGCGCGCGACGATGCGGCGCTGGATATCGTCGAGACCTACCTCGATGTGCTTGCCTCGGAGCGCCGGGTGGAGGCGGTGCGCGAACACATCCAGCGCCTCGACGGCATCCGCGAGATGACCCAGGCGCGCGGCGGCGACGGCTACGCCGACCGCAGCGAGCTGGATCGCGCCAATCTGGAACTGTCGCGGGCCCAGGAGCAGTTGTCGCTGGAGAAGGGCAACCTGCAGGACGCGCGCAACCAGTACGCGATCCTGGTCGGCCAGGAGCCCGCCGACCTGGTGGAGCCCGAGCCGATGTCGCTGCAACGCTACCTGGCGGCCAGCGATATGGCGCGGGTGATCCGCGAATCGCCTTTGCAGCGCAAGGCCCTGGAGGACGCCAATGTCGCCGAGGCCGAGGTCCGCGAGGCCAAGGCGTCGCTGCTGCCGCAACTGAACCTGGAGGCCAGCGCGCTGCGCCGGGAGATCGGCGGGCATCCGGAAAGCGACTCGGTGGTATCCCTGCGCTTCCGCATGGACACCTTCCAGGGGCTTTCCAACTTCCGCCGGCCGACCGCCGCGCAGCAGCGCCTGGAGTCGGCGAAATGGAGCGCCGACGCGATGCAGCGCGACATCCGCCGGCAACTGCAGAACCTCTTCGACAACGGCGACACGCTGCGCTGGCGGGAACAGTCGCTGACCCAGCAGGTGACCGAGTCGGAGCAGGTCGGCGAGTTGTATCGCGAACAGTTCGAGGTTGGCCGGCGCGACGTGATCGACCTGCTCAACGTGCAGCGCGAGCGGTTCGAGGCAGAGCGGCAACTGATCAACCTGCGGATCGAACGCAAGCGCATCGAGTATCGGGCGGCCGCGCAAGTCGGCCTGTTGGGTCCGCTATTGGAGAACCGGCTGAATCATGGAAGCTGAGAAAACCCCGGATAACGTCGTGATCCTCAACCACGACCCCATCGTCGACCCGTTGCGCCAGGGCTTGTTGCTGCTCTGCCGGCAGCTTGGCCGACCGCTCGGCGACGCCGAACTGGTGGACGGCATGTCGCTGGAGCACGGTCGCCTGCCGTTGCACCTGGTGGCCCGCGCGTTGCGCCGCGCCGACATCACCGCCCAGGTCACCCGCCAGCCGTTGCGCCGGATCGATCGCTACCTGCTGCCGGCCCTGCTGCTGCTCGACGACGGCCGCGCCCTGGTGCTGGTGGGCAACGACGGCGAGCACGCCGAGGTGCTGGTACCGCAGAGCGACGGCGGAAGCCAGAGGATGCCGCTGGCCGAGCTGGAAGCGCTGTACAGCGGCACGGCGGTCTTCGCCAAGTGCCGCTACCGCCCGGACGGGCGGGTCGGCGACTACGCCAGCGCCTTGCCCGAACACTGGTTCTTCGGCCCGCTCAAGCGGCTCTGGCGTTCCTACGCCGAGGTCACCGCCGCGGCGTTGGTGGCCAACGTCCTGGCGGTCGCCTCGGCACTGTTCGCCATGCAGGTCTACGACCGCGTGGTGCCCAACGCGGCGTTCGACACCCTGTGGATCCTCGCCAGCGGCGTGGCCCTGGCGATCGTCCTCGACGGTGTCCTGCGGATCATGCGCGGCCACCTGCTCAACGTGCTCGGCAAGCGCCTCGACCTGCAACTCTCGACCCTGCTGTTCTCCCGCGTGCTGAGCACCCGGGTCGCCGCCAAGCCGGCGTCGATGGGCGCCTTCAGTACCCAGGTGCGGGAGTTCGAGTCGGTGCGCGAGTTCTTTACCTCGTCCAGCGCGGCGCTGATCAGCGACCTGCCGTTCGTGGCGATCTTCCTGCTGATCATCGCCGTGATCGGCGGCCATGTGGTCTGGGTGCCGCTGGTGGCCTGCGTGCTGATGATCCTGCCGGGGCTGCTGACCCAGCGCCTGCTCGGCCACCTGTCGCGGCAGAACCTGCGCGAAGGGGCGATGAAGAACGGCGTGCTGCTGGAAGCCTTCGAGCACCTGGAGACGGTCAAGGCGACCCGCGCCGAAGGCCGCTGCCTGCACCAGTGGGAAACCCTGACCGGCGAACTGGCCGGTACGGCGATGAAGACCCATACCCTGGCCTCGACCCTGAGCTACTCGGCGAGCATCGTCCAGCAGCTCTGCTACGTCGGCGTGGTGGTCTTCGGCGTCTATCGGATCAGCGAGGGCGCGATGACCGTCGGCGGCCTGGTGGCCTGCTCGATCCTCGCCTCGCGGGCCATCGCACCGCTGTCGCAGGCGGCCGGCATCCTCGGTCGCTGGCAGCACACCAAGGTGGCGATGGAAGGCCTCGACCAACTGATGAGCGCCGAGCAGGAGCGACCCCAGGGCAAGCGCTTCGTGCACAAGGAGCGCCTGCAGGGGCATTACCGCCTGGAGGGCGTGCGCCTGGCCCACGGCGACAGCCCGCCGGTGGTCGACGTGCAGGCCCTGAACATCCGCGCCGGCGAGCGGGTGGCGCTGCTCGGCGGCAACGGCGCCGGCAAGTCGACCCTGCTGCGCCTGCTCAGCGGCCTGCTCGACGCGCAGGCGGGACGCCTGCTGCTGGACGACGTCAGCCTGACCCAGATCGACCCGGCCGACCGCCAGCGCGGTATCGGCTACCTGCCGCAGGACGTGGCGCTGTTCCATGGCAGCCTGCGCGACAACCTCAACCTGGAGAACGCCGCGCTGGGCGACGAGGAACTGCTGGAGACCCTCGACGGGGTCGGCCTGGGCGCTTTCGTCCGCGGCCACCCGCTGGGGCTGGACATGCCGATCCAGGGCAACGCCAGCCTGTCCGGCGGCCAGCGCCAGGCCGTCGGGCTGGCCCGGGTGCTGCTACAGGACCCTCCGATCCTGCTGCTCGACGAGCCGACCGCGGCCTTCGACCAGGGCAGCGAGAAACAGGTCATCGACTACCTGCAGCAATGGTTGGGCAAGCGCACCCTGGTCATCACCACCCACAAGAAAAGCATGCTCGCCCTGGTCGAGCGTGCGGTGGTCCTGCGCCAGGGCAGGGTGATCATGGACGGCCCGCTGGAGCAGGTGGTGCAGGGCAACCAGGTACAGGCACCGCAGGCCGCCGAAGGAGGCAACCATGGACTCTGACCGCGACGCCGCCGCCCTGCGCCGGCAACTGGCCGACCCGTTGCTGGCGGCTACCCACCCGGTCTACCGGCCGCTGCTCTGGACCCTGCTCGGTTGCGTGCTGCTGTTCATCGGCTGGGCGGCCTGGGCGCAACTGGACGAGGTGACCCGCGGCGACGGTCGGGTCGTGCCGTTCAGCCGCATCCAGAAGATCCAGAGCCTGGAGGGCGGCATCCTCGACCGCCTGCTGGTGAAGGAGGGCGACCTGGTGGAAGTCGGCCAGCCGCTGGTGCGCCTCGACGAGACGCGCTTCCTCACCAACTTCCAGGAGTCGGCGAACCAGGCCAGCGTGCTGCGCGCGGCCATTGCCCGGCTCGACGCCGAGGTGCTAGGCAAGAAGAGCATCGAGTTCCCGCCGGACGTCGATCCCGAGGGGCCGCTGGCGCGTTCCGAACGCGAGCTGTTCAAGTCGCGCCGCGACAAACTGGTGGAGGGCACCCAGGCGATCCAGCGGCAGATTCACCTGGCGCAGAGCCAGCTCGACCTGGTTCGCCCGCTGGTGGCCAAGCGTGCGGTGAGCCAGATGGAGGCGCTCAAGCTGAGCCAGGACATCGCCACCCTCAGCGGCAAGCTGACCGAGCTGAAAAGCACCTATTTCCAGGATGCCTATACCGAGCGCGCACAGCGCAAGGCCGATCTCAGCGCCCTGGAACCGATCGTCCAGCAGCGCCAGGACCAGTTGCGCCGCACCGAGATCCTGTCGCCAGTGCGCGGGCGGGTGAACACCGTGCTGATCAACACCCGCGGCGGGGTGATCCAGCCCGGCGAGCCGATCATGGAAGTGATCCCGGTAGAGGAGCGTCTGCTGGTGGAGGCGAAGATCAAGCCGCGCGACGTGGCCTTCCTGGTTCCCGGCATGCCGGCCAAGGTGAAGATCACCGCCTACGACTACACCATCTACGGCGACCTCAAGGGCACCCTGGAGCAGATCAGTGCCGACACCATCGAGGAGGACACCCCGCATGGCAAGGAGTCCTACTACCAGGTGCTGATCAAGACCGATGGCAGCCAGTTGAAGCGCGGCGAGGAGGTATTGCCGATCATTCCGGGGATGGTCGCCGAGGTGGACATCCTCAGCGGCAAGCGCAGCGTGCTCAACTACCTGCTGCGGCCGCTGATCAAGGCGCGCCTTTACTGAGGCGTGCAGGACAGGCCCCGGTCGGTGGAAACGTGCCAGCCGCTTCCCTGTAGTCATGGCGAGCTACGTAGGCGGTGGTGCTGGTAACGCTGCCCGGGCGGGCGCACGCTAGGCGTCGCGCCGAGCTGCGAGGCGCTGTCGGGTCCTGGCGTCGAGTAGCTCGCGCAGGGTCTTGAACAGCGGTGCGCGGTCGGTATAGCGACGGCCGTAGTCGAGGTTGAAGGCATAGTCGAAGTCCGCCGGATTGTCGCCCTGGGTGTGCTGGAGCAGGGTTTCCAGCTTGTCCAGGGCCTTCACTGCCAGGGCTTCGGCGGACTCGCCGCGCTCGTATTCGTCCCACAGGGCGAGCAGGCGGTCGCGCAGCGGCGCGTCGAGGTGACGGGTCAGCTGCAACAGGTCGGCGCGTTCCTGTTCGCCTTTGTCCGGGTGCGCGGCCTGCTCGACGGCGGGGATGTCGCCGTGGATCGCTTCGCCGAGGTCGTGGACCACGCACATGCGCAGGACCTTGCCGAGGTCCAGGCCGGCCAGTTGGTCCTCGAAGGCCAGTGCCATCAGGCACAGCCGCCAGCTATGTTCGGCGGTGCTTTCCGGGCGGCCGGAGGAGGTGTGCGCGGAGCGCAGGACGTCTTTCAGGCGTTCGGCTTCGCGGAGGAATTCGAGGCGGTTGCTCAGCAGTTCGAGGGACATGGCGCGGGCTCCGCTACCGGTGAAACGAGCCTGCAAGCCTAGGCGCGGCGGTGCTGAAGGTCCATGGATAAAATATCCGCGGCGACGTTCAGAGGGTTTCCACCAGGCGCACCGCGCGTCCGTCCGAGAGGGTCATGCGGGTCCAGCGGCAACGGCTGCGCCGGATCGGCACGATGGCCGAGGCGTTCGCTCCGCTGGCGAACTCCAGCGCCGGCGGTGCCAGCAGTTCGCGCCAGCCGAGTTCCTCGAGGGTGGCTTCCTGGCGGAGGATTTCCTCGCTGCAATAGGGCCACAGCGAACGGTCGAGCAGTTCGCCGAGAGGCACGCCGAATTGCGCGGCGCGTGCCGGCGAACAGGCCAACAGGCGATGGGTGAGGTCGCAGATCAGGTGCACGGGTTGCGGGTTGGCCTCGACCAGGCGGGCCAGTGCCTGGTCGGCGGCGGCTTCCAGGCGGGCGCCGAGCAGACGCTCCAGGCGTGCCCGTTCCTCCACCAGCAGCGCCTGGGTACCGGACTCCCAGCGCGAGATGGTCGATTGCGCCACGCCGAGCAATTCGGCGGCATGCGTTTGCTTGACCCGGTGCAGCAGGCGCCAGCGACGCAGGGCGGGGCCCAGGGACGAAGAAGGGAGAGGCTCGGTCATGCTTGGCTACGCGGGCGAATGGACGCTGAAGTCTGCGCCCGACGCCGGGCGGAGGCAAATCGGCGCGACACCGGGGGGACCCGTATGGTCGGCGGCGATCCTCGGAGGGCCGCCCGCGCCGCGCCGGCAGCCGTGGAGCTGCCGGCGGGCGTCTCGCTCAGGCCTTGGCGAAGGAGGTGGGGAAGGGCAGGTTGTACAGGCGTTGCCCGGTGGCGGCGAAGATCGCATTGGCCAGCGCCGGGCCGATGGGCGCCACACCGGGTTCGCCGACCCCGGTGGGCGCTTCGCCGGAGGGCACGATGTGCACTTCGACCTTGGGCATCTCGGCGATCCGCAGCACCTGGTAGCCGTCGAAGTTGTTCTGCTCGACCTTGCCGTCCTTCAGGGTGATCGCGCTGTGCAGGATCGCGCCGAGGCCGAAGCCGATGCCGCCCTCCATCTGCGCGGCGATCACGTCCGGGTTGATCGGGATGCCACAGTCCACCGCACAGACCACCCGCTCGACCTTCAGCTTGCCGTCCTTGTCCACCGAGACCTCGACCACCTGGGCGACGAAGGTCTTGAATGCCTCGGTCACCGCGATCCCGCGCCCGCGCCCGGCGGGCAGCGGCCTGGACGGGTCCCAGCCGGCCTTTTCCGCAGCCAGTTCGAGCACGCCGCGCAGGCGCGGCTGCTCTGCCAGCAGGTCGCGGCGGAACAGGTAGGGGTCCTTGCCGGCGGCCTGCGCCGCCTCGTCGATGAACGCCTCCACCGCGTAGACCGTGTGCGAGCTGCCGACCACCCGCCACCACAGGACCGGCACGCCGACCTGGGTGGTGCTCAGCTCGACCGAGACATTGGGCACCGCATAGGGCAGGTTGGCGGCGCCTTCCACCGAGGTGGCGTCGATGCCGTCCTTGACCATCACCGCGGCGAACGGCGTGCCTTCCAGGATCGACTGGCCGACGATGCGATGTTGCCAGCCGACCAGCTTGCCGTCGGCGTCGAGCCCGGCTTCGAGCCGGTGGTAGTACATCGGCCGGTAGAAACCGCCGTGGATGTCGTCCTCGCGGGTCCATTGCAGCTTCACCGGCACGCCGTTGGCGCCCAGCGCCTTGGCGATCGATACCGCCTCGACGATATAGTCCGACCAGGCGTTGGCGCGCCGGCCGAAGCTGCCGCCGGCGTAGAGCGTATTGATCTTCACCTGCTCCGGCTTCAGCCCGGCGGTGCGCGCCGCGTTGCCCTGGTCGACGGTCTGGAACTGGTCGCCGGCCCAGATCTCGCAGCTGTCGGCGGTCAGCCTGACCACCGCGTCCAGCGGCTCCATCGGCGCATGGGCGAGGAACGGGAACTCGTAGCTGGCGGCGATCCTGCGGGTCGCCCCGGCCACCGCCTTGGCGGCGTCGCCGTCCCTGCGCGCGGGCTTGCCGGGTTGCTCGGCGAGCTTGCGGTACTCCGCCATCAGCGCCTCGGAACCACGCTTCTCGGCCTTGCTCTCGTCCCACTCGACCTTGAGCGCGTCGCGGCCTTGCTTCGCCGCCCAGAAGCCCTTGGCGACCACCGCCACGCCGTGCGGCACCTGGACCACCTCGACCACCCCCGGAATCGCCCTGGTCGCCGTGGCGTCGAACGATTTCACCGTGGCGCCGAACAGCGGCGGGCGCTGGAGCAGGGCGACCAGCATGCCGGGCAGGCTGACGTCGAGGGTGAATTGCGCACTGCCGTCGGTCTTGCCGGGAACGTCGACGCGCGGCGCCTGGTGACCGATCAGGCGGAAGTCCTTGGGATCCTTCAATTGCACTTTTTCCGGCACCGGCAGTTCCGCCGCCGCAGCGGCCAGCGAACCGTAGCTGGCCTTGCGCTGGCTGGCCGGATGTTCGACGAAGCCGTCGCGGGTGCGCAGTTCGGTGGCCGGCACTCGCCACTGGCGGGCGGCGGCCTCGACCAGCATCGCGCGCGCCTTGGCCCCGGCCTCGCGCAATTGCATCCAGGAGTTGGCCATCGCCGAACTGCCGCCGGTGCCCTGCATGGTGCCGAAGGCCAGGTTGGCGTAGCGCTTGGCGTCGGCGGGCGCGCTTTCCACGCGGACCTTGCTCCAGTCCGCGTCGAGTTCCTCGGCGACGATGGTGGCGATACCGGTATAGGCACCCTGGCCCATCTCCACGTGCTTGGCGATCACCGTGACACTGTCGTCCGGAGCGATCCGCAGGAAGGCGTTGGGCGCGAAGCCGGCGTCCGGCAGGGCCGCGGCGAGGGCACGCCGGGCTCCGCTCCACTGGAAGCCGATGGTCAGGCCGACCACCGCGGCGCCTTTGAGGAAGCCGCGGCGCGAGCCGGGCAGGGCGTTGCTCAGATCGATCTTGCTGTTCATGGCGTCAGGCCTTCAGGGTGTCGGCGGCTTCGTGGATGGCGGCGCGGATCCGCACATAGGCGGCGCAGCGGCAGATGTTGCCGTTCATCGCGGCATCGATGTCGGCGTCGCTGGGGCTGGCGTTCTGCTCCAGCAGCGCGGTGGCGGACATGATCTGGCCGGACTGGCAGTAGCCGCACTGCGGTACCTGGAGCTTGACCCAGGCGTCCTGCACGGCCTTGCCGGGCTTGCTCTGGATACCCTCGATGGTGGTGACGCGCTTGCCGGCGACCGCGGAGACCGGCAGCACGCAGGAACGTACCGCGGTGCCGTCCAGCTGCACGGTGCAGGCACCGCACTGGGCCATGCCGCAGCCGAACTTGGTGCCGTGCAGGCCGGCGCTTTCCCGGATGGCCCAGAGCAGGGGCATGTTGGGATCGACGTCGAGGGTGACGTTCTTGCCGTTCAGGACGAGCGAGGTGGGCATGCTGATTCTCCACGGAAAGGCCCGGGCAGGGCGTTATCTCTTATCAGGCAGGGATGCATCGGGCGAAGTGTGCGCGAAGGACGAAACGGACGCCTTGCACGATCCTGCGAAAGTCTAGATCAATCCTGCCGAGCGTCCCGGCGGGCACGGCGCGGAAACGCGGCGAAACAACTCCGTCGGCGCAGGCGTTCACCCGGCATCGGCAACGCGCTAGGATCGCTGCCGTCGGTGACTGACGCCCGCCCGGGCGGCACGCACTTTCAGCCGGAAGCGGGACGACCCGTTTTCCCTCTTTCATTGCGCGGGGACGACCCTGCAGAGAGGCTGAAAATGGCGTGGATCTATCTCTTGCTCGCCGGTGTCTTCGAAATCGTCTGGGCCACGGCCATGAAGGAGTCGGCCGGCTTCACCCGCCTGTGGCCGAGCCTGGTCACCCTGCTGTTCATGATCCTCAGCTTCGGCCTGCTGGCCGTTTCCATGAAAACCCTGCCCCTCGGCACGGCCTACACCATCTGGGTCGGCATCGGTGCGGTCGGCGCCTTCGCCCTGGGCATCCTGCTCTTCGGCGAAAGCCCGAGCCCGTTGCGGCTGCTGGCGGTGGGGCTGATCGTGGCCGGCATCGTCATTCTCAAGCTGGCGACCCGTCAGGGCTGAGGGGCGACCATCATGTACGCATCCTTCGCTCCCGCGACCTGGGCCTTGCTCGCCTACCTCTTCGGCGCGCTCGCCCTTTGCCTGCTCATGCTGGGGTTGGGCCGGGTGCTGGGCGGCCGATCGCATGGCCGGGCGAAGAACCTGCCGTTCGAGTCGGGGGTGGATTCCACCGGCTCGTCGCGCTTGCGCTTCTCGGTCAAGTACGCGTTGGTCGCCATGCTGTTCGTGATCTTCGGCATCGAGATGCCGTTCCTCTACCTCTGGGCGGTGTCGCTGCGGGAGAATGGCTGGGCGGGTTTCGTCGAGGCGACGCTGTTCGTCTCCCTGCTGCTGGTCGGACTGTTCTACCTGCACCGGGTCGGCGCCCTCGACTGGTCGCCGGAGCGCCGGCGGAAAAAGCCGCACGACTAGTCGTGGAGGATCACCAGCAGGTAGCGGCAGGCTTGCCCGGCGGTGGCGAAGGTCACCGCGCGGTCGACGCCGAAGTCCAGGCGGTCGCCGCGTTGCAGGTGGAACGACTGCTCGCCGTAATCCACCCGCAGCGCACCCTCGACCAGCCACAGGCGCTGCCGGTAGGGCCGGCCGCCCCAGCGGGGATAGTCGAGGCGGGCGTTCGCCGGGATCTCCACTTCCACCATCTCGCAGCCGCTGCGCGGATCGAGAGCGCCGACCTGGCGGCGGCGGTAGCCGCTGGCCGGGTCTTCCCACACTTCCTGCTGCGCGCGCCGGCAGAGCGGTTCGGCCGGCGCCTGCGCGTCGCCGAGCAGCTCGGAGAGGGCGACCCCCAGGCCGCCGGCGAGACGGCCGAGGACGCTGGCGGTGGGGCTGCTTTGGTTGCGCTCGATGCGCGAGATCATCGCCTTGCTCACCGCGCAGCGTTCGGCCAGTTGGGCGAGGGTCAGCTCGCGCTCCTTGCGCAGGGCGGCTAGGCGTCGGGCAATCAGTTCGTCGATATCCATGAGTGGCCCTGGCGGATTTTTCTCGTCCATGATAGTCACTGTCCAATATATTGGAAATTCGACCTTGCATTGGAGCTTGCCCGCGATGACCGAACCGACGATTCGCCGCCTGGCTGGCGAGGAGATCCTGGCGCGCCTGGACGAACTGGCCGAGGTACTGCTGGACTGCGTGGAAGGCGGGGCTTCGGTCAGCTTCATGTGGCCGTTGCCGCGGGAGCGGGCGCTGGCTTTCTGGCGCGGCGTCGGCGAGAGCGTGGCGGGCGATGAACGCCTGCTGCTGGTGGCGGAAGCGGAGGGGCGGATCGTCGGTACCGTGCAACTGCTCCTCGACCAACCGCCGAACCAGCCGCACCGCGCCGACGTGGCGAAGATGCTGGTGCACCGGCGTGCGCGTCGGCGCGGCATCGGCGAGGCGCTGATGGGCGAGCTGGACCGGCTCGCCCGGGCCTGCGGCAAGTCCCTGCTGGTGCTGGATACGGTCAGCGGCAGCGCCGCCGAACGGCTGTACCTGAAGACCGGCTGGACACGGGTCGGGGAAATCCCGGACTACGCCCTGATGCCGGACGGCACGCCCTGTCCCACCACCTATTTCTACAAGCGCCTGGCTGCTGCCGGCTGACCGAAGATGCCGGCGTTCCCAAGGCAGGCCGGGTAGAATCGGCGGATGCGAGAGATTCGGGGTCGATGGTGGAGTTACTGCAAGGGTTCGTCCTGACCCGGCACTGGCGCGATACGCCGGCCGGCACGGAAGTCGCGTTCTGGCTGGCGACCGAGCAGGGCCCGCGGCAGGTGCGGCTGCCGCCGCAGCCGTCGGTGGCGTTCGTCCTCGCCGAGCAGCGCGGGCGCGTCGAGTCCCTGCTCGCCGGGGAGACTGGCGCCGAGCTGCGGCCGCTGGCGCTGCGCGACTTCCAGCAGCGGCCGGTGCTCGGCCTGTACTGCCAGCAGCATCGCCAACTGATGAATCTGGAGAAACGCTTGCGCCAGGCCGGCGTCGAGGTGTTCGAGGCCGATATCCGGCCGCCGGAGCGCTACCTGATGGAGCGCTTCATCACCGCGCCGGTCAGCCTGGAGGCGAGTGTCGAGGCTGACGGCAGCCTGCTCGCCCGGCGCCTGAAGCCGGCTCCGGACTATCGCCCGCGCCTGCGCCTGGTGTCGCTGGACATCGAGACCAACGCCCGCGGCGATCTCTACTCCATCGCCCTGGAAGGCTGCGGCCAGCGCCAGGTATACATGCTCGGCCCGGCCAACGGCGATGCCGCGGCCGTGGATTTCCGCCTCGACTATTGCGACAGCCGTGCCGGGCTGCTGGAACGTCTCAACCAGTGGCTGGCCGAGCACGACCCCGACGCCATCATCGGCTGGAACCTGGTGCAGTTCGACCTGCGCGTCCTGCATGAGCATGCCCAGCGCCTGAAGGTGCCGCTGCGCCTGGGGCGTGGCGGCGACGAAATGGGCTGGCGCGAGCACGGCAGCCGCAACAACCACTTTTTCGCCGCGGCGGCCGGCCGCCTGATCATCGATGGCATCGAGGCGCTGCGCTCGGCGACCTGGAGCTTCCCCTCGTTCAGCCTGGAGAACGTCGCCCGGACCCTGCTCGGCGAAGGCAAGGCGATCGACAATCCGTACCAGCGGATGGACGAGATCGATCGCATGTTCGCCGAGGACAAGCCGGCCCTCGCGCACTACAACCTGAAGGACTGCGAATTGGTGACGCGGATCTTCGCCCGTACCGAACTGCTCGACTTCCTCCTCGAACGGGCCACCGTCACCGGCCTGCCGGCGGACCGCAGCGGCGGCTCGGTGGCGGCCTTCACCCACCTGTACATGCCGTTGATGCACCGCGCCGGCTTCGTCGCCCCGAACCTCGGCGAGAAGCGTCCGGAAGCCAGTCCCGGCGGCTTCGTCATGGACTCGCGGCCGGGCCTCTACGAATCGGTGCTGGTGCTCGACTACAAGAGCCTGTATCCGTCGATCATCCGTACCTTCCTGATCGACCCGGTCGGCCTGGTGGAAGGCCTGCGCCAGCCGGACGACGAGCACTCGGTGGAAGGCTTTCGCGGCGCCCGCTTCTCGCGTACCCGGCATTGCCTGCCGGCCATCGTCGCACGGGTCTGGGAGGGCCGCGAGGCGGCCAAGCGCGAACGCAACCAGCCGCTCTCGCAGGCGTTGAAGATCATCATGAACGCCTTCTACGGGGTGCTGGGTTCCAGCGGCTGCCGCTTCTTCGACCCGCGCCTGGCCTCGTCCATCAC
Source organism: Pseudomonas aeruginosa (assembly GCF_001457615.1). Taxonomy (GTDB): domain Bacteria; phylum Pseudomonadota; class Gammaproteobacteria; order Pseudomonadales; family Pseudomonadaceae; genus Pseudomonas; species Pseudomonas aeruginosa. Next base: position 3,453,025 of record NZ_LN831024.1, on the reverse strand, counting down.
CCTGCGCGGGCATCGGATCATGCGCCGTACCCGCGAGCTGATCGAGGCCGAGGGCTATACGGTGATCTATGGCGATACCGACTCCACCTTCGTCTGGCTCGGCAGCCCCCGCGCCGAGGAGGAGGCCGCGGCCATCGGCCGGGCGCTGGTGGCGCGGGTCAACGACTGGTGGCGCGAGCACCTGAAAGAAGAATTCGGCCTCGACAGCGCCCTCGAGCTGCAATTCGAGACCCATTACCGGCGTTTTCTCATGCCCACCGTGCGCGGCGCCGAGGAGGGCAGCAAGAAACGCTACGCCGGCCTGGTGCGCCGCGCCGACGGTGGCGAGGAGATGGTCTTCAAGGGCCTGGAGACCGTGCGCACCGACTGGTCGCCGCTGGCCCAGCGCTTCCAGCAGGAACTCTACCTGCGCATCTTCAATCGCCAGCCCTACCAGGACTACGTGCGCGATTACGTACGACGGACCCTGGCCGGCGAGCTGGACGACCTGCTGGTCTACCGCAAGCGCCTGCGCCGGCGCCTCGACGATTACCAGCGCAACGTGCCGCCGCATGTGCGCGCGGCGCGCATCGCCGACGACTACAACCTCGAGCGCGGGCGCCCGCGGCAGTACCAGAGCGGCGGCTGGATCAGCTACGTGATCAGCGTCGCCGGTCCCGAGCCGCTCGAGGCGCGGCGTTCGGCCATCGACTACGAGCACTACGTGGGCAAGCAGTTGCAGCCGGTGGCCGACGCCATCCTGCCGTTCGTCGGCGATGATTTCGCCACTTTGGTCGACCGGCAGATGGCACTATTCTGAGGCTCATTGGCGGATGAGCCGCTGGTCCAGCTGGCGCAGCCGTTCCCGGTCGAGGTTGCGCGGCAGGACGAGAGTGTCCGAGCCGTTGGTCAACGGCGATTCCACGGGCCTGTTGAGTGGGATGACGATACGCTCGGCGTCGTAACGGATTTCCTTGGCGTCGGTCAGGCCCTGCTTCTGTAGCTGATGGATGGCTTCGAGGCGGGCGTCGGCGTCGGCTGCGCTGGGCGCCGATTGCATGACCTTCAGGTAGATGTCCAGTGCCTCCCGGCCATTGAACGGACCTTGCCCCAGGTGCTTCACGAATACCCGGTAGACGCCTCCCACCGCGCGGCACAGGCGGCTGTTGCCGTTCTGTGCGGCGATGTCGGCCTGCAGCCTGGCGTCGCACTGCTGCTTGCTCATGTTGCGGGCTTCGGACTTTTCGCTTTGCGCGCAGTAGGCGCTGCCGTAGAGGTCGCCGTCCTTGTCGCAGCGGCCGTAGCAGATATCGTGCAGGCGGCAGGCCTCGCTGAGCGAGCAGCCCGCGACGTCGTCCGGAACCAGATACTGGGTGAAGCCGGAGCCGCAATAGGTGGCCTTGTCTTCGGCGGCGCTGGCGGCGGGCGCCATCCGCGGGGCGAGCAGAACGACGGCGAAGCCGATCAGGAGCAGGCTAGAGAGGGTTTTCATAGAGGACGTCCTGTTCGCTGCGGGTGCCGGGTTCCGAGAGTTGCCGTTGCAGCCGCCGGTGCATGGCCGTGGCTTTGAGGTAGTGGAAGTCGAAGCACTTGCCGAACGAGAAGTTCTTCCGCACCGGGTCGTGGCACTCCCGGTAGTAGGAGGCGCCAGCCGTGCGTTCGTAGATGGCCTTGCTGACGGCGGTGGCCATGAAGGCGATCACCTGGTCGTTGAAGATATCGTTGTGGTCGGCGATGAAGGACTGCGAGGTGTAGATGAAGTTGACCGGCTCGTTGCTGTAGCAGGGCATGCGCGGCAGCGCCGGATCGGCGTTGCCGCCGTCCGCGCTGCAGAAGCTCCTGAAGCGCCATTTGCCGATATCGGTGTCGTCGATCACCCGTGGTTCGGGCGGTCTTGGCGCGCAGTTGTCGCTGCCATCCGGCAGCGGGCACTCGCGGTCGATCAGCAGGGCGGTCCGATACAGGCTGTAGTTGCCGAGGGCGGTGGTATCCAGGTCTTCTTCCCGGAGGCGATAGCGGGTTCCGTTGTAGGTCCTGTCCAGGTCCACCTGGCTCCAGGTGAGGTTGACGCCGACCCATTGGCCGAGCGGGAAGGCGAAGTGGGTGGCGCTGTCGCCGTGCGAACTGATGACGTACAGCAGCGGCGGCGGCTGGGTTCCCAGGGCGCCGACCTTGAGGCTGTTCTCCTTGAGCAGCAGGCCCTGATTGGCCTCTATCGCCGGATTCAGCATGATTACCGCGTCGCCGAAGGCGCGTATCCGCTGACCGTCCTGGAGAGCCAGCAGGCGTTCGAGCAACGGGTCGTGAAGTGCGCCGAGGGTGATTGCGCCGCCGAAGCTGTGGCCGACGATCACCAGATAGTTCCTGTCCTTGCGATCGATCCGTTCCAACTGGGCGAGCAACTCGGCGACGCCACCCCGGCCGACTTCCTCGGCGACGGCCTTCCTGTCCCAGTAGGTCAAGTTCTCGCTATACAGGCCATGCATCGACTTGCCCCGCCAGCCAACATAGAGGCCGACCAGCCTGCGTTTGCCCAGCACCCCGGAGGAGGCGAGATTGGCGAGTGCCTTGTTGAAGCTGGCGACGTTGCCGTCGTCCCGTCCCGCGTTGTGCTTCCAACCGTGAATGAACACCACCATGGCGATGTCCCCCCGGGCGGAGTAGCGCTTTAGCTGGTCGATCAGGCGTTGCGTTCTGGCAGGCGCGAAGTCGTTGCCGCGCTCGCTGTATTCGACGAAGCCGATCTCGTAGTTCGGATGGCGTTCGTAGTAGCTGTCGCTGCAAGGCCGCATGTCGGCGCAGGTCGATTCGCTGTCATCGCGCAGCGGGGCGTTGGCGGCGCAGCCTGCCAGCAGGCAGGCTGCGAGAAGGGCGAGTATTTTCATGACGATTCCCGCGTGGAGATTCTTTTCCGGCGCGCCAGAACTCGACCGGTCGCTACCCGTTACGCAGGCCGGTCGGTACGCTCTGGCGCTGTCGGTGCCCGTGTCGCCGGCCGGGTGCTGTCATGGGGGATGGGAGAGCGCAGGCGGAGAAGTCGTCCCGCGAAAGGCTGGGGAGGCGTGTGTCAGGGTCCCCTGGAAGCGGGCCTGGGATATCCCGGAAAGGCTCGTCGTGGGGCGAACTGTCGAAGACGTTGACATGCTGAACCACCACTTCCGTGTCTGTTCTGCAACTGTCTATAGACCGCCGGGGGATGGGTGTCAAAGTGCCACTTCGCAGCCTTCCGCATGGTGGATGGCTGCGAAGGAGAGTCGATCAGGCCAGTTGCGCCGGGTCGAGCATGTCGCTTTCGAAGGTCATCCAGCCGCCGTTCTCGCTGGCCGCGCCGTCGAGGATCGGGCCGTAGTAGGTGAGGCCGATGGTCAGGCTGAAGCAGATGTGGGTAGCGTTCTCCGGGGCGTCCAGCTGGCCTTCGAAGTGCAGCTTGAGCACGCCCGGCTCGACGCTTTCCAGGCCGATGGCGACGTTCGGGTTGTCCACGGCCTCGCTTTCGCGGCCGCGTTGCTCGGCGCTGACGGTGAGGGTCACGGTGTCTCGGTACATGTCTTGCTCCAGTTGGCGTGGGGCCGGCGTCGCCAGCGCGGCGGACAGACTACTGGCAGACGCGCCGGCTGGCCAGTGCTGGCTGCGGTAGGCGCCGCGCGGGGCCTGGGAATCATTCGCCGGCGGCGCAGTCCAACTGCGCATCACCAACCAACCCCCGAGGGGATGATGAAGCTACCCGTGCTCGCTGTATTGGGCGCCGCGCTGCTGTTGAGCGCCTGCGCGAAGAAGGAGGCCGAGGCCTGTGCCTCGCCGGACGTGAAAGACCAACTGATGCGGATCTTCCTCCAGGGCGCGATCACCGAGCGCTCGCCGGAGTTCAAGGACAGCGCGTTGCGCGACGTGGCGATCCTCGAGAAGGATCCCGACAGCGGCGTGCTGTCCTGCGTCGGCACCCTCAGCGTGCCGGCCGGCCAGCAGGTGGTCGAGGGCGTCCTGCAATACCGCATCGCCCCGGTGGCCAAGTCCGACTACGACTACCTGCTGCTGGATACCGCCGGCGCCAACACCACCGCCCTGGCGCAGCGCCTGAACAAGGCGCTCGGCCAGTAATCGCGCGCCTCGCTCAGGGTACGCCGTTGCGGCCGTGGGCGAGGAAGCCGGGACGGGCGCCGAGGCGCTCGTAATAGGCGCGCACCGCTGGCAGCGACGGATGCTCGAACGGCGTCTCGTACCAGCGGTTGACCGACAGGCCGATGGCGATGTCGGCCAGGCTGAAGGTCTCGCCGGCGACATAGGCGCCGGTGCGTAGCAGTTGTCCCTCGAGGATTTCCATGAAGCCCGTCCAGCCGCGCAACGAAGCCTCCACCTGGGCCGCGTCGCGGTGCGCCGGCGACTGCCGGACCAGGCTCATGAAGGCATAGCTCCACGAGCGGTTGAGGTCGGAGGCCTGCCAGTCCAGCCACTGGTCGACCCGCGCGCGCGGCGCCGCCTGCTGCGGATAGAGGCGTTCGCCGGTATAGCGGTTGGCCAGGTAGCGGATGATGCTGTTGGATTCCCAGAGCACCAGTTCGCCGTCGCGCAGCACCGGCACCATGGCGTTCGGGTTGAGGGCGAGGAATTCCGCCGCGTGGGTGTCGCGGAAGCCGCTGCCCCAGTCTTCGCGGCGGTAGGGCAGGTCCAGTTCGGCGCAGGTCCAGAGCACCTTGCGCACGTTGATCGAAGAGGCCTTTCCGAGAATCTCCAGCATGGCGATGGCGCGTCCTTGGGCAGATAGGAAGGCTCCGAGTATACGGGCCGATCCCGCCGACGGGGAGCGGCTCGAGCGGGGGCGCCGGCTAGGCGCCGCTGGCTTGCCGGCGGCCCGGGCGGCGGCGCGCCCAGAGGGCGAAGTAGAGCCAGCCGATGACGAACGATGGCGCCACGCTCGCCAATGGATGCGGCGTGCCCGAGAGCCAGTGCAGCGCGGCTATCGGCGCGGTCAGCAGGAGCACCACCAGCAGGGGCGCCTGGCGTTGCGCAAGGCCGTGGCGGCGGCCGAGACATTGCAAAAGGTACAGGCCGAAGCGCGTCGCCAGGAGACTCGCGGCGCCCTGGAGCAGGGCGGCGACGCCCATCCCGGCCAGGCCGCCGTCCTGGTTGGCATAGGCCGCCCAGGCGCCGTAGAGCACCGCGGCCGGCAGCGCCGCCAGCCACGGGTCGTCGGAGCGCTGCGCGAGTCCGCTCACCGGATGATCCTCTGCTGCACGTAGGGTTCGGCACCGGGCGCGAGGCGGACCATGCAGAGGATCTGGTCGCTGCTGCCGACGTGGGCGACGAAGTGGTCGTTGGTCCTGGCGTGGCTGGACATCGCCATGCGCGGGAAGAAATCCGGGGCGACGCTGCGTTGCCCGCCGGGTATCAGGCCGGTTTCCGCATCCAGGCGCAGGTTGGCGGACAGCGTGCCGACCACGTCGCGGGCCAGGTCGACCATGTCCGGGCTCTGGCGCGGCGCTTCCAGGTCCGGGTACAGCGTCGCTCCCGGGATCCGCGCGCTTAGGGCGCGGAACATGTTGTAGACCACCGGGTTGTAGGTCTTCGCCACGATCAGTGGCGGCAGCCCGCCGTTGCGCTCGCTGACTTGGCGCAGGAAGAACTGGTTGATCCGCTTGAACAGGCTGGTGCGGTGGTAGCGGTCGACCACCATCGCCGTCCACAGGTAGAGGAAGCGCGTCGCGCCGCGGACGAAGTCCTTCGCGCCCAGGATGCCGATGATCCGTTCGCCCTCCGGGTCGGTCGCCAGTACCAGGTGGTCGTAGGTCTCGAAGATATCCGGCTGGTTGCCGAAGTATTGCAGCACGTCGAACTGCGGCATTCCCTCTTGCAGGTCGGCGACTATCTTGCGCTTGAAGCCCTCGGGGAACTGCCGTTCGCGGCTGGAGTAGTCGAGGTCGAAGGCGTTTTTCTGCGGATCGCTGGTCATGGTCGTGGCTCGCCGGAGGAAGAGGCTGAAGGGCGCAGGACCAACTGGCGGTCCGTCGCGTCGGGGGCGTCGTCGGCGATACGGATGTACGCGCCGCGGGCCCAGAGTTCGTTGAGATCGGTGGCGCCGTCGAACGGCAGGCCGGAATTGCGGGTGGACAGCGCGTAGCGCGAGTTGTCGAAGTCCGCCAGGTCGATGACCATCCGCAGGGTCGCGGCGATCCGTGTGTTGAACGGGTTGGCCGGGTCGCTGTAGTCGAAGCGCCCGACGTTGACGCTGAAGTTGTCGCCGCCCTTGTTGTTCTTCAGGTCGAACAGCGCGCGCAACGGGGTCTTGTGCAAGGGCACGTGCTCGGCGAGGGCGGCGTGCGCCTCGCCCCACTTCCAGCCGCTCGGCGCGCTTCCGTGGGCGGCTCGCAGTTCGTCGAGGGCGCGGCGCAGCGACTGGTTCAGCTTGAGGTCGCAGCCTTGTTCCTGGCCGCACCAGAAGCGCAGATCGGCCTGGCCGTCGAGGATCAGCCGGAGGAATCCGTCGTAGTTGCGCTGGTTCCAGCCGCTGGCCAGCAACTGCGTGCCGATCCTCGGTTGCAGCAGCTCGCGGGTGAAGGCGCGTACCCAGTAGCCGGCGATCAGTGGCGCGGCCAGGTCGGCGGCGGCCTGGTGGTTCCAGCCCTGGAGCAGGGCGAAGGCCTCGCTGGCGCGCAGTTCGGGGTCGCTGACCTGCTCCAGCATCTTCGGCAACAGGCTCGCCATCACGCTGGAGAACTCGTCGTTCTGCAACTCCAGGCTGTCTTCCAGGGTGCGCTGGCCGGGGCCGCCGAGCCACTCGCGGATGCGTTCGTAGCGGTAGGGCAGGACCCAGTCGTGGCCGAAGTCGAAGGCATTGTCGGGCGGCACGATGCGCTGGTTCGCCGTGGCGATGAACCCTTCGCGGGGGTTGAGGCTGCGTGGCTTGGCGCTTTCCGGAACGTAGCCGACCCAGTCGTAGCGGCTCTCCCAGCCGGGCGAGGGGGCCAGGCCATGGAGGTCGTCGTCGGCGCCGCGGAGCGGTACGCGACCGGCGGAGACGTAGCCGATGTTGCCCTCGACGTCGGCATAGACCATGTTCTGCGGCGGTACGCCGAAGTCGGCGGCGGCGTCGAGGAACTGTTCCCAGCCTTCGGCCCGGTTGATCGCCAGCAGGCTCGGGAAGGTCTTGTCGTGACGGTCGAGGCCGGTCCAGGCGAGGGCGATCACCAGCCGGTCGCGCTGCGCCTGCGGCAGCCGCGCCGGTTCGTAGATGTCGCTGATCACCGGGCCGTGGCGGGTGCTGCGGACCTCCAGCGAGACCGTCTCGCCGTCGCGCACGGCGATGCGTTCCAGGCGCGTCTCGAAGGGCCGGTAGCCGTCCGGGGCCAGGTAGCGCCGCGGGTCCTGGGGATCGACGCGCTCCAGGTAGGCGTCCTGGATGTGCGAGCCGGTATTGGTGTAGCCCCAGGCGATGCGCTGGTTATGGCCGATGACGAACAGCGGGGCGCCGGCGAAGTTGGCGCCGGTGAGGCTCAGGCCGGGGATCTTCAGGCTGGCCAGGTAGAAGGCCGCCGGGTTGGTCAGGCGCAGGTGCGGATCGTTGGCCAGCAGCGGCTTGCCGGTGGCGCTGCGGCTGGCGGAGACCACCCAGTTGTTCGAACCGATGCCCTCGACGTTGGAACCGGGCAGTTGCCCCAGCAGCTTGCCGGCGTCCGGCGTGCCGTGCAGGGAGCGGTACAGGCTGGCGTAGTCGCGGGTGGCCGGCGGCCGCTCGCCCGGATAGGGGGCGAACACCTCGTTGATCCGCGCCAGGTCCAGGTGCTCGGCCAGCGCCAGGCGCTGCAACTGCATGCCCAGGTTGGCGCTCAGGGTCCAGGAATAGAGCAGGTGCAGGGACAGGCTGTCCACCGGCCCCCAGGGCCCCGGCCGCTCGTGGCGCACCAGGCTGAATTCCAGCGGCAGCGCCGCCGGGGCCAGCTCCAGGTAGGCGTTGATCCCGTCGCTGTAGCGCTGCAGCAGGACGCGCGTGGGCGCGTCCAGGTTGGCGTAGATGCCCTCGGCGGTGCGCCGGAAGCCCAGGGTGCGGGCGAACCTGTCCATCGGCAGGGTCTTGGCGCCGAACACTTCGGAGAGCGTCCCGCCGGCATAGCGGCGGGCGAACTCCATCTGCCACAGGCGATCCCTGGCGTGGCTGTAGCCGAGCAGGAAATAGCCGTCCTCCAGGCTCTGCGCGCGGATATGCGGGACGCCGGCGGCGTCCCAGGCGATCCGCCCCTCGTGTTCCAGGCCATGGCCGACCTGGATCTCGCCGTACTTGAAGCCCAGCGGGACGGCCAGCAGGTAGACCGCGCAGGCCAGTAGCCCCAGCAGCAGGCCGCCGAGGGACAGGCGCCAGGCGTAACGTGCGTTCTTCGACATCGCTTCGAGTCTCCACGCCGACGGGTCAATAGACCCGCCGGTTCCGGTCCGCATGGCGACTGACGAAGAACACCAGCGAGACGCGCTCGCCGGCGGTCACCTGCTGGACCTCGTGGGGATAGCTGCAGTCGCTGATGATCACCGAGCGCGGCTCCGGCTTGATGTCGTTGCGCAGGTTGCCGTCGCGGTCGTAGACCACGAACTGGCCGCCGGAGAAGTAGGTGCCGAGCTGCAGGACGATGGAGTACTGGTAGTCCGGGTTGCTGTCGGTATCCAGGTGCCGGCCGATGAACGAGCCGGCCTTCATCCGGTTCACCTGCATGCGCCGGACGTAGAAGGCGTCGTCGCCCATCAGCTTGCGGAACAGGCTCATCACGTTGTCGTTGCAGACGCGCGGGATGATCAGCTCCGACAGCGCATGGTTGACCACCGTGGGACGGTCGCGGTCGGTCATGAAACGGGCCACGTAGAGGTCGTTCTCCTCGTCGGCGTCGCCGATCAGGATCTTCTCCCACGGCAGGGTCGAGTTGGCCAGGACCTGGTTCATCAGTTCCCAGTCCTGCTCGTCGTAGAGCGCGTCGCTGGGGGTGATATAGGCGCAGCCGTTGGCTGCCAGGCTCTGGGTGATCTGGGCAATCTGAGTATTCATGGGGTTTCCTGTGTGATCAGGCGGTAGCCTGGGATGCGGGTTGGTTGGTGTGGGGCTGGTTGGCGGCATCGGTCTCCGGAGCGAGCCGGGCATGGTTCTCGCGGTACCAGTCGACGATTCCGAACGGGTCCGACTGGCCGCGGCAGAGGTGGTCGCGCAGGATCAGGAAGTTCTCCCACATGCCCCAGGTCTCGGTCATCGGGCCGAACTTCGAGGGGCGCGCCTCGTTGGCCGCGCGCTCCGGCGCGATGCGCCAGAAGTTCACTCCCGGCTTGCGATGGTGGAAGTCGTGGCTGGGCAGGTCCTGCATGAAGGAGAACACCCGCAGCGGGATGTCGATCAGCAGCACGCCCAGGCTCCAGCGAACGAACGCCAGGGCGAAGGCCAGGCCCTGCTTGTCGGCCGGGTAGGGGCGGCCGAGGAAGCGTCCCCAGCTCAGCGAGCCGTAGTGCAGGAAGCGCGGCAGGCCGTGCTCGTTGCGGGCGAACCAGAGGTGCTCGGAGACGTGCTGGATCCACGACGAGTACTGGGTGAGGATGAAGATCGGGAACAGGTAGAACAGCGCGAACGCCTCCAGGTAGCCGCTGGCGTACACCAGGCCGAGCAGCGCAGCCCAGTAGAGCGCCCGGCTGACGCGCTCGTGGCGCGGGGCGGAGACGAAGCTGACGTCGAAACGGAACTTCAGGTGCTCGAGGATCCGCGCCGGATGGAAGGGCGCGAGCACCAGGCGGGTCCAGAAGGCGCTCTCGGACATGCCCTTGTAGAAGCCGTGCTGTTTCATGAAGACCAGGTCGACGTCGTGCTCGGTATTGAAGGTGCGCACGCTGTGGTGTTCGTTCACGTGCAGCTTCACGTACTCGTCGCGCGGGGTGTGCAGGATCGGGATCGACAGGATCCACTTGCAGGTGAAGCGGGCCAGCGCCTTGTTCTCCAGGCTGGCGCCATGGGTGGTGTAGTGGAAGGTATGGAGGAAGCCACGCTGGCGGTTGACCACCAGGCACATGATCAGCGCGCCCAGCAGGCACTTCAGCCACAGTGGCTGCTGCGAGGCGAGCAGTTGCTGGCCGTAGATCACCGCGAGGAAGAACACCGCGTAGCCCCAACTGATGTGCAGGTAGAGCTGCCAGGGCTTGAGCAGGGTGTCTTTCGGCCGTCGTGGCGGGCGGTCGTTCAGCGACTTGCCGGTGACCCAGGTCCAGAACGGCTGGCAGGGCAGGTCCTTGTAGGTACGGCGCACGTCGATGCCGTATCCGTACTTGGAGTATCGGGTCTTGAACAGTTCATCTTGCATGGCGCAGGCGCTCCCTCGTTACAGGTAGTCGGTTCGGATGTAGAGCGTCGGGACGGTCGCGAAGAACGAGTAGAACGGCTCCATCCGGTAGTGATCGACGGCCAGCACGACGAAGTTGTCGAAGCGCTCGCCGAAGAGTTTTCCCATCAATGCGTACTCGGCGGCCTGGGAGACGAAGCTGGCCCAGATCTGCTCGCGCGACTGGCTGGCGAACCATTTCTCGTAGAGCGGCAGGCGCGACAGGAAGATCGATTCCAGGGCCGGGTAGTCCAGCCCGGTCTGGCCGTAGTCGCCCTGTTCCAGGCGCTGGACGATCTCGCCGTGGGCCCGGTGCCAGCCGTCCTCGCCGCCGCACATCTCGAAGAACGAGCAGGTCGCGGCCGGGCAGGGCAGGGCCCCGGCGATCCGCTCGAGCTGGCGCTCGACCTTGCCGAGGAAACCCTCGCGGGTCTCGCCGGTGGCGGGGTTGCGGTTGAACGACAGGTATTCGAACTCGCCGCCGAGGATCGCGTGGCGGATCTCCACCTGGCGCGCCCTGGCCAGCTCCGCCACCGCCTGCCCGGCGCTGACCAGCTTGGCGCCGGCCAGGCCGGGCTGGTCGCCGACTCGCTCGAAGGTGTAGCGCGGCTTGCCCTCGGCATCGCTGGAGTGCGAGTAGTCCGGGCATACCGCGCTCACCAGGTGCAACGGACGGCCTTCGCCAGCGGCGCGCTCCAGCGCCTCCACCAGGCCGCGCAGGGCCCGCTCGCTGGGCGGCATGACGTTGCCGGCGGCCAGCCAGCGCTCGATGTCGCGGGCGTGGCGGTCGAGCTGCGGGATGTCCGGATGCTTGAGTTCCAGCTCGCTCTTGGCGTTGACCGCATCGGCCAGGAGCAGGGTGGTCAGGGACGGGATGCGTCCCTTGCTCTTGAAGCGGTGGATGTTGGTGACCACCGAGTTGCCCTGGCGCAGCTTGAAGTCGAATTCCTGGTGGCGCGACTGGAGGATCAGGTAGAACAGGTAGTTGCTGAACGGCAGCTCGCGCGCGCCGTGGGAGATGCGCAGCTCCAGATACCTGCGTTTCAGTTCGCCGAGGCGCGTTTCCAGTTGCGCATAGGTATGGTCGGGGACCACTTCGGCGAGGGGGAGGCCATACGAGATGGATTTCAATATGTTCCGGCTGAGACGGGAATCGATGTCTGGAATCATGGCGTTCACCTGACGTCGGGCTTGACCAGGACGGGAGCGGGCTGGGTTTTTCCGGGGAGGCTGTGCACGTCGCGGAACAGCAGCATGTCGACGAACTGCTGCTCCTTGTCGCCGGCGAAGCCCTGCGGCTCGTCGATGCGGCGGGGGTTCTCGTAGGTGCCGAACAACATGTCCCAGATCGGGAAGTCGCTGTAGTTGCACTCGTGGCGGTCGCGCTGGTGGTGGATGCGGTGCATCTCCGGGCGCTGGAACAGGTAGCCGAGGACGTGCGGGGTGCGCAGGTTCGAGTGGTAGAACATCTCGCCGAGCGCGGCGAACATGATGTAGTAGGCGCCGGCCTCGATGCTGATGCCCATCACCACGTAGGCGACGAAGCTGCCCAGCAGCGAGTTGAAGACCATCTCGGTCGGATGCTTGTAGAAGGAGGTGAATACCTCGATGCGTTGCGGCGCGTGGTGCAACTGGTGGAACAGCCGCCAGAGCGTGTCGTTGGCGTGGCGCGCGCGATGCCACCAGTAGGTGACGAAGGTGTTGACGAAGTAGGCGGCGAAGCCGGCCAGCAGTGGTGGCAGGGCATCCGAGGTGTGCAGCAGGCTGTGCCCCATCATCCATTTGTTCCAGGTGATGCCGGCGAGCAGGGCGATCGACACCTGGACGATGTTGAGGAAGATCACCCGGGCCACCCAGGTGCTCACCTTGGGCAATTTCCAGCCGGGAACCAACTGTTCCAGCATGAAGATGAATAGCGCCACTCCGATCAAGTAATAAATCATATTTATCTCCTCTTCCTTAGGGGCGGACGCCATGCGGAACTTTCATCGATACGAAAGGCCAGCGTCCTGTTTATTGTCTGAAGCACTTCTCGGCAGGCTGCGGTTATCGCTTCGCTATATTCGGAAGGCGATCTCGGTCAGGCGTGGATAGCTTGTCCATGGTCGAATGGAGCGCTCTTTTTAATTGCCTCAGAATGCGCTTCGTGAAAATCGGCACGGACAATGAAATGCCTGGTCGAATTAAATTGTCACAGCCCGGCAGGGACAACCTGCCCTTCCGGGCAGGTATCTGCGGAGAGATAGGGGGGGAAGTATGTAGTTGCCATTTCTGGTCCCCGGGGAGCCTCGTCGACGAGGCCCGCCATGGGCCAAGGTTTGTTGTCGGGAGGCTCTCCCGACGACGATGGAGCGTGCGAGAAGAACAATGAGAAAGACCGCCGTGAGGCCCATCGGAGAGCCGTTCTACGGTTTCCGCAAAGATCCGGGGCGCCGTCCCCTCCAGCCCAGCGCAGTTCCTGCGCGGCGCCTCGTGTCCGTGCTCATCGAGAAGTTCTCTTCAGCCTCGTTTCGTCGTCGCCCGGCGGGCGGCGAATGGGCTAGACCTCGTCCGGAACACCCGCACAGGGCCGGTGGCGATATGTACTTCCAGGTCCGGCTTGATAAAGGGAATTGTCATGAGTGGATAAGACGGAAACAAAAAAGAATAAAAACGCTGAAGAACCGAATCCTGCCGGGATCGATTGTTGACTGGTGAAGCTGGCATGCATGATGAGAGAGAGGGATATCTCGAGATTTTGTCAAGAATAACAACCGAGGAAGAGTTCTTCTCCCTGGTTCTCGAGATATGCGGTAATTATGGATTCGAATTCTTTTCATTCGGTGCGCGGGCGCCTTTCCCGCTGACCGCACCTAAATATCATTTCCTGTCCAATTACCCAGGGGAATGGAAAAGCAGATATATCTCCGAAGACTACACATCCATCGACCCGATCGTGCGCCATGGTCTTCTGGAATACACCCCGCTGATCTGGAATGGCGAAGACTTCCAGGAGAACCGTTTCTTCTGGGAGGAAGCGCTGCATCACGGCATCCGTCACGGCTGGTCGATCCCGGTCCGCGGCAAGTACGGGCTGATCAGCATGCTGTCCCTGGTGCGTTCCAGCGAGAGCATCGCCGCCACGGAAATCCTGGAGAAGGAATCCTTCCTGCTCTGGATCACCAGCATGCTGCAGGCTACCTTCGGCGACCTGCTGGCGCCGCGCATCGTCCCGGAAAGCAATGTGCGCCTGACCGCCAGGGAAACCGAGATGCTCAAGTGGACCGCGGTGGGCAAGACCTACGGCGAGATCGGCCTGATCCTGTCGATCGACCAGCGCACGGTGAAGTTCCATATCGTCAATGCGATGCGCAAGCTCAACTCCAGCAACAAGGCGGAGGCCACCATGAAGGCTTACGCCATCGGCCTGCTCAACTGAATCGACGCCTCGTCGCCTAGCGAGGCCGCCGCGCAAGCGTCCGGCCATTCACCGAATGGCCGGATAGCGTTTGCGCCGGTCGCCTGAGCGCAGCCTTCCCACCGGCAGCGTTTCCCCGCTGCCCCCTTCGCCATTGCGCCCGTCCTCCTGTTGTCCGGCACGCTAGTGCAACTTTCCGGGCGCTTGGCAAACCGGCCAAAGAATAGAACGGAATCGATGCCCCACACCTGTAATTTTTAAGGGGTTATGGCTATTGCAAAAAAGCGTTTATAAGTTTGTCCCCTGTCAAATCTGGTTACAACTGGGTTTCAGGCGAAACATTCGGTCATGGCAATTCGGCATTAGTTGAAACTTTGGAGACGCTCCGAAGCGGGCAACTTTTGCCCGGAAAAAGCTTCACGGCAATTTCTCCGGCCTGTCATCCCGATGTCTTCTTTCCGGTATGGATGCCAGTCGATTCGAACTGGCGGAGATTCGCACCATGCGAGAGTACCAACGGTTGAAAGGGTTTACCGACAACCTGGAATTGCGTCGGCGCAACCGTGCCACGGTCGAGCACTACATGCGCATGAAGGGGGCCGAACGGTTGCAGCGGCACAGCCTGTTCGTCGAGGACGGCTGCGCCGGCAACTGGACCACGGAAAGCGGCGAACCCCTGGTTTTCCGGGGCCATGAGAGCCTCAGGCGGCTCGCCGAGTGGCTCGAGCGCTGCTTCCCCGACTGGGAGTGGCACAACGTGCGGATCTTCGAGACCGAGGATCCGAACCACTTCTGGGTCGAGTGCGACGGGCGCGGCAAGGCGCTGGTCCCGGGGTATCCGGAGGGCTATTGCGAGAACCACTACATCCATTCCTTCGAACTCGAGAACGGCCGGATAAAACGCAATCGCGAGTTCATGAACCCGATGCAGAAATTGCGTGCATTGGGAATAGCCGTTCCACAAATAAAACGTGACGGTATTCCCACCTGATTAATGTTTATTCCAATTCAAGAGGAGATATGACGATGCTCGATAATGCCATTCCCCAAGGTTTCGAAGACGCCGTGGAGTTGCGCAGGAAGAATCGCGAGACGGTGGTCAAGTATATGAACACCAAAGGCCAGGATCGCCTGCGCCGCCATGAACTTTTCGTCGAGGACGGCTGTGGCGGTTTATGGACCACCGATACCGGCTCGCCCATCGTCATTCGTGGCAAGGACAAGCTGGCCGAGCACGCGGTGTGGTCGCTGAAATGCTTCCCGGATTGGGAGTGGTACAACATCAAGGTCTTCGAGACCGACGATCCCAACCACTTCTGGGTCGAGTGCGACGGCCACGGCAAGATCCTCTTCCCCGGCTATCCCGAGGGCTACTACGAGAACCACTTCCTGCATTCCTTCGAGCTGGACGACGGCAAGATCAAGCGCAACCGCGAATTCATGAACGTCTTCCAGCAATTGCGCGCCCTGAGCATTCCGGTCCCGCAGATCAAACGCGAAGGCATTCCCACCTGAGGCCATCCTGGAAGGGGTGAACTATGGACGATCTATTGCAACGCGTACGGCGCTGCGAAGCGCTGCAGCAACCCGAATGGGGCGATCCGTCGCGCCTGCGCGACGTGCAGGCGTACCTGCGCGGCAGTCCGGCGCTGATCCGCGCCGGCGACATCCTGGCCCTGCGCGCGACCCTGGCGCGGGTCGCCCGCGGCGAGGCGCTGGTGGTGCAGTGCGGCGACTGCGCCGAGGACATGGACGACCACCATGCCGAGAACGTGGCGCGCAAGGCCGCCGTGCTGGAACTGCTGGCCGGCGCCCTGCGCCTGGCCGGCCGGCGGCCGGTGATCCGCGTCGGGCGCATCGCCGGGCAGTACGCCAAGCCGCGTTCCAAGCCGCACGAGCAGGTCGGCGAGCAGACCCTGCCGGTCTATCGCGGCGACATGGTCAACGGCCGCGAGGCCCATGCCGAGCAGCGCCGGGCCGATCCGCAGCGGATCCTCAAGGGCTACGCGGCGGCGCGCAACATCATGCGCCACCTGGGCTGGGACGCCGCGTCCGGGCAGGAGGCGAATGCCTCGCCGGTCTGGACCAGCCACGAGATGCTGCTGCTCGACTACGAGCTGTCGATGCTGCGCGAGGACGAGCAGCGCCGGGTCTATCTCGGTTCGACCCACTGGCCGTGGATCGGCGAGCGCACCCGCCAGGTCGACGGCGCCCATGTGGCGCTGCTGGCCGAGGTGCTCAACCCGGTGGCCTGCAAGGTCGGTCCGGAGATCGGCCGCGACCAGTTGCTGGCGCTCTGCGAGCGCCTCGACCCGCGCCGCGAGCCGGGGCGCCTGACGCTGATCGCGCGGATGGGCGCGCAGAAGGTCGGCGAGCGCCTGCCGCCGCTGGTGGAGGCGGTGCGCGCAGCCGGCCACCCGGTGATCTGGCTGAGCGACCCGATGCACGGCAACACCATCGTCGCGCCCTGCGGCAACAAGACCCGCCTGGTGCGCAGCATCGCCGAGGAGGTGGCGGCGTTCCGCCTGGCGGTGTCCGGCTCCGGCGGCGTGGCCGCCGGGCTGCACCTGGAGACCACCCCGGACGACGTCACCGAGTGCGTCGCCGATTCCAGCGGCCTGCACCAGGTCAGCCGGCACTACACCAGCCTCTGCGATCCGCGGCTGAACCCCTGGCAGGCGCTCAGCGCGGTGATGGCCTGGTCCGGCGCAGAAGCGATCCCGAGCGCAACCTTCCCCCTGGAGACCGTGGCATGAGCGGCATTCCCGAAATCACCGCCTATCCCTTGCCGACCGCCCAGCAGTTGCCGGCCAACCTGGCGCGCTGGAGCCTGGAGCCGCGGCGCGCGGTGCTGCTGGTGCACGACATGCAGCGCTACTTCCTGCGCCCGCTGCCCGAGAGCCTGCGCGCCGGGCTGGTGGCCAACGCCGCGCGGCTGCGCCGCTGGTGCGTCGAGCAGGGCGTGCAGATCGCCTACACCGCCCAGCCGGGCAGCATGACCGAGGAGCAGCGCGGCCTGCTCAAGGACTTCTGGGGGCCGGGCATGCGCGCCAGTCCGGCCGACCGCGAGGTGGTCGAGGAGCTGGCGCCGGGGCCGGACGACTGGCTGCTGACCAAGTGGCGCTACAGCGCCTTCTTCCACTCCGACCTGCTCCAGCGGATGCGCGCCGCCGGCCGCGACCAGTTGGTGCTGTGCGGCGTATACGCCCACGTCGGGGTGCTGATCTCCACGGTCGACGCCTACTCCAACGACATCCAGCCGTTCCTGGTGGCCGACGCCATCGCCGACTTCAGCGAGGCGCACCACCGCATGGCCCTGGAATACGCCGCCAGCCGCTGCGCGATGGTGGTCACCACCGACGAGGTGCTGGAATGAACGCCCTGCCCACATCGCTGTTGCAGCGCCTGCTCGAACGGCCGGCGCCGTTCGCCTTGCTCTACCGCCCGGAAAGCAATGGCCCGGGCCTGCTCGACGTGATTCGCGGCGAGGCGCTCGAACTGCACGGCCTGGCCGACCTGCCGCTGGACGAGCCCGGCCCGGGCCTGCCGCGCCATGACCTGCTGGCGCTGATTCCCTACCGGCAGATCGCCGAGCGCGGCTTCGAGGCGCTCGACGACGGCACGCCGCTGCTGGCGCTGAAGGTCCTGGAGCAGGAACTGCTGCCGCTGGAGCAGGCCCTGGCGCTGCTGCCGAACCAGGCGCTGGAACTGAGCGAGGAAGCTTTCGACCTCGACGACGAGGCCTACGCCGAAGTGGTCGGGCGGGTCATCGCCGACGAGATCGGTCGCGGCGAAGGCGCCAACTTCGTGATCAAGCGGCGCTTCCAGGCGCGCATCGACGGCTACGCCACGGCCAGCGCGCTGAGTTTCTTCCGCCAGTTGCTGCTGCGCGAGAAGGGCGCCTACTGGACCTTCATCGTCCACACCGGCGAACGCACCCTGGTCGGCGCCTCGCCCGAGCGACACATCAGCGTGCGCGACGGCCTGGCGGTGATGAACCCGATCAGCGGCACCTACCGCTACCCGCCGGCCGGGCCGAACCTGGCCGAGGTCATGGAATTCCTCGACAACCGCAAGGAAGCCGACGAGCTGTACATGGTGGTGGACGAGGAACTGAAGATGATGGCGCGGATCTGCGAGGACGGCGGCCGGGTGCTCGGTCCCTACCTCAAGGAGATGGCGCACCTGGCGCACACCGAGTACTTCATCGAGGGCCAGACCAGCCGCGACGTGCGCGAGGTGCTGCGCGAGACGCTGTTCGCCCCGACCGTCACCGGCAGCCCGCTGGAAAGCGCCTGCCGGGTGATCCGCCGCTACGAGCCGCAGGGTCGCGGCTACTACAGCGGGGTGGCGGCGCTGATCGGCGGTGACGGCCAGGGCGGGCGCACGCTGGACTCGGCGATCCTGATCCGCACCGCCGAGATCGAGGGCGACGGCCGCCTGCGCATCGGCGTCGGCTCGACCATCGTGCGTCACTCCGATCCCCTGGGCGAGGCGGCGGAAAGCCGGGCCAAGGCTTCCGGGCTGATCGCCGCGCTGAAGAGCCAGGCGCCGCAGCGCCTGGGCTCGCACCCGCACGTGGTGGCGGCGCTGGCCAGCCGCAACGCGCCGATCGCCGACTTCTGGCTGCGCGGCGCCAGCGAGCGCCAGCAGTTGCAGGCCGACCTGTCCGGACGCGAGGTGCTGATCGTCGATGCCGAGGACACCTTCACCTCGATGATCGCCAAGCAGCTCAAGTCGCTGGGCCTGACGGTGACCGTGCGCGGCTTCCAGGAGCCGTACTCGTTCGACGGCTACGACCTGGTGATCATGGGCCCCGGCCCGGGCAACCCCACCGAGATCGGCCAGCCGAAGATCGGCCACCTGCACCTGGCCATCCGTTCGCTGCTCAGCGAGCGCCGGCCGTTCCTCGCCGTGTGCCTGAGCCACCAGGTGCTGAGCCTGTGCCTGGGCCTGGACCTGCAACGCCGGCAGGAGCCCAACCAGGGCGTGCAGAAACAGATCGACCTGTTCGGCGCCGCCGAGCGCGTCGGCTTCTACAACACCTTCGCCGCGCGCGCCTTGCAGGACCGCATCGAGATTCCCGAGGTCGGCCCGATCGAGATCAGCCGCGACCGCGAGACCGGCGAGGTCCATGCCCTGCGCGGGCCGCGCTTCGCCTCCATGCAATTCCACCCCGAATCGGTGCTGACCCGCGAGGGTCCGCGCATCATCGCCGACCTGCTGCGCCACGCGCTGGTCGAGCGGCGGCCCTGAGCCAGGAGAGCCCATGCACAGATATGTCGTGATAGACGCCTTCGCCAGCGAACCGCTGCAAGGCAACCCGGTGGCGGTGTTCTTCGACTGCGACGACCTCAGCGGCGAGCGCATGCAGCGCATGGCGCGGGAGATGAACCTGTCGGAGAGCACCTTCGTGCTCCGCCCGCAACAGGACGGCGACGCGCGCATCCGCATCTTCACCCCGGTCAACGAACTGCCGTTCGCCGGCCACCCGCTGCTGGGCACCGCCATCGCCCTGGGCGCCGAGACCGACAAGGACAGGCTGTTCCTGGAGACCAGGATGGGCACCGTGCCCTTCGCCCTGGAGCGCCAGGACGGCAAGGTGGTGGCCTGCAGCATGCAGCAGCCGATCCCCACCTGGGAGCACTTCAGCCGCCCGGCCGAGCTGCTCGCCGCCCTCGGCCTGAAGGGCTCGACCTTTCCCATCGAGGTCTACCGCAACGGCCCGCGCCACGTGTTCGTCGGCCTGGAGAGCGTCGCCGCGCTGTCCGCGCTGCACCCCGACCACCGCGCGCTGTGCGACTTCCCGGACCTGGCGGTGAACTGCTTCGCCGGCGCCGGGCGGCACTGGCGCAGCCGCATGTTCTCGCCGGCCTACGGCGTGGTCGAGGACGCCGCCACCGGCTCCGCCGCCGGGCCGCTGGCGATCCACCTGGCGCGCCACCGGCAGATTCCCTACGGGCAGCAGATCGAGATCCTCCAGGGCGTCGAGATCGGCCGGCCGTCGCGCATGTACGCCCGCGCCGAGGGCGCCGGCGAGCGGGTCTCGGCGGTGGAAGTGTCGGGCAACGGCGCGGCCTTCGCCGAAGGCCGGGCCTACCTGTGAACGGGCAGAACGGAGGAACGCCGTGATGGGCGTCAACGCGAACATTTCCGAGTCCCTCACCGGGACCATCGAAGCCCCTTTCCCGGAGTTCGAGGCGCCGCCGGCGAACCCCATGGAGGTGCTGCGCAACTGGCTGGAACGCGCCCGCCGCTATGGCGTGCGCGAGCCGCGGGCACTGGCCCTGGCCACGGTCGACGGGCAGGGCCGGCCGTCGACGCGGATCGTGGTGATCGCCGAGCTGGGCGAGCGCGGGGTGGTGTTCGCCACCCACGCCGATAGCCAGAAGGGCCGCGAACTGGCGCAGAACCCCTGGGCCTCGGGGGTGCTGTACTGGCGCGAGAGCAGCCAGCAGATCATCCTCAACGGCCGCGCCGAACGCCTGCCCGACGAGCGCGCCGACGCCCAGTGGCTGAGCCGCCCGTACCAGACCCACCCGATGTCGATCGCCTCGCGGCAGAGCGAAACCCTCGCCGACATCCACGCCCTGCGCGCCGAAGCCCGGCGCCTGGCGGAAACCGACGGCCCGCTGCCGCGCCCGCCGGGCTACTGCCTGTTCGAACTGTGC